>JBKPSP010000018.1:0-5011 GCA_046735175.1 Acidobacteriota bacterium
GTTTTAAGTTGACCACCAAGAGCACTAAGGTGCACGAAGGAAAACAGGGAAGCTGTTAGCTTGCTACTGTACTTGGTTGTGCTGCTTCCTTCGCGTGATGGGTTGCCATCTCCGCGCGGGCCAGGTCCAAATCGCGTTGCAGCAGATCGAGCACGTGAGTGGGCAGCTCGTCGCCCCATTCATCCTGATCGGCGTCGGTCCAGGTGCCATTCAGGCGAATCGTATCGTTCAGCTCTTCGGGGAAGGCCTGGCGGTAAGCACCATCGCGAATGAGGATGTCGCCGAGCCTGCGGCCGGTGGCAAAGTCGTAGATTCGCCGGCTGGAGGCACCGTCAGCGTTGGAGTAGGCGAGAAAAACTTCGCCGTCGTTGCCGTACTCAGCGCGATAGTACCAGGCGTGACTGGCATCAATTTTCGGGTGGTGCCGGCGGCGATGCGCTTTTTCCTCGGCTGCGGCCGGCTTCTCCTTCGAAGGATCGTAGTAAAGAATGCGCTGGCAGGAGTCGCAATAGATCAGCTTGCCGTTGCGAACTTCGTTGTAAGTTTGCGGACGCAGCACCACCGAGCATCCCGTGCATTTGTGGTCGAGCACCTCGGCAATGCCCGATCCGCGAAACTTCGAAACGCGCTCGTAATGCCGCAGCAAGTCCGGATCGACCGCCCCTCGTGCGGCATCGCGTTTTGCGGTCCACTCGGCGAGCTCTTTTTCGTCCTGCGCGGTGCGCTCGCGGGCGACGACCTTTTCCTTCTCGATCTCCGCAGTTTCTTCCTTCAGCTCGGCTTCCGCAGCCTTGACTTCTTTTTCGCGGGCCTCGGCGTTGACCATCAGCTCGAGAATCTTGTCCTCGTTCGCGCTGATTTCCTGCTCGGCGAACTGGATCTCGTGCATTAAGGCCTTGTACTGCTCGTTGGTTTTGACGTCGAGCGACTGGTCGCGATATTTCGTGATCTTGCCGCGGAGGTCCTGAATCGCACTTTCGTACTTCTTGCGCGCGGCTTCGTCGCCCTTCACCGACGCCTTGGCTTTTTCAAGCGCCGCTTTCGTGCCTGCCAATTTTTGTTCGATTACGGCAACGCGTTTAGGGAGTTCCGCGATTTCGGCCTTCAGGCGCTGGATTTCGCGGTCCGTGCGCTGCAGCGAGATTAAGTGCTCAATTTCAGGGGACATCAGGGGTATGGTTTGATTTTAGCACGCCAGGTTTTGGCAAAATCGGGCGATCGGATCATCGGGTGATCGGGTGATTTAAAATCGCCCGATGGCCCGATCACCCGATGACCCGATCCGATGCACCATTGGCGATTTCGAACTCACCGCGCTCTCCGACGGGCTTTACCCGCTGGACGGCGGTGCGCTGTTCGGGGTTGTCCCCAAGGTCCTGTGGTCGAAAAAGCTTGCGGCGGATGAAAAGAACCTCGTGTGGGTGGGGCTGAACTCGGTGCTGGTCCGCACTGGCGAAAAGAATATCCTGATCGAGACCGGAGTTGGCAACAAGCTGTCAGAGAAGATGATCGCCATCTACGGCCAGCCCGCTGAACTGCTCGACCAGCTCAGCGCGGTTGGGCTTGCTCCTGACGACATTGATATCGTCATCAACTCGCACCTGCACTTCGACCACTGCGGATGGAACACAATTCGCCACAACGGCGCAATTGCGCCGACATTTCCCAAGGCTACTTACTACGTGCAGGAAGGCGAGTGGAAGCACGCGCACGAAGGCCAGCGCGATTCGGTGAGTTACCTGCACGAGAATTACGATCCGTTGGTCGAAAGCGGGCAGATGAAGCTGCTGAGAGGCAATCAGGAGATCGTTCCCGGAATTTCCGTCGAGGTCTTCCCTGGCCACACGCGTGACATGCAGGCGATCATCATCCAGAGCGGCGGCAAGACGGCCTGCTACATCTCCGATCTCATTCCTACGAGCGCCCATCTCGAGGTGAACTGGGGCATGTCGTTTGATCTGTATCCGCTCGAAACCATCGAGAGCCGTAAGCGCTACTACTCGCGGGCGCTTCCCGAAAACTGGCTGATGATGTTTACCCATGATCCGGAGATCCCCTGGGCCTACGTGCAGAAGGATGAACGCGGGAAGCTGGCGGCGAAAAGCTTCTAACTGCAGAGTGCGCCGAGTGCGCTGAGAAAACCAAAATCTTCGCCACGGATTTACGCGGATTGACACGGATCAAAAAACAGAAATCCGTGAAATCCGTGTTGATCCGTGGCTCGTTCTTCTCTGCGCTTTTTGCGCAACCTCTGCGATCTCGGTGGTTAAAGGTTTTTACTTCAGCCCATCCACCACGTACAGGTCTGAGGTAATCCGCTGATAGGAATAGACGTAGCTTTTCAGATCAGTCGAAAAATTCGGGCTTGCGTTGCCAAATAGGCCGGTCGGATCTGCGGGCATGAACGACTGCATCAGCTTCCTCTCGCCGGAAGTGAGGTTAATGATGAACGTCCGCGCCGGGACTTCGCGACGTCCAACGATCACTCCCTTGCCGTCCGGCGTCCATTGCACTGGCTCTTCGCCCGGCTCAACCTTGGGAACCTGAATCACCTTGCCGCCCGCGACTGGATAAACCGAAATCTTGCCCTCGGGATCACGAGCGACAATGAGCTTCCCATCCGGAGAAATATCTTGCCGCCGTCTGACCATCGCACCTTCAGGACTGATCGGCTGCGGAGAGCCTCCCTGGCTGTCCTGAATCCAAAGCCTCAGGCCGTGCCCTTCGGTGTTGCCGACTTCGAGCAAATGACGTCCATCAGGAAAGAAGTACGCGTACTGCGCCAGAACGTCTCCAGTGGAGATCGTCCGCGATTCTCCCGCGCCAGTCGGCAGTTGCAGCAATTCATGTCGGGCACCCGGAGCTCGAGCTAGCACCCATTTCCCATCCGAAGAAAGAGTTGGTGATCGCCCTTCTCCGAGTCGCACAGCCGGTGAGCCATCGCTACCGCGCACGTACAGCGCTCCCGTTTCGCCGCCTGCTTCGCCTGTTTCATCAAACGAGATCAGCTTTCCGTCGTTGCTCAGGTCGCGGGGGACCGTCCAGTCATGCCAGCTCAGGTCACGCTCTTTCTTATCTCCCGGGGCCAAAGCGATCATCCCCGCGCGCAGGTCGTCGCGGGAGAAAAGCACTCGACCATCTTTCGAGATGTCATGCAGAGTCAGCGTGCCCGTCCCGAGGTAAACCAGCCGTTCTTTTCCTGCGAGCGAGACCGCGCGCAATTCCCGGCTCGATCCGGAAGTCGTGGCTGTGTACCAGACCTCATTTCCTCCCACTGACCATGCCAGTCCCTGCGCGCTGACAAACTGCTCGCTGAGTGTTTTCTTGCTGCCCCCGAGATCAACGGTTGCGATGGACCCGGCATCGTCACGCTCAAAGGGATGGTCAATAAAGGCGATGCTTTTTCCATCGCGTGATATTCGCGGATGGCTGACCCAACCCGCAGTTTCGTACAAGACCTTTCCCATTGGAAATTCGAGGCGGTCCTTGCCGTCAACCCGGCGCACAATGGCCATGCCGGAGCCATCGGGGGACCAGTCGGCGTACTCGACTCCATCGGCGATCGGGCGAGGCGCGCCCCCGCCGACGGGCGCGCGCCCCAACATGCCCGAGGACTCAAACCCTTCAGGTTGAAAATTGCTTGCGACCAATAATTCTCCGGAACTGGAGACGGCGTACACGCCGGTAGCAGCCGCTCCCAGCGGTCGCGATTCCGTGCTTCCATTCTGCGCGGCGTAAAGCTCGATTGGTTGGCCATCCCAGGCGGCGCCATAGATCAGGTTGCCGTCAGGCGTGAAGCGAGCGTTCCAGATCGTTCCTCGCCGGAACGTTATGCGATGTAGCTTGGGATGAACGTCTGGCGCGCTCGGCTTGAGGTAGGCACCCAGCGCGAGGCCGGCGGCAAGAAGGACCAACGCGGTCAGCGCAGGACGCAGCCACTTGTTCTGCTTTGCCGCAGCCGGTGTTGCTGAGGTGCTCGAAATCCCGGAAAGGGATTCGAGGTCGAATGCGATATCGTGTGCAGACTGGAAGCGCTGGCCCGGCTGCTTCTCCATGCAGTGGCGCACGATGCGCTCGAGCGCGGGAGCGATAACGCCAGTTTTGATCGAAAACTCCGGCGGCTCTTCGTTCAGGATGGCGGTCATAGTTTCGGCGCTGGTGTTGCGCTTGAATGCCCGCTGGCCGTTCAACATCTCGTAAAGAATGCTGCCGAAGCTGAAAATGTCAGAGCGATGGTCGGCTGGCTCGCCCTTTACCTGCTCTGGAGACATGTAGCCTGCAGTTCCCAGCACCTGGCCGACTTCCGTGTGCGCCGCCGTCTGCGATCCTACGGTTTCGTCAACGTTTCGCTCGCGACGCAGCTTGGCCAGGCCAAAGTCGAGGATCTTCAGCCGGCCTGAACGGGTGATGAAAAGGTTCTCCGGCTTCAGGTCGCGATGCACAATGCCCTGCTCGTGCGCCGCCGCCAGCCCGTTCGCCAGTTGTACAGCAAGCTCGATTGCCCGCCGCGCAGGCATACCCGTGGGCGTGATCCGCTGGCGCAGCGTTTCGCCTTCGAGCAACTCGGAGACGATGTAGTGCACGCCCTCGGCCGCGCCGACGTCATACACCGAAACAATATTGGGATGGTTCAGCGCCGCCACCACCCGCGCCTCCTGCTCGAAGCGCCGCAGGCGGTCAGGATCGTTGGTGAACGAAGCCGGCAGAATCTTCAGCGCCACGTCGCGCAGCAGGCGAGTGTCGCGCGCGCGATAAACTTCTCCCATACCGCCGGAGCCGATAAGCGCAATGATCTTGTAAGGCCCGAGTGAGGTGTCCTGGCGAAGGACATGAGTGGGGGAATTATAGCGCGAGGCAAGAGTTCTGAGCCGCTAATGGATGCGGAGTTCGCGAATCATACGATCAAACCGAAGAAGGCAGGTGGATGATTTCTGATTGTGGGCCAAGCGTCAAAAATATCCACATCTCGCAAATGGCTGATCCTCTTGCTCGTCTTCGTAGGCATCGTCTG
>JBKPSP010000019.1:0-24650 GCA_046735175.1 Acidobacteriota bacterium
GTGTTGACGTAGTAAAGCCACCGCTCTGGTTGTCGAGGGCAACAACCGTGCGTATCTGACTGGCTGAGAATGACTGTGTGTTGGTGGTCAACTCTGAAAATTGTTGTCCAACTGAGTACCGAACGCGACGACATAAACATCCACGCTGCCCAGCGATGGCGACGCATTGATCACACGAATCTTGATGTTCCCTGAGGATGGCGCAGAGTTATCGTCGGTGAGCACCATGGCGCTCGAATCGGTCGCCACCACTGTGGTATCTCCCGATAAGCTGGAGGTCTGATTGATAATAGGGCTCGAGTTTCCGGTGATCTCCACAATCAAATTGTGAGAACCGCCCCCAACTTTTACGTAGCCGGAAGCCGTTCCGTAAGAGATCCCGCTGATGGTGCTCTTGTTATCCAGCAGCATGTCGATACTCGATGTTCCGGTCATGGCATTTACTAAACGAACATTTGCATTGCTGGAACCACAACCTGTACTGGTGAGAACTGCGCTTAAGAGACACACTCCAACGACACGGGGTGCAAGCTTCCATCGAGTCACATTGCGCTCCTGAGGTGATTTAGTTGTTGGTTGCTATACCGGCACTGATGCGGCGGAAATTGCGCCAAGTTGCTGAAGGCGGGTAAAGAGTGGTCAACGAAGGGTAAAAGCTTGTAAAGCGCGCGCTCGAATGTTCAGCAACTATCAGGCGAAAGGCGCACAGAGCGGCGTGCTGACCGGCGCATTCTCCATCACCATAGAGATTAAGAAAGTGTAGAGACGTTGCTTGCAACGTCTCTACAGTGATTCCGTGATCCAGTTCAAATACTCGGCGCTTCCGCCGTTGATCGGAATCGAAATACATTCTGGCAGGTCGTACGAATGCAGTTCGCGAATCGCGGCCTGCACGGCCGATTCGTTTTCCTTTCCGGTCTTGATCAATAACAAGAATTCTTCTGCGCTCTCCACCTTGTCCTTCCAGCGATAAACGGAATGCATCCGCGGAATTACATTCACGCAGGCTGCCAGGCGACGCTCGACCAGCATCTCAGCAATCTTCTTGGCTTCGGATTCAGAGCCGGTGGTGGTGAGGATGAGCAGTTTGTCAGTCATATGGATTTAATCGATGTTGGCAAGGCTTGGTTCTGAATGTCAACGTTGGGTGATTGCTCAACTAGCTAGTTTGCCAAGTTGATTCCTCTTGCCAGTAGCACGAGAAGTTCCGCTTGACGCAAGAACGGCGGGGAAGTTTACTGAAAAGTTACGTGGTTGCAGTCCCTCAGGGCTGTGAGTACGGCGGGCAAATGGATTTTCGGTTGAACGTTCCCAAAATTCGAATCGTGCCGTCTCCGGAAGCGAGATTACGCACCCTGGCGCAGGGTGCTGATCAAGCGGAGGCGATTGCTACGCGAATTCGGGGCCGCCTTGAGCCTTTTCTTCAGACGCTGTATTCGTTGAGGACTCGGATCGCGACTGCAGCCGTATCGCTGCTTGCCATCTGGCTGTTCGCGCACGTGGTGTTTGCCAGCAACGGCATGATTGTGTATCGCACTAAACGGAGTGAATACCAGAACTTGCAGAAACAGATTCAACAATTGCAGAAGGACAATGCGGCGTATTCCAGCCAGATCGACCAGTTGAAGAATGATCCGCAACGTATCGAGAAAGAGGCGAGGGAGCAGTTTCATTACGCGCGGCCCGGAGAGGTGATATACGTTTCTCCTCCGCCGCCAGCCTCTCAGGCTCCCGCAACCCGCACCGCCAGCAAGTGACCAGCCGCAACAACTTCAAGTTTTGTTTGTGGTATAGTTTCGCCGTCGTTCGTCGGAGTAAACCTGTTTTGCGATTTTCCTGGCGTTCGTGCAGGAGGAACTCCGGAGCGCTGTCAATCGCGGCCGTGCCGCCAAAAATTGAGGAGATATTCGCCATGAAGAAGCTGTTGGTTTTTTGTCTTGCCCTTGCGGTTGCCCTGTTCGTGGTGACCAGCCTTTCCTTCGCAGCTGACGAAGCCACCACGGTGAAGGGCTACGTGTCTGACTCGAAGTGCGGCGCCAAAGGCGCGAATGAAAAGGCCGCAGAATGCACGAAGAAGTGCGTCCAGGGTGGCGCCAAGCTGGTCGTCGTCACTGATGGTGATCAGAAAGTGCTGGCTGTAGATAATCCGGACAAACTGACCGGCCACGAAGGCCACCACGTTGCCGTTAAAGGCCACGTCAGTGGAGAGTCAATCCACGTGGAAAGCGTAGATATGTTGTGAGTTAATCCTCAGAATTCCAAGGGCGGCATGCGCCGCCCTTTTTTTGTTTCAGCCCTTTCCTTCCGGCTGCACTCTGCTTCCCCTGCCTGCCAAAGATCCCCCAGATTGTGATTTGTGTCACTGCGCCACTTGATTGCAGGCACTGACGTTTCTGAAAGATCGCGTAATCCTGTATGCACCGAAATCTGTGTTCACCAGGTTCCACCGTGGTTACGAAATGCGCAAATCCCGCATGCGGCAAGAGATTTACCTATTTCAATGAAGGGAAGCTGTTTCTGGTCAGATACCGTCCCGGGTTTCAGAGACTGAGTGGCATCGACGAGGCCTCACTTCCCGTCAGTGTTCGCCATTTTTGGCTGTGTGCGGAATGCGACCAGCGCCTCACAATTCAACCCGCCAGCAGCGGTGGAGTCCGTATCGCAGCACGGCAGGCCGAGAAAAGGGAGACCCTGTCCATTGCTGGTTGCTGCGAAAGCACGCTGCGGTTTGGCACCAAAGGAGGGAGCGCTATGGATTCATCCAGTAAGCTCAATGCGCTGCGCAGGGAATTGGAATTCCTCGAGCACGGAGGCTACCGAATTGGTATGGGCTGGAGGCAGCCCTTGATCTTCGAAGACTCGCCGATTTGCGCCAAGGACCCAGGCGGCAAGTGCGGCACCTCGCCATGCGTACTGTTGGATTTCGTCGCGGAGCGGGACAGGAACAAAGCCATTCCTTGCAGGCACATACCGCTCAATAAACTGGGCGAGGATCTCGACAGTTTGTATAGCACTGCCCCGATTAAGGAGATTGAAAGCGCGGTGCAAGAGTGGTTACAAACAGAAATCGAGAAATTGACCAAAGATGTCAGTGCGAAAGAGTTACCTGGAACAGGATCTGCGGCGTAAAAGCATCATGCTCGGATTCACGGAGTCAACTTCCCGGTCGACAAGTAGTTCTGGGACGGAACGCCAAACGCGTCGGCCACGCGATTGAAGAACGCGAACATTGCGATTACGTAAACCGCTTCCGCGATCTGCTCTTCTTTCCAGCCCGCTTTACGCAGCTTTTCTACGTCCTCATGCGTTGACTTGTAGGCGGCACGAGTAATCAATTCCGCATAATCGAGCAGGGCGCGTTCAGGCTCGGTCAGGCCGGCCTCATCGAGCTTGCCTTCGAGGATTGCGTCAACGCATTGATCGTTTGCTCCCTGAACACGCAGGAAGTAGGCGTGGCTGTCCAGTCAATATGGGCACCGGTTCAGATAGGAGACGTGGCTGGCGATCATCTCCTTGTGGCGGCGCGAGAGATGACCTTCGGAAAAATGGACCGTATTGGAGAACTGAATCACCTGGCGCAGGAAATCGGGACGTGCGCCGAAGCACTTGATGATGCCGGGAACCTTGTTCCGGCCAGAGCCGGCTCGCCAGAAATCGTAGGCGGCAGCCACATCGCCGGTGGCTTCGGCGTCTTCGATGATCCTGATCTTTGTGGCAGCCCTGGGCGCATCTGCCTTCCCGGTAGATTTGAGCCGCTTCTTTTTCTGATTCTTCATGGTCGAAAATCGAGTCTCTTCAAAATGTCGTCTCTGGTGAGTACGTATTCCGACTGGGGTATCCCCAGTTTGCGGCGAAAGACCGAATAGACCGGCAGTCCTGCCAATACTACTAGCGATCCCAGTATTGCCTGCTGTGGGCTATGCAAACCCAGGAGCACCAAAAGCAACGACATCAGTACCAGAAATACTGCGAGCGGAAGCGGATACCAGGGGGTCAGGAACCCGGGCACGGCTTCCGAATCGCGTGACCTTATAACAAAAAGGCCTGCGCCGGTAAGGGTAAGAAAGACGACGGCAACAAAGATGAAGTAGGCGATGATTTTCTCGAAGCTGCCGGCAACGGCCAACGCGGACGCGACGAATCCCTGAATCAAAATCGCGTAAATCGGCGTGCCGAAACGCGGGTGTATGCGGGCGATGCTGTGCAGAAAGAGACCATCCTGGGCCATGGCGTAGTAAACCCGCGGAGCCGACATCATAAACGCGGCCAGACCTCCAAGCACGCAGATGGAAGCGATCGCAGCGAAGACGTTTCCACCTGCCTGACCGAACAAAATCGCTCCGGCCTGCGCGACGAAAGTTTTATCGGAGGTGACGTTTTGCAGCGGCACAAGATACAGGAACACGGCGCTCACCAAAACGTAAACCAGGGTGACGATGAGGGTGCCGAGCAGCATCGCCCGTGGCAGGTTGCGACCGGGATCGCGGACTTCACCGGCGATCTTGCTCACGTCCCACCAGCCTCCGAAGGAGAAGAATGCGCCGACCATGGCGATGCCGAGAGCTGGGCCGAGCGGGAGAGAACCCGGGCGCTGAGAGATGAAAGGCGTGAAGTTCGACCATGATCCCAGACGAAACGCAATGGCCCACACTACGAGAAATGCCAGCAGCCCAAGCTTGAGCCAGGTGGTCCAACGAAGGAATCCGGCGCTCACGCGGATGCTCAGAATGTTCAAGAGGCAGAGCGCCCAAATAACGGAGATTGCGATCAACTTGATTGCGATCTCGGAAGCAGGAAAGATGTAAGCAACATAACCGGCGAGACCAACCGCCAGCGCGGCGGTGAGTCCAGGGTCGAGCACCAGCAAGCACATCCATCCATAGAGGAACGCGACCCGGCGTCCGCAGGTCTCGAGCAGGTAGACGTAGATGCCACCATCACGAGGAAAACGCGCCGCCAGTTCGCCGTAACAGAGCGCGCCGCACACGGCAAGCACCCCAATCGTCATCCACACGATAAGAAGCCAGAAGGGTGATCCCAGCGACTTGGCCATTCCAGCGGGAGTCAGAAAGATGCCGACCGCGATCGACTCACCCGCAACCGCAGCGGTGGCCGAGGCCAGCCCGAGTTGCCGGTGAAAGCCGGGAAGCGACTTCGCGCTGGTATCTGATGTTATGGGCGCACTCATCCCATGCAACGGCCGAAGCCGGATCGTCGCAAACTAATTCAGCTCAGGAAGCAACGCAATAGTAGAAAAAAATCCAACAGGTCCCTTCCTACTACTTTCACATTATTGCCCGGTCACGAAGCCTCCCGAATAATCGTTTAACTTTCGTGCGGGCAAGATCACTCCGTTTACTGGCCGATTCCGCCTTGGTTTGCGAAGCAAAAATATTCCGGTCTCAAGGAGAACGAGGGCATGATTTTTTCTAGAGTTCTCGTGGTTGCAGCGCTGTTTTGCGCCATTTCCGCATCCGCTCAACAAATCACAGGCAGCATTCGCGGGACTGTCAGCGATCCCACTGGCGCGGTGGTCGCAAATGCGACCGTCAGCGCGAAGCAGGTTGAAACCGGACTGACGCGCACTGCCGAAACGGATCGCGCGGGAAACTTTCTGTTGCTGGAACTCCCGGTCGGGCATTATCAAATTGAAGTGTCAGCCAAAGGTTTTCAACCGTATTTGCAAGAGGGCATCTCGCTCGACGTGAATGAGACCGCAGCGGTTACCGTCAAGCTTGCGGTTGGTTCAGGAGGTGAGAAGGTCCAGGTCATCGCCGATGCTGAATTGATTCAGCCGACCGTCACCAGCCTGGGTAAAGTCGTCAACGAGCGCGAGATTCTGGATCTGCCATTGAATGGGCGTGACTTCTCGCAGTTGGGGACGCTCCAGCCAGGAGTTGTGCCTCTTACAGCAGGCCTGCTCGAAGCCGGGGGCTCGCTTCGCGAACAGCAGGGCTACTCGGTGAATGGTCAGCGACCCGAGTCGAACAACTTTCTGATTGATGGCGCCAACAATTTTAACGGTGTGGATGGAGGCTTCGTACTCGAGCCGCCTGTCGATGCAATTCAAGAGTTCCGTATTCTTACGCATAACTCGAACGCAGAATTCGGGCATAACCTTGGCTCCACCACGAACATCGTTACGCGGTCGGGATCGAACAACTATCACGGCGCGGCCTGGGAGTTCTTCCGGAATGATGCGCTGGACGCGACGCGTTTCCCTGATTCGGAGCCAGAGCCTCTGAAGCAAAATCAGTTTGGAGTGAGCATCGGCGGGCCGGTGCGACACGACAAGACCTTCTTCTATGGCTTCTATGAAGGCTTCCGCAGCCGTAAGGGCGATAGCTTTATCGCCGCAGTTCCCTCATTGGCTGAACGTCAGGGTGATTTTGGCCAGCTATGCAGTAACAAACAAGGAACTGAACAGTTCGTTGGCGGAATTTGTAATAACATCAACCATCAACTCTTCAATATATTTCTGCAGCAACCATATCCGTTCAACCAAATGCCAGCCCCTAATCCCGCAAATCCAATGGCTCAAAGTCCGTTCTCGGTGAGTCTGCTGAATCTGTTTCCACTGCCCGACGTCGGCACAAACGGATTTCTCTCCACCGGAACGCGACGCGACGACCGCAACCAATTTGGACTACGCGTGGACCACTATCTGACGCCGGCCGATACCCTAACCTTCCGCTACATGTTCAATAACGTCGACCGGCTCGACCCACTCTCAACCGCAGGCGCGAACATTCCAGGTTATCCCGTCGGCGAAGATCACCGCGCGCAGAACTTCGTGGCGCAAGAGACGCACACGTTTTCCCCTGCCGTCATCGGAAATGTGCGTTTCTCCTATTTGCGAAATAAGTTTCTCTTCGACGAGCACATTAACCACACACCTCTTTCGAGCCTCGGATTCACATATTCGCCAAGCCTCGACCTCGCCTCGGGACCGCCTTTCATTCAGGTGACGCAATATTCGAGCGTGGGCGATCCCATCACCGGGCCACGCAACACATATGAGAACGCGTTCGACTACTCTGGGTCGCTGAGCTGGGTACGTGGCGCGCATGAACTCAAGTTCGGCGCGGGTTACGAGCATCTGCAAGTGAACGCATTGCAGGGCATCGCCACTAATGGGTTCTTTGTGTTCGTGCCCTTTCCGGTTACAGACTCGTTCGCCAGTTTTCTCTGGGGAAGCCCGGTGGTGTTCCTGCAAGGGCGTGGTGATTTCGGCCGAGGCATTCGTGGGAACGCGCTCAACTGGTACGCGCAAGATACGTACAAGCTAAATCGCCACCTGACTCTGAATTACGGCTTGCGCTACGAACTGCCGTTTCCTTACACGGAAATTCACAATCGCCAAACGCTGTTCATCCCCGGACGGCAGTCAACGGTTGTGCCCACTGCACCTGTTGGACTCCTGTATCCCGGCGACAAAGGAGTGCCCGCAGGCTTGATTCCAACGTTTAAGAAAGGTTTTGCTCCGCGGGTTGGGGTTGCCTGGGACCCGACTGGCAACGCGAAATGGCTGGTCACTTCGGCGTACGGAATTTATTACGAGCCCTACTACACAGGCCAGGGGGGACCATTGCAGTCGCCAATCAGCGCGCCGCCCGATTTGCAGACGCCTCAAATCGGTCCCAACCCAGGTGCTTTGCCGCCGCCGTTCTTTAATTTCTCCGATCCGTTCAACGGCAATCCGCCACTCGCCGGCCAATTTGCCGAGCCACTCACCAACCTGACAGTGACGCCGAACCTGCCTCTGCCTTACACGCAGGACTGGGATTTGAACGTACAGAGATCGTTTGGATCGGACTTACTCTTTGAAATTGGCTACGTCGGCACGAAGGGCACCAAGCTCCCGCGTTTCATCGAAGGCAATCCTGCGATTTATATGCCGGGAGTTTCAACCTCAGGGAACGCTAACCAGCGACGCCTGTACTCCGGTTGCACCCTGGCCGATCCGCCGGACAGCTGCGTGTACTCTTCGATGGGCCTGATCGCAGGCATTGCCAGTTCTTCCTACAACGCCCTTGAAACCAGTCTGCGCAAGCGATTCAGTTACGGAGTTTCCTTCCTTGCGTCCTACACGTTCTCAAAAGACATTGACGACGCGTCATCGTTCAACATGACCGGATCGGCGGCCCAGCCAGTCGCTGGAGAAAACGATCTGGCGCAGAATCCGTTCAATCTTGCAGCTGAGCGCGGTCTTTCGCTGTTCGACGCTCGTCACCGCTTCGTCCTCAGCTACCAGTGGGAGCTGCCGTTCTTTAAACAGCCGCACGGCTGGTATCAACAGGCGCTTGGTGGATGGCAGCTGAACGGGATCGCCACTGTCATGAGCGGAACCCCGTTTACGGTCTTCGACTCCAACGACGTTTCCGTGCAGGGCAGTGCTCCTGAGATCACAGGTTTCTCAGCCAATCGGCCAAATCTTGTGCCTGGCCAGAATCCGAATGCTGGGCCGCATACGACGGATGCCTGGTTCAATGCCAGTGCGTTTCAGCCAATTACTCCGGACCCGAATTCCCCAGTGCAACAGTTTGGAACTGCCGGCCGCAATATTGTGATCGGGCCTGCTTACCGCAATTGGGATTTCTCAGCCTTCAAGACCTTCCGTGTCGCGGAAGGGAAGCAGCTTCAGTTCCGGGCCGAACTGTTCAATTTCCTGAACCATGCGAACTATCGGATACCGAATAGCGACATCAGCACTCCGGGACTGTATAACCACATAACCGCGGCGCAGGACCCGAGGCTGGTGCAGTTCGCGCTGAAGTTTTTGTTCTGAGTCTGACAGTCCAGAGTTAATCGAAAGGGGACGGGTTGCGCTACCGGGAATGTGGGCACCGCGGTGGAAGAGCGGCGCTTTCAGCGCCGCGTGCCTGGTGTGTTTCGGACTGCGCGGCCATGAAATGGCCGCTCTTCCACGGTGTCCCCAAAAGCTATTGCATCGCCTTAATCACTTCGTCTGCGAACTCTTTTGTTCCCGCCTTGCCGCCGACGTCTTTCGTTAACTTCTCGTGGTCGCGATAGACCTTTTCCAGCGCGTTGCGGATTTTGAGCGCAGCTTCGGGCTGGCCGATGTGCCGCAGCATCAGTAAGGCTGAGCGCAGCAGAGCGGTTGGGTTGGCAAGATTCTTTCCCGCGATATCCGGCGCGGAGCCGTGGACCGCCTCGAAGATGGCGCAGTTGTCACCGAGGTTCGCGCTGGGGACAAGCCCCAGCCCGCCAACCAGACCTGCGCACAAGTCCGAAATAATGTCGCCGTAAAGATTCTCCATCACCAGCACGTCGTACTGGTAGGGATTCATGACCAGCTGCATGCAGGCGTTGTCCACTATGTGCTCGGCATAGGTGACTTCGGGAAATTCCTTGGCAACGCCGCGCGAGCAACGCAAAAACAAGCCATCCGAGAGCTTCATGATGTTGGCTTTGTGGATGGCGTGGACTTTCTTGCGCTGATTCTTGCGAGCGTACTCGAATGCGAAGCGCGCGATTCGGGTCGAGGCTTTTTCGGTGATGATCTTCAAACTCTCGACCACGCCGGGCACCACTTCGTGCTCCAGACCGGAGTAAAGGCTTTCGGTGTTCTCGCGCACGATGACGAGGTCAACGTCTGGATATCGCGTGGGAATGTGCGGGAGGTTGCGAACTGGGCGGAAATTGGCATAAAGATCAAACTGCTTGCGTAACTGAACGTTGATGCTGGCAAAGCCGCCGCCGACTGGGGTTGTAATTGGCCCCTTGAGCGCGACATGCGTGCGCTCGATTGAAGTCGTCAACGCTTTCGGGATGTATTCCTTGTATTTTTCGTAGGCGTCGGCTCCGGCCAAAACGGTTTCCCATTCGAACTTCAAGCCGGTGGCTTCGAGAATGCGCACAACGGCCTGGGTGACTTCTGTGCCGATACCGTCGCCGGGAATCAGAGTGATCGTATGGGTCATTAGAATGTTTGTATCGGGGCACGTCTTTCAGGCGTGCCGTTGATCGTGTTTCCCGTGAAAAACGGCATGGCTGGAAGCCATGCCTTGATACGACCCTGCGCTCCACACTCTGCCGAGCACGCTCGGCCCGGCAGGTGAGGGCACCCGGCCCCTACATGGGCTTGGCTACTCCCTTCATTTGTGGCTCTGGGGATTCTTTCGTCTTCAGCAAATCTTTCAGCTCGGCCATAAATTCCTGAACGTCCTTGAAGTCCAAGTACACCGATGCAAAACGCACATACGCAACCTTGTCGTAGCGGCGCAGGCGGTTCATGATCAGTTCGCCGACTTCGCTGGTCTTGCGCTCGCGCTCGGGGGACTCAATAACGAATCCTTCGGCTTCGTTGACGATTTGCTCCAGTTTGCTGATTGGTACAGGGCGCTTCTCGCAGGCGCGCAGCAGGCCGTTCAGAACTTTTTGGCGGTCGAACTTCTCGCGCCGTCCGTCTTTCTTCACCACCATGTAGGGGATTTCGTCGATGCGCTCGTACGTGGTAAACCGCTTCTCGCATTTCAGACACTCGCGCCGCCGCCGGATGGAATCGGCTTCCTTGCTCTCGCGCGAATCCACGACCTTGTCATTGGCAAAGCCGCAAAAAGGGCATTTCATGATGGTTGAGGGAATTGTAGCAAGCATTCAGCACTCAGCACTCAGCCGGCTGAGCATTGAGCAATGAGTTGCGAGCGATCGGAGCGTCCATAGCTCACTGCTCGCCGCTCAAAGCTTCTGCACCTTCCGCCAGACTCTCCTGCTTCTGGCTTTCCTTCGACAGCGTTCGCAGCGACAATCTCTCGCGATGCGCTAATGCCAGGCCGAGAGGAACTACTGACATGAACGTCACCATCCAGAGCAGAATGCCGCAGCTGGCGGCCAGTTCAGGCGGGACATCGAATACACGCTGCAGCGTGGTAATGGTGCCGAGTTGTGACCCGCCGCCGACTCCCGGCAACTGCACCAACGATCCCAGCATGCTGGCAAAGATCAGAAGGAAATTCTGGGACACGCCGACGTGTTGCAGCGGAGCTCCGTAGGAGAGAATTACCTGATGGTAGGCATGGGCAATCAGGTACCACATCGCCACCGAGACCGCGATGAGCTGTAGCAGCTCACTGAAGCCGTGAATTGTATTCAAGCCGATGCGGAATTCGCGCACGCGGCCCGCCAGTTTGTGCCTGAATCCCGCGAGGTGACCTCCTTCGACCCAGGTTGCCACGTATTCACCTTTGGCGTTGATAATCCACATCACGCACGCGAGCATAGCCACGAACATGACCAGCAGGAGTCCACCCTGGCGAAATCGGTCGTAGTACCTGAGCGTCTTGAGGTCGGGGGCGAAAAAGATAGCAGAGATCAGCAGCAGCGCGAAACCGCCGAAGTCAAAAATCCGCTCCACTGTCCAGACTGCCAATTGCGACGAGAACGGTAACTGCACTTTGCGAGCAATCAGGTACGGCCGAATCATCTCTCCCAACCGGCCTAGCAGCGAGATGCCGGTGAACCCGACGATCGTGGGAACGATCAGCTCCTTTGTGGTCGTGCGTTTTACCGGACGCAAGAAAATTTTCCAGCGGAAGGCGCGCATCAAGTATGCGAGGTAAGTAAACGCCGCGCCGAGCAAAACGTGGACCAAGCCCATACCGCGGAATGCCTGGCCAGTCTGGTTTCCGAAGCGCTCCCAATCGAAGGCGCGCCAGGTGCGAAATTGAAAATAGAAAAGAAGAGCCAGCAGGGCGAGGACAACTGAATATGCGAGCAGGCGTTTGGCTTTCATCGGTGGGCTATCGGGAAGCCCTCTCTGTGCCTTGCAAAGCCGGCCTACTCGCTAAAGTTTTCTTCTGGGAGGACGTCTGTTTTGTTGGAGCAGACTTCTTAGCGAGGGCGGGCTTCCTTGCCAACTTTTGCCGGTTGAAATCGCGGATGATGCGTGCGATATACGCGCGCGTCTCGTAATAGGGAGGCACGCCGTGATACTGCTCGACACGTTGCGGGCCAGCGTTGTAGGCGGCTAATGTTTTCACGACATCATAGTTGTACTTTTCCAGCAGTTCGCGAAGATACTTCGTGCCGCCTTCCACGTTGGCTTTGGGATCGAAGGAATTTGTGACCCCGAGTTGCGAGGCGGTTTGGGGCATCAACTGCATCAGGCCTTGCGCACCTTTTTTTGAGACCGCGCGGCTGTTGAATCCGCTCTCGGCGCGGATAACGCTGCTAATGAAATCAGGATCTATCTGATTCTTCTCGCTGGCGCCATTGACGAGTTGTCCCAGGGCAGCGCGATCGAGAACCGGCGACGGCCTCTGCGGGACCATCGCGGCCGGTGGCGCGGCAGTCACACGAGCAGGAGTCGTGGGTTGAGCACTTGCGACCGGCAATTTGGTCTGAGGCGGGGGAGCCGTGTCCACCTCGAAACGCTCAATCTCGCTCGTGGGAATCTCAATATAGACGCTCGCTGAATCGCTGAGGTAGAGACGCGTGACTGCGCCGACCACCTGCCTTCGCTCATGGCGAATCGAATTTCCGTTGTGCAGAATGGCGAGGTCGGCAGCGGGCGAAAGAGTGGACGCGCCCAATACGACAACTACGAATTTGAGGCATCGTGCCATTGAAACAGGTTTCAAGGTTTCGAAGGTTTCAAGTTCGTAAACGCCTTATCTTTGAACCTTCGAAGCCTTTGAAACTTAGAAACCTTGAAACCTTCGAAACTTTGAAAACCTCAAGCCAACACTTGCTCCACGGCCGCGGCCACACCGCATTCGTCGTTCGAAGCGGTCACCTGCCAGCCGTTTGACTTCAACTCGGCGCAGGCATTCCCCATGATAAACGGGACACCGGCGAAGGCAAGCATCTCGACATCATTATAGTTATCCCCGATGGCCATGACCTGGTCGCGCGCAATGCCCCGGTGTGCGGCCCAGCGCTCGAGCGCGTGGCCCTTGGAGCAGTCGCGATTGAGGATGTCGACGATGGTCAGATCGCGCACCGGATATTCGGTCCTGAGAACCGTGATCTGGTCGCGAAGCGTGCTTGACTCCAGAAGTTGCAGCGCTTCTTTCATCCGCGCAATCGTCCCACAGAACATCGCCTGCACCGGGTCGGTGATCAGAGCGTCCTTGATGGGGACCACGAATTCGATGTACTGCATATTCTTTTCCAGCCACTTTTGAATGCTGGAGGTCAGCTCATCCATGCGCTCGAGGACGAGTGCGCCCTTGGATTCTTTGTCAAAAGTAATGACCATGTTGCCGCGAAACTCGCGCATGTGGTCGCAGAGCTGACGGCAGGTCTTCGTCGGCAGAAGATCACGATGGAAAGCCTCACCGTTGAGCGAGCGAGTGACGGCCCCATTCGAGCTGATCAGCCAGAGATCGAAACCCAGTTGGCGTGCCATCGGCATTGCAAATGCGTGCCTGCGGCCAGTGACGAGAATGACTTCAATTCCGCTCTGGTGCGCCCGCCGGAGCGCATTGATGTCGGCTTTCGCGATTTGAAATTGGGAGTTGAGTAGGGTGCCGTCAATATCTACGGCGAGAAGGCGGATGGGAAGGGCCACAGAAAATCTTAGCATTGGCATTCGGGAGTCAGGCGTCAGGCTTCAGGCGTCAGGAAACGGCTGTCGGAGTTCTGATTTTTTAAGGGTGCGAAGGCACCGCCGTTACCTTGACCAGCTCCCATAAATATGGGAGCATTGCATTAAGTGAAGACCACACTGGAAATTCCGGATCCCATTTTCCGCCGGGCGAAGTCCGCCGCCGCGGAGCGGGGAATTCCGCTGCGTGAATTTGTTACCCAAGCAGTCAAGGAGAAACTCGAGGGCAATGGGCAGCAGGCCAAGCCCTGGATGGCTGCAGTCGGAAAGCTCCGTCACCTGCGTAAGGAGACTGCCAGAATCAATCGGTTAATCGAAGAAGAATTTGAGCAAATCGAGCCCGAGGACTGGTTGTGATCCTCGACACTAATGCCTTCTCGGCTCTGGCGGAAGGTGAACCGGGGGTCACCGCGCTGTTGGGGAAGGCGAGCCGCGTTTCCATCCCGGTGATCGTACTTGGCGAGTATCGCTTCGGTATTTCGCAATCGCGCCGACGCACCGACTATGAGCACTGGCTAAGCGAGTACTTGCCTACATTCCAGGTTCTAGATGTCGACGAGCGGACCACCGTTCCATATGGCGATATCCGAGCCGATCTTAGGCGCGCCGGGAAGCCAATACCCTCGAATGATGTTTGGATCGCGGCTTTGTGCCGTCAGCATTCTCTACCGCTACTCAGCCGCGACCGGCACTTTGACGTGGTTCCTGGAATTACTCGCCTTGGCTGGTAGTTTCCCCAAAACTCAAGATCGAACGCTCTGACGCCTGACGCTTGCCGCCGAGGGGCCAACCACCAATAGGCAATAGAAAACGGCAGTTTTTCTGCTATATTGCGCTGAACATGGGCGGGCTTTACTTCTTTCTTTTCCCCTGGAACTTCATCATCCAGGGGATCGCGATTGTGCACTTCATTCGACGGCGGCCGGATACCTACTGGCTGTGGATCATCCTGGTCGGCGGCGGGCTGGGCGCGATTGTGTACATCTTTGTTGAAGTTTTGCCCGATCTCGGGCTGTTGCGGCAGTCGTTCAAAGTTTTCCCGCGGCGTCGCCGCATTCGCGAGCTTGAGGCCATCATTCTCGACAACCCAGCTCCTGGAAACTATGAGGAACTGGCGGACCTGTATTTAGAAGAAGGGAAGTATGCCCGTGCCCGCGAGTGCTATGACAAGTCGATCACCTCGCGCACGACTTCGCCGGATCCCTTTTATCGGCGCGGGATTGCCGAGATTGAGCTCGGAGACTTCACCGCTGCGGTGAATGACCTGGAACGCGTGGCGGCGAAAGATCCGAAGTACGACTTTCATCGCGCGGCGGGTTTGCTTGCACATGCCTATGCAAAGAGCGGGCAGACAGAAAAGGCAGACGCGCTCTTCCGGCAGACGACGCAGATTTCGACTCTCTCGGAAACCTATCTGAACTATGCGAATTTTCTGGTCTCGCAAGGCCGCGACGCCGAAGCCCGCGAGTGGACGCAGCGCATCCTCGCCAAAAAACCGACGCTCCCCGGATATCTGAAGCGCCGCGAGCGGCCGTGGTTCCGCAAGGCGAAAGGATTGCTGAAGCAGTTGAAGGCGGCGTGACGATGTCTCATGCCGCAACCCGATATGAGCCGATTCAGTTGGCGCCCGCCGATATACATTTTCGCGCTTACATTAGCCCTCTTAGTCGGCGGATCGTTCGTCGATCCAGACCTGTTCTTACTCGCCTACTTGGTCTCAGTGATTCCAATTAGCGTT
Organism: Acidobacteriota bacterium; assembly: GCA_046735175.1. Taxonomy (GTDB): domain Bacteria; phylum Acidobacteriota; class Terriglobia; order Terriglobales; family Acidobacteriaceae; genus Gp1-AA145. Next base: position 15,309 of record JBKPSP010000019.1, read on the forward strand.
GTGTTAATGGCAATGGCTTGGAGCCGACGCCACCCTTCAGCCTTCATTGCATTGCTTGTTTATTGGGCACTCTCAGCTTTGTTTCTGACATACTTCAACGCTACTCGGACCTGGACTCGTTGGCTGCTGCTTTCAACACACTATAAGACGAAAGTCTTGGCTCAGAGGCCCGCACCAGGGGACATGAAGCATATCGAATGGGATGGTTGGGGGTGGGCCGGAATGAACACATCAGTCTTTCTGGTCTTCGACCCCGCAGACTCTCTTTCACAGGCAGCCAGGGCGGATGATCCAGGTAAATTGAGTGGAATGCAATGCGAGGCAGATGTGGTTCGTCGGCTTGAGAGGAATTGGTATTCCGTCCAGCTCTCGACTGGGGAGGATTGGAGAGATTGTCAGAAAACGGAGCCGTAGCGGATCCGTTACCAAAGTCCAACCTTTCCCCTCCGCTTTCAGTTACTTGTCCGCTAACGTCCCAACCTAGAAAATTCTAATCAGCACCTGGACGATCCGAGCCTTTGGGACCTCGTCCGCTCTCTAGCACCGAGAGTCGTACGGATTGGTGCGATTTCATTATCTAAGGGGAGAATGATGCGAAAGATTCTTGCAGTTGCAGTTGTGGTTCTTGCGGTTTCTGCGTTGGGGTTGGCTGGTGAAAAGCCGGCGCCTGAAGTGTTCGGCGGATATCAGTTCACCAGCACCGACGGTGGATGGCATGCCAGCGGCTGGAACGGCGCGGCCAATATGTACATCACGCGTTGGTTCGGCGTGACGGGCGATTTCAGCGGCGTTTATAGCTCTGGCTCGAACCTCTACACCTATACGGGTGGACCGGTGGTCTCGAAGCGCAAGGGCAACTTCTCGCCCTATGCTCATGCTTTGTTCGGTGGAGCGCATGCTGGTGCGAGCGGATTCACTGGCGCGAGCGGCATGGCGATGTACTTCGGCGGCGGAGTTGACTTCGGTGCGCACAAGCTGGCGTTCCGTGCAGTGAACGTGGATTGGATGATCACGCACTTCAGCGGATTTACCGACAAGAACAACGTTCGGATCAACACCGGGCTGCTGTATCGGTTTTAGTCTTTCGTAAACTGCCAAGGCGGCCTGTGGGCCGCCTTTTTTTGTTTCCCACCCAAATCTGTCATCCCGACCAAGAGAATTGATCAGCTCGCTGATCAATTCGCGCGTGGAGGGACCTGGTGTTTCGCCCCTTCGGGGCTGACTCTCTTCCTAATCGCCCCAGGGCTTGCGCCCTGGGCTGCATTCTTACGCCGCTTCGCGGCTGCGTGAACCAGATGGGGTGCCATCGTGTAGTAGTGTTCCGGTGACTCCACGCGAACAATCTCCTGCTACACTCTCCGCGTGTCCCAAGTCATTTTTCTCGAGTGCACGAAGTGCGGGGAGCATTTTCCTGCTGACGTTCCGCAGAACGTCTGTCCCAAAGACGGCGGAATTCTGTTCGCGCGCTACGATCTGCAATCCTTAAAGGAGAACTTTAAGCCGGAAGCGGTGCTCGGACGAGAGGCAAGTCTTTGGCGGTATCGGGAGGTGCTGCCCGGAGAGGATAAACACGTAGGCCCGGACGCCCTCGTCCGGGCGGGCGAGCATCGCACGCCGGAAATCGCCGCGCGGAGCGCGGCTGGGCCGGTGAGGGCAGCCGCCCCTACGCAATTCGTGCCCATCACTCTGGGCGAAGGCTCTACTCCACTTCTGCCCAGCCGTGAATTCCCAAATGTCTGGATCAAAGACGAAGGCCTGAATCCTACTGGGTCATTCAAGGCACGAGGAATCACGGTTGCGGTCAGCGTTGCTAAAGCTTTGGGTCTGAAAAAACTTGCGATGCCTTCGGCTGGAAATGCCGGCAGCGCTCTCGCAGCTTACGCGGCAGCGGCCGGAATCGAAGCGCACGTCTTTATGCCGCGCGATGTACCTGTGGCAAACCGGATTGAATGTGAGACGTATGGCGCTCACGTCACCCTGGTGAACGGCCTCATCAGCGATTGCGCCCGCATGGTCAGCGAACGGAAAGCACAGGAAGGCTGGTTCGATCTTTCGACTCTCAAAGAGCCTTATCGAGTTGAAGGCAAGAAGACGATGGCGTACGAGTTATTCGAGCAGATGGAAGGCAAACTGCCCGACGCCGTCATTTTCCCTAGTGGCGGTGGCGTTGGCGTGATCGCAATGTGGAAGGCGTTTGAGGAGATGGAAGAGCTTGGCTGGATCGGATCCGAGCGGCCTGGGTCACAACGGCCAAAGATGATTGTCGCCCAGGCAGAGGGTTGCTCGCCAATTGTTAAAGCGTTTGACGAAGGAAAGTCCGTCGTCGAGCCACCGGCGAATGCGTCAACCATGGCAGCCGGCTTGCGTGTTCCCAAGCCGTACGGAGATTACCTGATACTCGACATTCTGCGTCGCAGTAAGGGAACAGCCGTTGCGGTCAGTGATGAGGAAATCCGCGACGCGGTGAAGCATTGGGCGAGTGTAGAAGGAATCTTTGCTGCGCCTGAGGGTGCGGCGAGCCTTGCGGCGTATCGAAAGCTGCGGGGCAGCTTTCTTTCCGAGAGCGATCGCGTGGTTTTGTTCAATACTGGAACCGGGCTGAAGTATCTCGACGTGATTCAATCCAAGAAGACTCCAGGTACTCGACATATTGGTGGAATTATCGGGCCGTATTGATGTCGTAAATCAGTGCTAAATTCTCCCTAGATGGAACTCAGCCTCGTTCTCATCAACCTGATGGTGAAGCTCGGCCTCGCCGCAGCGCTGGCGGCGGCGCTGGTGCGCTCGGTGGAGTTCAAGGCGCTGCTTTACCGCGAAGAGCGATCGTTACGCGATCGGATTTATCTGGTCTTCTGGCTGGTGATCTCGGAGTGGATCGGAAAAGCGCTCGCCGCGGGCGTCTGGAAATTTGGTGCGACTCCAAGCCCGATTGTGGGCGATCTGTCGCTAGAGACGACAATTCTTCTAGGCGCCCTGGCCGGCCGGTTTGCCGGCATTCTCGGCGGCACGTTACTGGCGTTACCTGCATTGCTCAGTGGGGCGTGGCTGACGGTTCCTTTATACGTTGTGATCGGGCTAATCTCGGGACAGCTCCGGGAGTTTGCGCCCAATCACGAAGAGATCTGGAAGTTTTCTCCATTCAACTATCTGAGCATTCTGCGCTGGCTTCGGCGCGCCGAACCTCGTCCCAGCCTGGCCGACTGGCAGGTGATGTTCCTCATAACCATCGTCGCGCTCAGATTTCTGCAAATCGAAGCTTCGCGCTTCATGCCCGGCTACATCCCCGAACCGAGATGGGTCGAGGCGCTGATTTATGCGACCTCCGTGACGGTGATCGTCATTGAGCTCAAGATCTGGAACGGAGTTCGATTGCAGATCAAGCTGGAGGAGCAAGAGCGGCTTTTGCTGCAGGCGCGCATGACTGCGCTGCAAAACCAGATCAATCCGCATTTTCTGTTCAACACACTGAATTCCGTTTCGTCGCTGGTGCGGGTCGCGCCTGACACTGCGCGCGAGCTGATTCTTAAACTTGCGACGATTCTTCGCCGGCTATTGCACAGCAGCGACGCGTTTATTCCGCTGCAGGACGAAATTGAGTTCATTGACAACTACCTGGACATCGAAGTCGTGCGTTTTGGCCGGGACAAGCTGCGCGTCGTCAAGGAACTCGATCCCGCATCGCTCGACGTGATGGTTCCCAGCATGCTGCTGCAACCGCTGGTCGAAAATTCGATCAAACACGGACTTTCATCGAAGATCGACGGTGGCAGCATTTATTTGCGCAGCCAGATTGCGAAAGACCACGTCACCATCGAGGTGGAGGATGACGGTGTCGGTATGGCATCGGCGCAGTTGCTGGAACGCCCCACAGGTCTGGGTGAGGGTGGAATTGGAATTGCAAACGTGGCGGAGCGGCTAAAAGTGCTCTATGGCGATACCGCACGCATGACTATTGACAGTCACAATGGTGCGGGAACTCTGGTACGACTCCGCCTCCCGATTCTCCCCGACGACGAGACTACGCCGCCTGGCGCGATCTACGAGGACCGTTCGAGCACGCGGCGATAGAACTCTTCATACTGCGGGATGATTTTCGACGTACAGAAACGTGCCCGCGCGGCGTCTCGGCATTCTTTCCCCATTTTTCGAAGCTGCGATTCGTCGCGCAGAATGTTGATGGCGTAGCCGGCCATGGCTTCGATGTCCCCAACATTGGCGAGAAACCCGCTCTTGCCATGCTCGATCACTTCAGGCACACCACCAACATTTGTGGCAATGGGAACAACTTCGGAAGCCATCGCCTCCAGAGCAGCAAGCCCGAACGATTCGAGTTCGCTGGGCGATAGAAGCACGTCCGCGATCGCGAGCTTTTCGTACACCTGCTCTCGTTTTCCCAGAAAAATTACGTCCTCGTGAATGCCTTTTTTCACCGCCAGCCACTCGGCGGGAGAACGATCTGGTCCATCACCCAGAAGCAGCAGCTTCGCCGGCATCTGCTTGCGCACGCGATCGAAAATCTCGATCACATCATTGACGCGTTTAACGGGACGGAAATTTGAGACATGGATCAGAATGCGCTCACCTTTCGGAGCATATTCCGCGCGCTGCGCTGCCATGTCTTTGCAGCGACAGTAGACGTCGCAGTTAACGAAGTTGTAGATCACTTCGATGTTGTTCTTAACGTCGAATTCGCGAAGTGTGCGCTCCCGCAGATAGCTTGAAATCGCTGTTACACCATCGCTTTCCTCGATGGAGAAACGTGTGATCGGAAGATAGGAACGGTCCTGGCCAACCAGCGTGATATCAGTTCCATGCAGTGTGGTGACGAACGGCAGCTTTCGTTTCTTCTTTCCCGCGGCAAGCATCTGGCGCGCGAGCAGTGCGCTGACCGAATGGGGGATTGCGTAGTGCACGTGCAGCAGGTCGAGCTCGTAGAGCTCGGCAACTTCGGCCATGCGCGTCGCCAGTGCCAAATCGTAGGGCGGATATTCGAACAGGGGATAACGCGAGACCTCGACCTCGTGATAGTGAATGTTGGGCGAAGTCTGGCTGAGGCGGATCGGCTGCGCGTATGAGATGAAATGAACCTCGTGTCCGCGCTGGGCGAGCTCGAGGCCTAGCTCGGTGGCGACGACACCGCTGCCTCCGTATGTGGGATAACAGGTTATGCCAACCTTCATGGGCATGCGAATATGATGGCGGCTGAATCGGGAGGATTCAGAAAGTAAAGAGCTTACCAGCATGCCGGGGAGGAAGGCTGAACTTCCGGGGCGGCGCCAGCGTATCCTACTCTGAATACGAATTGAAGTCCGATGCGGCTTCCGGGGAGGAAAACAATGCGGTATTCAAGATGTGTGGGTCTCAAGTGCTTTTTAGCAATCGGGTGCTTATCGGTGACGATGTTCGCCGCCGACAAGAGGTCGGTTTCCGTGGTCTTAACCGACGGGCATCGCCAAACCTATCCACTCACCGACATCAATCGCATTGACTTCAAAGATGGCGCGGTCATCGTCTTCAAGGATGGGCATGAAAAAGGCTTTTCACTTGCTGAAGTCTCTCGCATCGAATTCAGCCCAGCCTCCGCGACCGACTCGCAGTTTGGCCGCAATCACTTTTTAGGTAAGTGGAGAGTGGGCGATGGCGCCGGTTCGCATTTCTTCATCACGCTGGAATCCGATGGTCAGGCGCGGAAAACGGTCGGTGGAACTCGTGGCACCTGGACACTGGTTGATGGCGAAGCCCGCATTGCCTGGAGCGACGGATGGCACGATGTGATCCGCAAGGCCGGCAGCAAGCACGAAAAGGTGGCCTTTGCACCGGGTAAGAAGTTCGACGAGGAACCCGACAACATCACTGACGCACAGAACACGAGTTCGGAGCCGCTCTAGTAGCCGTCAGCCATCAGCCTTCAGCCATCAGCAAAATCAGAGCAGGTGCGCAATCCCTGTGTGTGCCGACGAATCACGTCATCAAGTGCTGATCGGTGCATCGCGAACTTTCAGCTTCGCGTGCGCGTATTCTTTTACCGAGACGGTTTGGGGCTGGTCTCAGTAAGCCGTCAGCCTCAGCCTTCAGCCATCAGGAAAAGCAAAAGCCTTACCGCAAAGTTCGCAAAGAGCGCGCAAAGGGCGCAAAGAACCAAAAAAGCGGTTTTCCTGACGGCTGACGGCTGATGGCTGATGGCTGACAGCTGTCAGCTAAAATCCCATCCGCAAGAATTTTCCGGGGAGAGAATTTTGGAAGACGCCCAAGTGGCTGCTTTGCTGGTCCGTCGCTGCGTTTCCGGCGACGCAGCCGCCTGGGAGGAGATCGTTCAGAGGTATCATCGGCGCATCTACAACATCTGCTACAGGTTCGCCGGTTCGCCCGACGATGCGCAGGATTTGACCCAGGAGGTCTTCATCAAAATGTACCGGACGCTCAACTCGTACGACGTTGACCGCGGCGCGTTCATGACCTGGGTTACGACCATGACGCGAAACCTGCTGGTCGATCATTTCCGCAAGACGAAGCAGGAGCGGCTGACCGATTCGCTGGACACAACTTCTTCTGAGCATGAGGACGCCATGCCTCTGGGCGAGCAGATCCCCGACAAAGGTCCGGCCCCGGATTCGAAGGTCCAAAGCCGGGAAACTGGCGAGGTAGTGCAGGAGGCCCTGCAGAAGCTCTCGCCGGAGCTCCGGGAAGCAGTGATTCTAAGGGACTTACAGGATATGGACTACAAAGAGATCGCTACGGTACTAAAGGTTCCTGAGGGCACCGTGAAATCAAGGATTAACCGGGGGCGAGCGGAACTTGCGCGCCTACTTCAACGTACATATAGGCAGGTGATGTGATGGCAGGCCAACAAGATAACCGGATGCATTGCGCAGAGTTCGACGCTCTGCTCAGCCAGGCCATTGACGGCACCCTCGCGGGCGAAAGGCTGGCCGCCTTTGAAGCCCACGGCCGCGAGTGCAAACTGTGTGGTCCGCTGCTTCAGGAGGCCGAAGCCGGGCACAAGTGGCTGAAGTCTCTAGCGGAGGTCGAGCCGCCCGAGCAGTTGGTCACGAACATTCTGCTGCGGACGACAGGCGTCGTGCCGAGTAGGCAAAGGGCCGTCGTATCGTGGATGGACCGCGTTCGCGGTTGGGGTGAAGCGATCTTTTCGCCCGTCGTCCCTGTCGCCCGGCAGCCGCGCTTCGCGATGTCTTTCGGGATGGCGTTCTTTACGCTGTCGGTTACGCTCAGCCTGGCTGGAGTCAGGCTCAGCGATATCCGGCATTTGGATCTACGGCCCAGTGCTGTGCGCCACACTTACTATGAGACACAAGGCCGAGTAGTGAAGTATTACGAGAACATTCGCTTCGTGTACGAAATTGAGTCGCGAGTGCGGCAGTTCAAAGAGACGACTGCACCTGCGCAACAACAACCCGAGCAACAGAACAACGATCGCAAGGAGAAGGACAAGAGCAACACCAGTGGGCAACCCGATCAGAAACAGGAACGCAACTACAGTCAGGAAGGGAACCAGCCAATCTTTGCTTCTCTTCCCGAACACCGGGGTCTCGGATCCGCAGAGGTTCTGCGGCCGAGCGTAGCGGATCCACCTGTAGTGTCGGACACCACATACAGGAGGTTCGTATGAACTGCGCAAATCATCCACAAAATGCTGTAGCGGCCTACTGCCGCACCTGCGGCAAACCACTTTGCAACCAATGCACGCGGCAGGTGATGGGCGTGATCTACTGCGAGAACTGCCTGGCGGAGAAGGTGGCTGGGACTGTGCCGTCGCCGGGAGCCTTTCAACCTGCGCCGGGATATCAGCCGCCCTTGCAGCCAACGAGCGGCGGGCCTAATGCTGCCTTAGCAGGAATTCTCGCAGGCTTTTTTCCGTTGGGTGTCGGCGCGATTTACTGCAGTCAATACGTGAAGGGCTTGGTGTACCTTGGGATCTCTGTTTTTCTCGTGGTAGCGCAAAGCTCGAATGTCCCCGACTACCTTCATGTCATTCTCGGTATCTCCATGGGATTTTTCTGGATTTATCAGATTATCGACGCAGTGCGTACGGCGAAGGCGATTCAAGCCGGACAGCCTGCGCCAGACCCGTTCGGGCTTGTCGCAGCCTTCAACCCGGGCGGCAGCACCGCTGTAACAAGAACTGATCGTACGGGTATTCCGACAGGTGCCTTAGTTTTGATTGGCCTTGGCGTCTTGTTCCTGCTCCACAACTTGGGTCTCTGGTTTTTGAGACCAGGAGTTCTGGCATCACTAGTGTTCATTGCACTTGGCGTTTGGCTGTACGCGCGACGGTTGGAATCCTCGGACCCGGGTTGCCGTACCCGAGGTATTGTCGGGCCCGCCGTCCTCTTGACCATCGGCGGACAGATGTTGCTTGACAGCTTGGACGTGATTTCATTCGGACGTACCTTACCTGTGCTGCTAATTGTGATCGGAGTCGCAATCGTGATCCAGCGAGCGTCGGCGCCCTCACCACCCGACTATTACCCCCAGCAGCCACCGTCAGGTTCCTTGAATGCTCCGCCAGCCGCGACGGACGAAGCTCCTTCCACGGAGGTGAAAAATGGCTAGCACAATTCAAGCTCCGCCTCCTGCACCGCCGATGGGAAGGCCGCCACGTTATCGGCGCTCGTTTGCAGGGCCTGTGGTGTTGATCATTGTTGGGACATTCTTCCTCCTCAGCAACATGGGAGTGATTTCATGGGACCGGTTCTGGGAGTGGTTCTCCAGTTACTGGCCCGTGCTGCTGATTGTTTGGGGTGTCATCAAGATCATCGAGTATCAGCAGGCGAACCGTGCAGGGGAACGCGCACGAGGCATCGGCGCCGGCGGTGTGATGCTGATTGTTTTTGTCGTGGTGTGCGGCTTGATCGCGCATGAGGCTTACAAGTATCGAGGCAACATCCATGGCTGGTGCGAAGATCCCGATGTTCAGGGTCTGCCGTGGTGCGGTCACACCTACAACTACACAGACGATCTGCAGCAAGCGTTTCCGCCCGGCGGAAGCTTGCATGTGAACTCGCAGCGGGGCGCGATCAACGTGACGGTTTCAGATGACAATCAAGTCCACGTGTCAGTACATAAGCGAGTGAATGCCGATCGGCAGGAGCAGGCCGATGAGTGGAACAAAAAGACACGGCCGCAAGTCACGGTAAATGGCCAAGTAGTTACGCTGGATGCCAACACTCAGGGCGCAGGGGACCACCCTATAGCCAACGATCTTGATATCGCAATTCCGCGCAAGGCTTCGGTCGTACTCTCGACGCGACATGGAGACATCAACATCATGGGGCGGGAAGGGAGCGCCGACATTACCAGTCACGATGGGGATGTTGCCATCAC
>JBKPSP010000020.1:0-3951 GCA_046735175.1 Acidobacteriota bacterium
ATGCCACCCTGAAAGGTTCGGCGCTGAAAGCACAATTCCGGCCCGCACATCTGTCACTCCCGGAGCGCCAGCCCCCACCGCGCGGAGCTTCGAGCGCGGCACTTTCGCCTGTTGCAGCAAAGCCTGCAGGCCGGAGTGGATTAAAGCGACGATTTTTAGCGGGGTGCGATTGCCGCGCGTGCTCACCGCCCAGCGCGCGACGATGCTCCCATTGAGATCGGCAAGCGCGAGGCGAATGGTGCTGCCGCCCAGATCGACGCCTGCCACGTATGCAAAATCAGAATTGAAAGCCAGCATGTCAGGACGGCGGCCGCCGCTCGAGTTTCCTGGACCAAGGCGGTTTACGAACCGCTTGCGCTCTAAGTACTCGATTACACTCGAAACCGTGGGCGCGCTGAGCCCCGACATGCGGACCAGATCGGCACGGGAGCATGGGTTGTTGCTCCGCACGAGCGACAGCAGCTCTCTTGCATTCATTTGCTTGAGCAGCGCCGGGCGAGATGGGCCGGTGGTCCCAGTGCGCGGGTTGGAGAGCTTAGATGGAGTCATTCGGACGGAACTAACTTAATATTCCTAACAAAGTTTCGCAAGGAAAATGGTGACACGCGAAATGCAAATAGGAATGAACTAGGCGGCGGACACCCCAGGTGACGCCGAGGCGCTGGCGGACTTGCGCATGCAGATTTCTGCGCCGTTGCGCTCGAATGAAACCTCGTCCATCAGCTGATTGATGAGATAAATCCCCCGCCCATGGGTGGAATGCAGGTTCTCTCCGGCAAGCGGGTTCGGCACATCGGCCAGCGCGAATCCCTGGCCGGGGTCGCGCACCACGATCACGATGTCCGAGGATTCGGTGCAGGCAACGCAGCACTCGACTTTTTTGCTGGGATCATTGTCGCAGCCGTGCACGATGGCATTGGCGAGCGCTTCACGCAGGGCCAGTTCGATCTGGTATTCGTTTCCTTCTGCGCACTTCATCTCGCGGGCAATCTGCATGACTCCATCCACTACTCCCGAAATTGCATTGGGACTGGCTGGGATGGTTACGTCCAACTTGCACGCTGAACATGCTGGCAGCAAACCGCTGAGACGCTGCACGTGATCGAGCGCCTGCTGCAGATCCACAATGGTGCGGTCGCGTTCTGCCTCAGCGCGGTCACGTTCTTCGAGGGCGGCCCTCAAGTCCATCAGATTTTTCCGCAACTCAAATTGCGCCTGCACCTGGCGGCTTAGCGCAAGTAGCGCATTCTCCTGACTGGGAGTCAGTTCACGCGGAACCACATCCACGACGCACAACGTTCCCAGGGGATGACCGTCGGAACTGGTGAAGGGCACCCCGGCGTAAAAACGCACCTTGGGATCGGACACAACGAAGGGATTCGCACTGAACCTGGGGTCCTTGGTGGCGTCGGGCACAATAAAAAGGTTCGGCTGCTGGATGGCGACCGCGCAAAATGAAACTTCGCGCGGCGTTTCGGTGACATCGATGCCCACCCTGGACTTGAACCACTGCCGCTCAGAGTCAATCAACGAGATGAGCGCCACCGGAGTCTGGCAGATGTGCGCGGCCAGAATCGTTAGATCGTCAAAGGCCTTCTCGGGATCGGTATCAAGAATCTTGTATTTGTGCAGCGCCTCGACTCGGGCTTTCTCGTTGAGATCCATCGCGCCCTCCCCGTTGAACGCACCAAGTTTAATAGCTTTGTAGGTAAAAGGTAACGGCCCTGATGCCCAACTCCGCGCAATCCCAATGCTATAATCGCTGATGCCGCAGGCCCGCGCTCCGCAGCGGGCACCAGTCGGGGAGTGGCTCAGCCTGGTAGAGCACCTGGTTCGGGACCAGGGGGTCGGAGGTTCAAATCCTCTCTCCCCGACCATTTAAACGATTTTTTCTGCTCGCCCTCCGTTCTCAGCCCGAAGTGGAAAGCCTGGATAGTTCTAAAACGCTAAGACTAAGGACGCTTTCGGTTATGAGGGTTAGCATTCACGACCGCCATCACTAAGTGGCGGACTTTTTCCTCTGACACCCGTGGCCGTTGGTATTCTATGCCGCGCACGGCGCCCATGGAGATCTTTTCATTTCGATGTTCCATCACGCTTGCGACTGACGCTGTTGCACTCGCGTGCAATTCGCGAACGCCTGTTGCCTCGATCACATGACGCGCATTGCGCCCGGTGATACCCCCGCCGGCCATAATCGAAATGCGACCTGCAGCCTTTTTGATCAGTGACGCGACCGTGGGCAGGGAATCCTCGACCTTCTGCTCGCCGCCTGATGTCAAAACCCGATCGACGTTCGCAGCAATCAGGGCTTCGAGCGATTCACCGAAGTCGCGCGACGTATCAAACGCACGATGGAACGTCACCCGCAGCGGCCGCGCTAGCTGCACCAGGAGAGCTGTTCGCTCCACATCGACCCGGCCATCTTTCTTCAGTATTCCCAGAACCACGCCCTCCGCGCTGAGCTGCTTCGCAGTGAGTACATCCTGTTTCATGATTTCGAAGTCCTCGGGCCCATAGAGAAAATCGCCGTTGCGCGGGCGGATCATTACGTAGACGGGGATCGAAATGCACCTGCGAACGGTTGAGATCAGTCCCGAGCTTGGAGTAGTTCCACCCTCGACGAGGCCGCTGCACAATTCAATGCGATGGGCGCCGCCGCGCTGCGCCGCCATTGCCGACTTAACCGAGTCAACGCAGATTTCGATGGTGACGAAATCGGCGAAGGTTCCGCCTCTGGCGAGGTCATTCGTCAACCGAGTTCCCTCGCGCAACTGAGCGAAAAAGAAGTAGCTGAATCCCTGGGAAGGGCATGAACGTGTTGCGCATCGGTTCCACTTTGAGCGTAAAACTACATTTCTATCAGAACGAGTGCTTAGCCAGGAACGTGATCAGTCGAAGATTCACCTCCTCGAAAGAGGACCATTGGTCCTCGAAGAAATAGCTTTGTGCCCAAAATAAACAATGACTTCGATTCGATAAGCCTTCATATCGAAATGGGAACACTCTGTCGATTCTGGGCTCAGACATTTGAAGAGTCTTCAAACCGCATCGGAATTCCCCTATAATCCGGCACATTGTCTTTCACTGGAGACGCTGTGCTCGCCGCTCACAGCCAGGCCGAAACCGAACTTCGCATCTGTATCATCACCGCCGAGAGCTCAACCTTCCCGGACATGCGGGATTTGCTCGCGCCCGCGTTCGCAGCCGGCCTGGCACAAACTGAGGACCAGATCAATGAGGCGCTTAACGATTCAGCAGTGCGCGCCATGCTTATTGATCTGGACAGCATTGGAAACGAATCCAGCGAGGGCTTGACGCTGTTGAGCAACATCCGGCAGGCGCGCAATGACCTGGTTCTGGTCGCCATAACCCGCTCGAATAGCCGCGTGCTCCCGGTAAAGGCCAGCCAGGCCGGCGCCGACGAATTTTTCCTTGCTCCGCTCGATTTTCACGAGCTGCAGATTGTTCTCGTCCGCGCCATCGAGAAGAGGAGCCTGCAGATCGAAGGCCAGCGCCTGATGGAGCAGGCCGAGAACAAGAATGCCTTTTGCGACCTGATCGGCGGCAGCGAGTCCATGCAGCGCGTTTATCAAGCAATTCAGGCGGTCGCGGACAGCAATACCACAGTCCTTCTTCGAGGAGAGAGCGGTACGGGTAAGGAGCTGATTGCGCGCGCAATTGTTCAAAGCAGCAATCGGCGCGACCGGCCTTATGTGTGCCTCAACTGTTCCGCTATTCCTGAGAACCTGATCGAATCCGAACTCTTTGGCCACGAAAAAGGCGCTTTCACCGGCGCCGATACGGCCAAGCAAGGGCTGGTCGAATCCGCCAATGGCGGAACGTTATTTCTCGACGAGATCACTACCCTCGACCACTCCCTGCAAAGCAAGCTGCTGCGAGTCCTGCAGGAGCGCACCGTGCAGCGCGTGGGCGGGCGTTCTCCTAAGC
>JBKPSP010000021.1:0-7945 GCA_046735175.1 Acidobacteriota bacterium
ATACATAATTCCGCGGTTCTTTTTGTGAAACGAAGCGGGATCGCTTTCAACCGTTTCGATCATGTCCTGGAACGGTTTCTTCCGCTCTGACGGCGGACGAAGGTTAGCATTTCCTTTTTCAAGCTTTACTGCTTCCGTGAAAGGGAGGAATGCTTCGAGATGATAAAGGCTTCCGCCAAATGGATCGGAAAGTCTTTTGCAGTGATCGTTGTCGCGTGGGAATAGAGTGATACTACGGGTGAGATTAGCCATTGTATTTTCCTTATCGCAGCGTGTGCCGCGAATCTGAGTTAGTCGCCTGAAGCCGAGTCGGTCATCAAGCGCCAAAAGGAAGGTACCATTCCAGGAACAATCAGTCAATTAAATTCTGAGGCTGCGTTGACTTTTGTACCGAAGCACAGGAAGTCAAAATCCCCACCCTCCCGCACAAAACGCGGGAAGGGTGGGGCACCCTTGGGTTTCGGGAGCTTCACCGGAGAATTGCTGAATCAAAATTCCCAAATCGGGACGATGTTCATTCGTCACAGACGCGTGCTTCCAAACGGTCTAACCTCGGGGAATGCCTTGGCGACTCAAGCGGTTTCAAGAAGCCCGTTGTCTTCACTTCGTCACGTTTAGCTGCCATCATCGCGAACCGCTGTTGGGAACGGTGCACGCTCGTGATGTCTTCGAAGAAATTTTCGAACAAGCTCGTCGTTGGTATGGGTTTTATGTTCGTGGATACGTGGTGATGCCGGAGCACGTTCATCTTTTAATTAGTGAGCCAGAGCGGGCAAAGCTTTCTACGGCGCTGCAAATGTTGAAGCAGAATGTCTCACGGAGGTTGCGGTTGCCTGAGGGGAGTCCGTTCTGGGAGCCTCGTTACTACGACTTCAACGTGTGGGGAGAAGCGAAGCGCGTGGAGAAGTTGCGATACATCCATCGGAACCCTGTTAGGAGAGGATTGGCCAAGAGACCTGAGGATTGGAAGTGGAGTAGCTTTCGTCACTACGTGACCGGCGTTGAGGGCGTGGTGGAGATTGAGTCAGAGTGGACCGCCAGGAAACGCGAACGCACGGGAATTGCGCCCGTGGTTCGGCAAAGTCAAAATCCCCGCCCTGTGTCTCCAAAACCGGGAGACACAAGGACGGGGCACCCTGAGGATCACGATCTTTGAAATCGAAAACTAAATGAATAAGGGTGCCCCACCCTTCCCGCGCCCTTGCGGGAGGGTGGGGATTTTGACTCCAGTCCACCTAATCCGGCTGCCGCATCATCCCCAGCTGCTCCCGAAAATACTCCCTCCAACTCTCGGGGAGGGCGGCGACTTGCAGGGCGCGCTGGATGGAACGGATGTCGGCTTCGGAATAATGTTTTGCGAGGTAGAGGCGAGTGATTTCGGATACCGGCAGTTCCATCGGGTCTCGATTGATCAGCTTGAGCTCGTCGCCTGCGCCGACCTCCCCTTCGCGAAGTACAGCGAGGTAAAAGCCGCTACGGCGGCTGGTGAGGAAGCGCTTGACCATGTCGTCCATTTGAAGTTTGACACCGAGCTTGTAGCAGGGCAGGCGCGGTTGGGTGACGACGACCTCCGCCGAGCCCACGGAGAAGCGGTCGCCGATGTGGATGGAGTCTTCGGGAGAGTCCCCACTCAAGCCAGAAGCGGGCTTGAGTGGGCCACCAAATTCATCTGTATCAAGATCGAGTGTGAAGTTCTCTCCGAACATTCCCATCGGAAGATCGCGTCCCGGTAACTCCTTTTTCCAGAACTCGTAATGCGAGAGCGGATAGCAATAGACCGCCTTGTCCTTTCCGCCGTGGACGGTGAGGTCGGCCTGGCGGTCGCCATCTAAATTGAGCTTGCGCAGGACGACGCGGCCGGCGACCGGCTGCTTGAAGATTCCGGTCGTGACGTTCATCCCGTGCCAGGTGACTTCGCGAGGCAGGCCGACGTTGAGCGAGACCAGCTTCATCTGCATAGCTTGGTTCGATGAACGTCTCTCGTCGTCCGATTCGGCGCAGGCTGTGCAAACATTTGCATTCCCTCAAATCCGGCTTGACACGCGGGTTTCGGGGGAGTAGAAATTGTGGCTCCACTTGTAAACTCCCCCAGGTGCAGCGAGCGCCAGCCCGTTGAGGTTCTCCGCTTCTGGCCTGCCGGAGTGAAACTTTTCGCTCACAATTTTGCGCGTCTCGATGGAGAGATCATGAAAAAACTTGCCACTTCAACTGCTGTTGCACTGTTCACGGTGTTAATAGCCATTCCGACGCTGGCCGCTGAATGGCATGCCAACGTCGGTGCGCAAAGTAACGACAAAGGGCGCCAGGCACTAGCATTTCTACCGAACGAGATGTGGGTTCACGTTGGAGACAGTATCGTGTGGACCTTCAACGCCGACGACATCCACACGGTGACCTTCCTGACTGAGGGACAGGTGCGGCCTCCATTTCCAGTCGGCTGTCCGGGGTTCTCTCCCAGTGGCGCCACGTTTGATGGTTCCACCTGCGTCACCAGCCCGCCTTTCGTTACCGGCCAGACCTTCAGCGTTCAATTCACTGCCGCCGGCAACTTCAAATTGGTTTGCCTGGTGCATGAAGATATGACCGCCACCATCCACGTTCTCGATACCTCGGTTCACCTTCCGCATGAGCAGTCTTACTATGACCGGCAAGCTGCACGTGAGGCACAGGATCTGCTTTCAGTTCCCGATCTACTCAGCAACCACCATCATGAACGATCTGCCAATCAAGTTGCAGTCGGAGTCGGCAAGATCGTTGCCACCCCTGGTGGCCATGAAACGGTTTCACTCATGCGTTTTGTAGAGCCGGAGCTCGTAATTCGTGCGGGCCAGACGGTTGAGTGGGGCAACAACGATCCGATCACACCGCACACCATCACCTTCGGTGAAGAACCGCAAGGGGATCCCGCGCCACCCTCAGGGAATGTAAGCGTGGATGTTGACGGCGCGTTGCACGCCACCATTTCCTCTACTTCCGATAACGTGCATTCCGGGTTCATTATTTCAGCTCCGCAGGAGCGGATCGGATTACCTCAGGCCCCACTGGGAGTCACTGTTTTTCGAGTCACATTCACAAATCCCGGTGTCTATCCGTACATCTGCGCGTTGCACGATGACTTAGGCATGAAGGGACGAATCATAGTCCTGCCAAAACGCGATTGAGATATCACGATCTTTAGGGCACGGCTTACAACCGTGCCCTGCTCGCTCGCAATCCGACGTCAACCCCTTTCCTTCTCCGATACCCATTACCTCGGTCACGCTCCCCGGCTTACTTTCTGGCGTATCCTGATCGCAAAATTTCTTCGCGTTCAGGAGGCACCATGTTTCGTGTGAGTCATATGCTCGCGCTGGCGGGAGCGCTCTTTGTCGGTGTTCTTTCCGCCTCGGCGCAGACGGTTTACTGCGCGTCGGAAGATGGCCGCCGGCATAGTTGCAGCGCCGACACGCGTTGGGGAGTGGAATTGCAGAACCAGCACAGCAAGAGCCGTTGCGACCGTGGATACAGCTGGGGAGTGGACCGCGGCTCGGTCTGGGTGGACCACGGCTGCCGCGCCGATTTCAAAGTGGGGTCGGCCTGGGAAGATCGTGGCTGGGGACGCGGCGGGCAGATGGTCTCGTGTTCGTCGGATGATATGCGCCGGCACTACTGCGATGTTGACACCAGCGGCGGCGTGCGACTGATTGTGCAGCGAAGCGAGTCCGACTGCCTGCGCGGGCAGACCTGGGGCTACGACGGACGTGGCATTTGGGTAGACCGCGGCTGCCGCGCCGATTTCGAAGTCGGCAGGGCCTGGCGAGAGCACCGTTGGCGTGAGGAATTCGATCGCGACGAAGATTACGAGCGCAACCGCCAGGAGCAGGGATTCGGTGTGCAGGTGAGTTGCTCATCGGATGACATGCGCCGGCATTATTGCGACGCCAATACCTGGCGCGGCGTGGTACTCGTGCATGTGCACAGCGATTCGCCGTGCATCTTCGGCAAGACGTGGGGCTATGACCGGCGCGGGGTTTGGGTGGATCGCGGATGCCGGGCCGAGTTTCGGACGGGGCAGTAGGAACCGTCGTACGTCGTCCGTCGTACGCTCGAACCTTTATAGTCCGCGTATTTTGAAAAGGCTGCGACAGCCTTCGAAAACCCGTCCGGGTAGTGCTTCGATTTTTGTTTTTCCTTTGAAGCCGAGGTCGTGTCCTGCGCCGTCAATCACGAGCAACTCGGTTTTTCGGGGAATGAGCTTGCGCGCGTTTTCGATCTCCTCGATTGTGCCGAACGGATCTCGGGTTCCGTGAACGAAGAGTGCTGGGAGCTGCAGCTTCGGCAGGTGTTCGATTCTTGGTTTCTCCGGATGACCGGGCGCGTGCAATGGATAGGAGAGGAGCAGCAAGCCATCGGCAACGGCTTCCTCTGCGAGCAGCATGCTGGCCTGACGTCCGCCGTAACTCTGGCCTCCCAGGAACACCTTGCCTGAAGCAATTTTTCGCATTGCTCGAACCGCATTTCGCAGGCCCTGGCGGTCGCGCGCTGCGTCGCCTGGCCGCGGCGGTCCAAAACGTCGGACCTGGCGGAACGGCAGATCGCATCGAAGAACGGTTACACCCGCCTCGGCGAATCTCGTTGCCAACGCCTGCAGCAGGCTGGATTGCGAGTTGCCGCCGGCGCCATGGGTAATAACAAGGATGTCGCCGGAAGCCGATGCTGGGTGGTGCAGAAAACCGCGCACCGGCGGATCAAGCGAAGTCTCGGAGAACGGCTCGAACGGACTCATGCGCTCATTATCTATCAGGCTCGCAGAGCTTCGCCGACGCCAGACCTTGACCTGCTTTGACTGTGGTTGTAACTTCAATCGCTGACTCGCAGTTCGAGGTTTCCGCCTTGCCGCTCTCAGGGGTAGACGCACTCAATCCGGCATTCGAGCACACGAAAGCGCAACTGTTTCGCCCTTTCCGCTTCGGCGAATGGACGCGGCTGGCGTTTGTGGGATTGCTTGCCGGCGAGATGAGTTCCGGCGGCGGATGCAACAGTTTCCCGGCAGACAGCGGATCCGGCCCGGCGAACGCCGTTCACAATTGGACCTTCCTGGTTCCTCTGATCATCCTGGCGATCATCGCTATACCGATGCTGTGGCTGGCGTTCCTTTACGTGAGCAGCCGCATGCGTTTTGTGCTGTTCGATAGCGTGATCGCAAAAAATTGCGAAATCCGGCGAAGGTGGCGCGAGCGGCGCGATCCAGCGATGCAGTTGTTCGTCTGGCAAATTGTTTTTTCGCTGATAACGCTGGCCGGACTGGCACTGCTCATCGGAATTCCCGCGCTGATTGTGTTTCTGCTCGGCTGGTTCGCAGAGCTGCGCGCGCATCTGGCGCCGCTGATTCTGTCCGGCATCGCTTTGTTTTTTGTGCTGGTGGCGTGGTTTGTGGGAATTGTGACCGTGCATGTTTTTACCAAAGATTTTGTGGTCCCGCAGATGGCGCTCGAAAATATCTCCGCCTTCGAAGGCTGGCGACGCCTGTGGGCGATGATGATGGCGGAAAAAGGCGGCTATGCAGCCTATGCCGGAATGAAGTTGGCAATGGCACTCGGCGCAGGTATTGCGGTCACGATGGCGTCGATGCTTGTGGTCCTCATTCTACTGATTCCTTTCGGCGGCATCGGCGCCATCGCCATTCTGGCAGGGAAAGCTGCAGGCATGGGGCTGAGCTGGAATGTTTTTACCATCACCGCCGCGATCGTGTTCGGCACGATTTTCGTGCTGGTCCTTTTCTATGCACTCGCGCTTCTCTCCGTACCCGTCATTGTGTTCTTCCCCGCGTACTCGATCTACTTTTTCGCGGGGCGCTATCGTCAGCTCAGCACCTTGATTTATCCACCTCTTCCGCCACCATCTCCGCCTCCGCCGCTTGAACCTGCGCCCGAACCGATCGGGTAGAGACTGCTCATAAGCGGAACTTGCACAGTGCGTGCAGTGTCCAATGCATTAGACACGCGCGTGCTGAAGAGGAGAGTTCCCTATGGCTTTCTCAACCGCAGGCCGTGGTCCGCTCAAAGCGGAGATGAACGTTACGCCGATGATCGATGTGCTGCTGGTGCTCATCATCGTGTTCATGGTGGTTGTGGCTTCGATATCGCGTTCACAAGGCTTGGAAGCGCAGATTCCGCAACCGGCAACAAAAATGGAAAACTCCGCAAGTCCACGCACCGCGGTGATTCAACTCGCCTGGACCGGTGAGCACAACCCGCCCTCTCTGAAGATTAACGAGGAGACGGTGCCGTGGGATGATCTGCAGTCGCGCCTGTCAAGGATTTTTTTGCAACGGCCGAGCGAGTGGCTTTCGTAAAGGGCGACGACGATATCGACTATCGGTACGTCGCGGAAGCCATCTCCATCGCAAAAAGTTCAGGAGTGGAACGAGTTGGGCTGTTGAGCAAAGCGAGCATGCAACCGGGTCAGTGATTCCGCAGTCGGAGGCGCTGGTTTTGCGTGACGGGTGAACCAGTCTAGAACTCGGCGATCGAATTCCTGCGGCGCAACCGATCGCGCGCCGCAATGAACCGCTTTCGGAACCAGCCAAAGAACCACTGTCGAGGGATTTGCGGCTTCGATGTCCTGCGAATTGCATGACGGGATGTTGCGATCACTCGTGCCATGAATGAGAAAAACCGGCACTCTTGAATTCGCCACGGCTTTCTTCGGTGATGCCAGGTTCATATCCATCCCATACCGCAGGCGCACATAAAGAAACCCGATTTCGTCAGTTGGCCAAAAGAATGTGCGACCGAGCCAAGGTCCAGTATGGAATGGCCTACCAAAACGAGCGTAGGAGACTTCGCGGAATGTCTCGAAAGGAGACTCAGCGACCACTGCGCAGAATCGTGGCTCTTTTGTAAGCGCCTGCAGAATCTGCCCCGCACCCATCGATTCACCGAAGCCAAACACGCAATTCGGGTGGTGAGTACCTTCCAGCCAAGATACCCACGCGTGAATGTCGTCGGCTTCCTTCAACCCGTACGTAGCCAACTCGCCTCCGCTTAATCCATGCGCGCGTGCATCAGGTAGTAGGATGCTGAACCCATTTCTGAGGAGCCGTTCGCCATATCCCACCATGCCCAGGCGATTGTCGCCAACACCGTGCAGCAAAATGACGGCATTACGGTTGCCCAGAGCTGGTTGCACAAGCCAGGCACGCAGCACAGTTCCGTCCGCAACCTTGATACTGACGTCGTCCAAGCTTGCATTTAGTTTTTTTGCCTCGGATTCAATCTCGCTCTTTTGGCGCTCTGGTATTGGCCGCCGTCCAGGGTGCATGGCCATTTCACCGAGGCCGATGCCGCCGAGGAGACTGCTGGCAAGGTAGAGAATGAGTAGTGAGACGGCAAGCCGTCGAAGAGTCGACGTACGAATGCTTAGACGCATGTTAAAAAGTACGAAACACCTACGGGACTTGTTCCGGCAAGCCGCTACCGTGCCCGCACCTTGATCCAGATCGGCGCGCCCACAAACCCGAACGCCCGCCGAATCTGATTTTCCAGGAATCGCTCGTAGGAGAAGTGCAGCTTCACCTTGCGATCGGTGAACAGCACAAAGGTTGGCGGAGCGACCGCCGCTTGTGTCAGATATAGGATTTTGACCCGCTGCCGCACCGGTACGGATGCGCGATCGAAGTCAATGTGTTTGAGAAACCGGTTCATCTCGCCCGTCGATACGCGCTTTTGGCGCTCACTGGCGACTTTTTCCAGGGTGGGGAAGATTTTCTCTACGCCTTTGCCGTTCACTGCAGAAATAAACAGCACGGGGGCGTAGCTCAGAAACTTCAGCGCATAGCGGAGCCGCTGCTCGTATGCGGCCCGGTCCGCCGCACGCTTGCCCTCCTGGATTCGCGCCGTACGGCTCTGGCTGACGGCTTTCTTTTCGCCGCTCATCACCAGGTCCCATTTGTTGACCAGAATAA
>JBKPSP010000022.1:0-13702 GCA_046735175.1 Acidobacteriota bacterium
AGCGGTAGCTCTTTTGCAAGCGCCAGTGCGATGCAGCCCGAACCCGTGCCAACATCGGCAATTACCGGCGAGCGGAGCTCGCCCGCCCGGGTGAGGGCACCCGGGCCTACATATGAATTGCTCAGGTCCACCACCTTCTCCACGACATGCTCCGTCTCCGGCCTAGGGATCAGCACCGCCGGGGAGACGATCAAATCCATCCCCCAGAATTCCTGATGCCCTGTGATGTACTGGGCCGGAACGCCGTTCGATCGCTGCGCAAGCGCATCCTCGTATCGGAATTCCTCCTCAGCAGTGAGTTCGCGCTCAGGATGTCCGTAGAGATAAGCCCGGTCGCATCCCAACGTGAACATGAGCAGCAACTCGGCATTCATGCGGGGAGAGGGGACGTGGGCAGAGGACAGACGCCGGATGGCGGAGGCTAGGTTTTCACCAAGGAGCACAAGCCTATTCATCGCAGGGAAGGGAGCCGCTAGTCTGAAATCCAGATTTTCTCAACATGATCGCCCGTCCAAACGTAAAGAATGGCCCAACTCTCGTATTCGGCAAACACTATGGCCGGATGGATTGCTCGAACCGTCTTTTCGCCGTAAACGTCTGTATACATGCCCGGAGCTTCTCGCCAAATGACCGGAGTCGCAGCCTCCGCAGCGTCCAGCGTTTTGATTTCCCAAGCCGTGCCGACCTTACGAGCGATTACCAGTTTCGCGTTTCTCTTGGACTGATCCCTGGTAATCAAGGCAAGAGCCCATGTGCTCGCTTCGTTCCCGTAGAAGTTTACTGAGATCAGACCTGGACATTGATAGCCGTGGTCCGCTCGAAAGAGTGCTCTATTGTATTGATCCAGATCTGATAATCGTGTGGGGCTTGTACCAGGATATTTTCTTGAGATTTCCTCGCTCAATCCCGCGGGCAGAGCGCATGAGTCTTGCTTTGTCGCAGCCAGTGCGCATTGGGTGACAATAATGATCGCAGTGAAAACAAGCTTCTTCACATCACCATCCCGCCTTCTCCCTTCAATTTCTCCGCCTGATAATGTGTCCCCAGCGCGTCAATGATGGGCTGGAGTTTGCCGTCCATGATTTCGGGCAGTTGATGAATGGTAAGACCGATGCGGTGGTCGGTGACGCGGTTCTGGGGGAAGTTGTAGGTGCGAATCTTTTCGCTGCGGTCGCCGCTCCCGACCATGGATTTGCGCTCCTTCGCCAGCGCCTCCTGCTGCTTCTGCATTTCCATTTCGTACAGGCGGGAACGCAGCACCCGCATGCCTTTCTCGCGGTTCTTGATCTGCGATTTCTCGTCCTGGCAACTGACAACCGTGTTGGTTGGGATGTGCGTGATGCGCACGGCCGAGTAGGTTGTATTCACCGACTGGCCGCCGGGGCCGGACGAGCAGAATGTATCAATTCGGAGATCTTTAGCTTCGATCTTAATGTCGACTTCTTCGGCTTCGGGCAGTACCGCCACAGTAACAGCGGACGTGTGCACTCGTCCCTGCTGCTCGGTTTCTGGCACGCGCTGCACGCGATGCACTCCGCTTTCATACTTCAGTTGCGAATAGACGCGATCGCCGGAAATCATCGCAATGATTTCCTTGAGCCCGTGCACGCCTGACTCGGAAGTGGAAAGCACCTCCACCTTCCATCGCCGCGATTCGGCGTAGCGGTCGTACATGCGGAACAACTCAGCGGCGAACAATGTTGCTTCGTCGCCGCCAGTACCAGCGCGAATTTCGAGAATGATGTTCTTTTCGTCGTTTGGATCTTTTGGCAGCAGCAGGACCTTGAGCTCTTCCTCGACCGCGGCAACCCGCGGTTCGAGCTTTGCCAGTTCTTCCTGTGCGTAGGCGCGCATGTCTGGGTCGGTTTCGTCCGCCAGCATCGTTTTGCTCTCCGCAATGCCCTTTTTCAGGTCCTTGAACTCACGGTACTTCTCGACGATGTCCACAATTTCACTGTGCGCCTTCGCCGCCTTCTGGTATTTGGACGAGTCATTGATGACCTCGGGCGAGGCGAGGGCCTGCGTCAGTTCCTCGTAGCGGGCTTCGATTTGGTCGAGTCGTTCAAACATGGTGATCGGTGGCCGGTGATCAGTGGCCGGTTGCCTTTCATAGATTTTGTTTTAACTGGATGAGAAATGCGAGAGGAATTTGCGGCGGGGCCGCTAGGCGATAACCAACTCGCCACCGTGCTGCTTTTCAAGGACCATCGCCTGTTCAAGGGCAGTAATGGCGCACTCGGCTTGGTCGTCGGTTGGGGGTCTCGTGGTCACGCGCTGCAACCACAGTCCTGGCGCGGTCATCGCCGCGAAAAGAGACTTCCGCCGCTTTGCCGCGAAGCGAATGATTTCGTACGAAACGCCCGTGATCAACGGCAGCAGCGCGATCCTGATTCCAAACCTTGCCCAGAACGTCGTGACCGGAACCAGCATGTAGATGAAGATCGAAATGATCATCACCGTCATGAGGAAGCTGGTGCCACAGCGCGGATGGAATGTCGGATATTTCTGCACCCAGGCGGTTGAAAGCGGGTCGCCGTTCTCGAACGCAAAAACCGTCTTGTGCTCGGCGCCATGGTACTGATACACGCGGCCGATGTCCTTCAGCAGGGAAGTTGCCCAGATGAAAAGCAGGAACAATGCCAGGCGAATCAGGCCATCCACCAGGTTGAACATGATTTGGCCGCCAAGCTCTGGGTGCGACTTCTTCAGTTCCGTGGTCGCCAGCAGTGGCAGGTACTTGTACATGAAGATGAAGAAGCCGAGCGAGATCACGATATTGACCGTTGCAATCCAGCCGCTGATCTCGAATTTCTTTTCTGGAACATTCCCGGACTCATCCTTCTGCAATTCGTCCAACTGAATGTTCGCGGAGAAGCGCAGCGCTTTGAACCCGAGCGTCATGGCGTGTCCCAGGGTCATCACTCCTCGAAGCAGCGGCCATCCCATCCACGGGCGCTTTTCTGAGAGTCGCTCGAGCGGTTCGCTGTGGCTCATGAGTTCGCCATTGGGCTTGCGGCAGGTGATACCCCAGGCGTGCGGAGTGCGCATCATAACGCCTTCGAGCACGGCCTGGCCGCCGACCAGCGTCTCCTCGCCGCCCTCAAGAGCAGGCGGGAGCTGCACGCTGACCAGAAAGCGCCACAATGTTTGAAAAAACCGCATAAAGATTGGATGATCGGGAAGGGTAAAAAGCTCCTACATTAGGGTAACATAGCGAACCCCGTCGTTGGTCGTTCGTCGTACGTCGTTCGCCCAACCGAAGCAACGTCAACGCATTCCGAGTTCATGCTCACCTTCGCCCAGACCGCCGACCGCGTCGCCGCGACCACCAAGAAGTTGCAGAAAACCGCCCTGCTGGCCGGATACTTCAAATCTGTCCCCCTCGACGAGGCAGCCGTTGCGGCCGTGTTTTTCTCCGGGCGTCCATTTCCCATGTGGGAAGAAACCACATTGCAAGTGGGAGGCAGGCTGCTCTGGCAGATCGTGGAGGAACTCTCGGGGAAGGGCGACGCCGAACTGACCGCGGCCTACCGCGAGCGCGGAGACTTGGGGGCGGTAGCAGGCGCGTTGCTGCCCAAAAGAGCTGGGCGGGTCAGCACAGCTGCCCCTACCGCTGTCGAGAAGAGTTTCCGCGAAATAGCAGCTGCTCGTGGCCCCACCGCAAAGGCTGCCCTGGTTCGCAAGCTCCTCAGTGAGGTCTCGCCGCTCGAGGCCAAGTACGTCATCAAAATCATGACCGGGGACCTGCGGATCGGGCTCAAGGAAAGCCTTGTCGAAGAAGCGATCGCCAAAGCGTTCGATGCGAAGCTCACGGAAGTTCAGCGCGCCAACATGCTGCTCGGCGACATTGGCGAAACGCTTCGCCTGGCCGCGGACGGAAAACTCGCGGAAGCAAGAATGCGCCTGTTTCATCCCATCGGGTTCATGCTAGCCAGCCCGGCAGAATCCGCCGGAGACGCGCTCAGCTATTTCCAGAACGCCTGGGTTGAGGATAAGTACGACGGGATCCGCGCCCAAGCCCACTGCTCCGGGGATACCGTCCGTTTCTATTCCCGCACCCGCGACGAAATCACTGAGTCTCTCCCCGAGTTGCCCAGCGTGCTCGCGGGATTACCCCAAGACGCAATCCTCGACGGAGAGATTCTGGCCTGGAGCCATCTTTCAGGTGACGAAAACGGACGCGCTCTCCCGTTCAGCGCCCTGCAGCAACGTCTTGGCCGCAAGAAGGTCAGCGCAAAACTCATGCATGATGTTCCTGTCGCATATCTCGTGTTTGACGTGCTCTACGCAGGAGGCGAATTGGTAATTGAGCGCCCGTTGCGCGAGCGGGCCAGACTTCTGGACGAGTTACTGGCTGCCGATAAAAAACCGGTTCACCACAGAGACACAGAGGCACAGAGAAAACTTGAATTGGTCGATCCGCCGCTGCCGGACACTGATTCGCGAGCGACGAACGACCAACGAGGGACGACGAAAATCATCCGGGTGCGCGCGTATCAGGCAAACAGCGCCGACGAACTCAACGCCCTCTTCGACGCTGC
Source organism: Acidobacteriota bacterium (assembly GCA_046735175.1). Classification (GTDB taxonomy): domain Bacteria; phylum Acidobacteriota; class Terriglobia; order Terriglobales; family Acidobacteriaceae; genus Gp1-AA145. The sequence continues at coordinate 4,542 of JBKPSP010000022.1, forward strand.
CCAGGCTCGTGGCAACGAAGGGCTGATGATCAAAGACCCAGAGTCGCCATACACTCCTGGGCGGCGCGGCAAATCTTGGCTGAAGCTCAAGCGCGAGTTGGCAACTCTGGATGTCGTGGTGACGGCCGTGGAATATGGCCACGGACGCCGCATCGGCGTGCTGAGCGATTACACCTTTGCCGTGCGCGATGGAGACCGGCTGCTCAACATCGGCAAAGCTTATTCAGGACTGACTGACGCCGAAATCCTGGAAATGACGAAATGGTTCGTCGAGCACACCATCGAGGACCAGGGTTTGCGCCGCATGGTCGAGCCCAAAATCGTCCTCGAAGTGGCATTTAACAACATGATGAAATCCGACAGGCACGCGAGCGGTTACGCGCTCAGGTTTCCGCGGATCGTGCGATTGCGTCCGGACAAGTTGCCCGACGAAGCAGACACATTGGTGCGAGCGAAGGAGATTTACGAGAAGCAGGGCCGATGATCAGGTTTGGGGTCCGTAGTAGCTGTAGTGCCCGATGATTTTCCAGTCGAACAGCACATCTTCCATCTGCGGCCCGCGTCCAATGTTATGCACGATCATGTAACGTCCACTGCGTCCTGCCTGATTCACAACGATGCCGATATGAGTGATGCCTCCGCCCAGGTTCCACGCCACGATATCGCCGGGCCTATAAGCATGCGGGTCGTTTGTGATTGGCAAGCTGAGGCCATGTCTCGCAAAAAACACCATCAGATTGGGTACCCGCCTGTGGTCTATGTTCGTGTCCGGGCGGCGCTGTCGCCCGTGCGGATACGCATCAAAGTCTCGAAGCATGTCATCGTGAACTTCTTTCTGCAGATCAATCCCCAGAGCGCGATAGCTGCGAATGATTTCGTCTGTGCAAACGCCCGTATCTGCGGGAACGTCGCAGCCTGGATAGGCAATACGAACGTAGCTTGAAACGTAGCGGACGGAATGATGGGTTCGCTCAATCGCCGCGGAACTGAGCTTCGCCAGAAATTCCGCGCGGTTGGTTTCGGTCGCGGACGGAAGGGCCAGCGCGAGAAGGGCGACTAAAGCCGAACGTTTGCAGATCCTGAAGAAGGCAGAGCGGAGCACTGGCTAGGAAGACACCGCCACTCGCAAGATTGTTCCCTGGGCTACCGCAGCGGCGAATCGGTCATGCGGAACCGTGTTCGCACGTGTTCCGAAAGGAATTCAATGGCATTACGATTCGTCAGGGGATCGCTTTGCGCCAGATACCTCATGGCTTCAACGAGAAGCTTCTGCCCATCGACGTAGCGCGGATCGGATGTTCGCTCGCGGGTCTTCTTTCGGCTCACATCGGGGGGGACTGGGATCGTAAAAACCTTCGCCATCGGGCCTCGACCTTGGAATCAGTAATCAATATTTCGATGCAGTTTTGCGACAGTGTTTGTGAGTATAACGTCCCGAATCGGGTTTTGCAGCTGAAAAATTTTGCGGCGTCCGCCAGCAACTGATTGAATATCAATGTGTTAGCGTTCTAGTCTTTCCATTGGTTTTTAGTTTGAATTTGTCATCGGAAATCTTCTGGTTCAACTGGATCTCGGAATATTTCGCCAGCCGGTAATCCCCATTAGCCTGAAAGAGTTTCTGCTGCATTGTCAATCCCCTCTGCGGATCAATCCACAACAGGATGTGGGGAAACTGTTGACGGACCTTCTCTGTCTTAGGGGTCAAATCGATCTTAGCGGTGTCAACACCGTCAATCCTTTCCGGTCCCTCGTATTTGATGTCAAATGACTTATTCATGTCTTTGCCGCTGCCGCCGAATCCGAGCACCAGAAAGCTTTCAAATTCTTCGCGGTGGGCGCCTGCATTGTAGATGTCCACTTGCTCGATTCGAGGTTGGTAAACCTGGATCTTTCCGTCGGAAAAGATGACCACCTTGGTGCTGGGCTGCAAAATCTCGGCGGACATTTGAGTCTCATCGCCGGTCCGCCGGAAGTAGATTTTCCCTTGCTGCGTCTCGGCGACATCGTCGATCACCTTGTTGTACTGCGTCCAGGTGAAGCTGGCCTCGGCGGTGCGAAACTTGGCAGATGCCTCATCCATCTGCTGAAGCACGCTCTCGAGGTCATTTCCTGCGGCGGCGAACGACAGGCACGAGAGTGCAAGGGTCGCACCGGCGACGCGCAATACCGCGTTCAACGTTCTGGCTTTCGTTGTCATTCGGCGAAATACTACTCGCGTTGTATCCAAACTTTATAGGCGATAACTTTACCCTTGGCATCCGTCATCGCTTCATACCTTGAGATGCTTACACTGCCGGAAATGGGTTCGATTATGTTCAGCAAACTGCTGCGAATGGCCTCGTCCTTCGCGTCTGGAACTCCTTTGGCATCCACCTGGTATACAAATTCTCCATTGCCGTCCGGATAAACCATGACGCCCGAAGCCTGCGGATTGCGCTGAACCGGACGATCATTGAAGCTGATTACGAGTGGCGAGAGGAACACAAACAGCAGGATCGCGGTCACCATGATGTCGTATTGAATGGTGCCACGTTCATGTGACCAGAAGATAAAGCTTTTCAGGGTACGCCAGATGGGGCTCACGGGGACGTGAGGAGCAGGCGGAGCGACCGTCTTCAGTTCTGCGTTATCGGCTTTGATTTTGCGCTTCCTTTGCGGTCACAGGCCATTGTAATCCGGGTGAACTGAAAACCTGGAATGGCAACTCAGGTAGATCGCGTTTTCCGCATCAGGAGTTGCTTTGCAGTTGCGGAACGATGCGGTCCAGTCCCATATACGGCCTCAGCGCCTCGGGTATCAGAACACTGCCGTCGGGCTGCTGGTAGTTTTCCAGAATCGCCACCCACGTGCGGCCGATCGCGAGGCCACTGCCATTCAACGTATGCACAAGCTCCGACTTGCCTTTGCCTTCGCGCCTGAACCTTATGTTCGCGCGACGTGCCTGGAAGGCTTCGAAGTTTGAGCACGACGAAATTTCGCGGAAAAGCTGCTGACCGGGAAGCCAGACCTCCAGATCGTAAGTCTTCGCCGATGAGAAGCCCATGTCCGCCGTGCTTAAGGTCACAACCCGATAATGCAGGCCGAGTTTCTGCAGAATTTCTTCCGCATCATGAGTCAGCTTCTCCAGTTGGTCGTACGAATCCTCGGGCCGGGAGAACTTTACCAGTTCCACTTTTTGGAACTGATGCTGCCGGATGATTCCCCGCACATCCTTCCCGTACGAACCGGCCTCGCTGCGAAAACAGGGTGTGTAGGCAGTCACCGAAATCGGCAGCTTTGCGTCCTCGAGCATTTCATCGCGATAAAGATTGGTTACAGGGACCTCAGCGGTGGGAACCAGCCATAGATCTTTTTCTCCATGCGGCACCCGGAACGAATCAGCCGCGAATTTGGGAAGCTGACCGGTGCCATACATGGATTCCGAGTTCACCAGGAATGGAGGCAGCACTTCTTTGTAGCCATGCTCGCGCGTGTGCACATCCAGCATGAAGTTGGCGAGTGCGCGTTCGAGTTTCGCGCCGGCATTCCAGTAGACGGCGAAGCGCGCCCCGGAAAGTTTGGCGGCACGTTCGAGATCGAGGATTCCCAGTTGTTCGCCTAACTCCCAGTGCGGTTTGGGGCTGAAACTGAAGCTCGGGGGTGCTCCCCAGCGACGCACTTCTACGTTGTCGTCCGCCGATTTTCCTCGCGGAACTGAGGAGTGCGGGACATTGGGAATGCCGACCAGCAGTTCGGTCAGCCGGCTGTCGTATTCCTCGGCTGCCTTTTCCAGGTCCTGGATCTGCCCGCGCATTTCTTTTGTCTGTTCGATCAGCGCGCTCGGGTCCTGGCCGGACTTCTTCATCCCCGGAATGAGACCTGAGAGGCGGTTGCGTTCCGCGCGAAGGGTCTCCGCAGAGTTGATTGCCTGCCGGCGTTGGGCATCCACCTGATGGAAATCTTTGAGAGCAACGTCGGGATCCATGCCGCGGCTGCGCAGCATCTCTTCGACCTTCGGAAGGTTATCGCGAACGAAATTAAGCTCGAGCATGAGAAAGAATAATGTAACGGAAAGAATGGACGCATGCACAGGCCTGGCAGCCGAGCCGCCACCAGCATGCTTGTGTAAACTAGCAACGGTTTCGAGGAATTTGGTAATTGGGAAATTGAGTAATTTGGTAATTGTGGAATTCGATGGAAGCGGTCGATAGTAGTTCAATTACCCAATTTCTCAATTACCCAATTCCTCAATTTCCCAATGACTCCCGATCTAACAGTCAGCGTTGCCGGCATTCAGCTCAAAAACCCGGTCATCGCCGCCAGTGGTACCTTCGGCTACGGCATCGAATTTGAAGATGTGGTGCATCTCGACCGACTGGGCGGCTTCGTTGTCAAAGGCCTATCGAAAGAGCCCATGATCGGAAATCCGCCGCCACGCCTGTATGAAACCGCCGCCGGGATGCTGAATGCCATCGGGCTGCAGAACATCGGCGCTCGCGCATTTATCGAAGAGAAGCTGCCACGGCTCCGCGAAGTGAAGAATGCGGTCATCATTGCCAACGTCTTCGGCTACACAAGAGAAGATTACGAACGCACTATCGAAATCCTGAACGAGGGTGAGGGGATCGCGGCCTATGAACTGAACGTTTCATGCCCCAATACGCAGCATGGTGGGATTCAATTCGGCAGCGATCCGCGACTGCTGGACGAAGTCGTGACAACTGCCCGCCGATTCACGCAGCGCCCGCTGATCGTGAAGCTTTCTCCGAACGTCACCAGCATCGGCCAGATGGCGCATATTGCGCAGGAAGCCGGCGCCAATGCGATCTCGCTCGTGAACACATTCGTGGCCATGTCGATCGACGTGAAGACGCGCAAGCCACGGATTGCTAACGTCACCGCTGGCCTTTCCGGCCCGGCAATTAAACCGATCGCAGTGCGCATGGTGTATGAGGCGTCGAAATCTGTACAGATACCGGTGATCGGCATGGGCGGAATATCGACCGCGACGGATGTGGTCGAATTCATGTTGGCCGGCGCGACGGCGGTGCAGGTCGGGACCGCCAGCTATTGGGACCCGCGTGCAACCGAAAAGATCATCAACGAACTGGGCCGCTGGTGCGCTCAGCACGAGGTGCCGCATATCGCGGAGCTGACGGGTGGTATGGCGCCGTGATGCTACTTCCTGGCAGTTTCAGCATCCAATGGATGTGGCATCTGCCCACGCCAGTCGCACGTCCTTCAAAAGTATTCTCGGCGAACTCGGCGTTCTCTGCGGTTAATGCTTTTCAGGAGTTTAAGTATGGCTAAAGCTACATTTGCGGCAGGATGTTTCTGGGGCGTGGAAGCCACGTTCCGGCAGATTCCGGGCGTGACCGCAACCCGCGTTGGTTACACCGGCGGAGATTTCAAGAATCCTACCTACAAAGACGTTTGCTCCAACAGCACTGGGCACGCCGAGGCGGTCGAAGTCGATTACGATCCCGCCAAGGTCTCGTACGAAACTTTGTTGAACGTCTTCTGGGAAAATCACGATCCCACCCAGCTCAATCGGCAGGGCCCGGACTGGGGTACGCAATACCGCTCGGCAATCTTTTTTCACTCTCCCGAACAGGAGCAGGAAGCGCGCGCTTCAAAACAGGCGCTGCAGAAGTCAGGTAGCTTCAATCGGCCGATTGTGACGCAGATTGTTCCGGCGGTGACGTTTTACGAAGCGGAGGATTACCACCAGCAGTATTTGGAGAAGCGGGGAATGGCGAGTTGCCACATTAAATAGCAAGAATCACGCCGATTTGGCTGGCAGGCGAGGAGAATAGAACATAATCAGCCCAAAGCCTGCGACCAACAACGGAACCACTTGACCGGCGCCAAATCCCAGGAAGTGCAGCATTAGTCCGTATACGGCCATTGCCTCACTGAAGGCATAGGTTACGATGTAACCGCTTTTCCATCGCCTTAACGCGTCCGGATCGTCAGGACTGTTCACGAGAACCAGTTCCGATTTCTTTACCCACTTTTTGCGAAATCGAAGTAATCCAATCAGCATCCACACAGCAACTGCCACAACAACATAATAGATAGCCGCATTGGGCCGATTGTTTGCGGGAAACCACTTGACCATAAATGCATAAATCAACATGCTGACCAGCATCGCGGCCCTGATGATATGTAGAGTTTTCCTTGCGGCTTGCACGAGAAGATTGTGTCTTGAAGCGTCAGGAGTTGTGAGGAGAAATGTTTATGCGGTTCCGAGTTCGCCAACAGCTACGACCCGGTCAACTTCATTCTTAACTCTTCCGGCAACCGCTCCCTGATCTCCTGGGGCAACCGATCGTGTACATGGCGCGCACCGAGGCGTGCGGCATCCACCACGGCCATGGGAGCGGGAGTCGCAACAGCTACCGCCAGCCAGATCAGCGCGGAAAGCGCAAATCCGGCCAGTGCAATGAGTTCCAGAATCAATGCATGCTTCGGCTCGAAATGATGGATTACGCCGAAAGCGAGCAGGAAGATTCCGGAAGAAATCGAGGCCAGGACAATGAGCCCAACATCAATCCAGCGATGGATTTGCTGGCGTGATCGGCAGCGCTCGCAAACGACGAAGTGCTCTTCGTAGTCGCCACGCATCTCCGGCGCAATCCCGGAGATGTCGTATCGCCAACCCGCCAGAATTTTTCCTACCACTGGATCAACGCAATCGCGCATACGAGGCTACAACTGAATGGTCTCCGTCGGCGCATCCTGGGCTGCCAACATGATCCGATTCTGTAACAGCGTCATTTGTCTTCCCAAAGCATCTTCTGCCGCTTTGAGGGCAATTTCCGGATGGTTATTCTCCGCGGACAGGTGCGCCAATACTATGTATGATGCGCCACCATCATAATGTTGCGCAAAAAATTGGGCCAGTGACTCGTTCGATAAATGCCCCACCCGGCTCATCACCCGCTGCTTCACCGACCAGGGATAGGAGCCTCCCCGTAGCATTTCCACGTCGTGATTGGATTCAATCATCAGGACATCGCATTTGCGCAGCTGGTCGCAGACGCTGACCGGCATGTAACCGAGGTCGGTCACCAGCGCGATCTTGGTTCCTTCTGCCCGAAAAGTGAAACCCACCGGGTCGGCGGCATCATGGGGAATGGTGAATGGCATTACGGTGATGTCGCCAACCTGAAACGTCCTTCCGGACGAGAAAATTTCCAGCTTGTCCACTTGCGGACGCTCGCCACGGGCATCGCGCACTGAACGCGACCATGACTGATGAGTAGCGCCAGTCATGAAAATGGGCACGTTTAATTTCTTTGCAAGGGTCGCCAGACCGTAAACGTGGTCGGAGTGCTCGTGGGTAATCAGGATGGCGGAAATTTCACGAGGATCGCGCCCGATGGATTTCAGGCGCTTGAACGTTTCCCGGCAGGAGATTCCGGCGTCAACCAGAATGCGTGCATTCGAGCTCTCGACCAGCGCAGCATTTCCTCGGCTGCCGCTGGCCAGCACCGAAACCGAAACTCCCATGTCTCAGGAGCATACCCTTAACTACTGTGGATACGGGAGTGACTTTCTGGTTAAGCGGCACCTTTGGGAGCGGTCCAAAGAGGCTTTTACCATAGGGGCACAGGGACACAGGGAAAAGAATTGAATGATTGAATCATTGGGGGGTGGAATCATTTGCGTCCGATTTCCGGCAGGTCTCCATCCACCGCTTCAATAACTCAATCGGGTTTACCCGTGTCCCTGTGCCCCTGTGGTGAATCGCTTTGTTTACGAAACAGAGTATCCACTCCCAGGCGCGACATGGCGCCTGCATAGGAGCCGGCAATGCCCGTGACGAAGCCCAGTGCGGCGGCCCAGATCTGGGCTTTGTACGGCCGCTGGCGAAATGCAAGAAAAACGGTGAGCCGGGCGAGTGGCACGAATACTCCGACAACCGCAATCCATCGCCAGGCACGTTGCGGACGCAGGAATCCCAGCACCAGCGTCGACACCAACACGGCAACGGCTGTGATCAGGATGTCGCCGAGCTTGACTTCGATGAACCCGGCGCAGATTCCGAAGAAGATTGCGAGACCGTAAATGGGAAGGTCGGAGCGCCGCATGGCTTAAAGTTCGTTCACCACGGAGACACGGAGGCACGAAGAAAAACTCAAAAAACGTTGTTGCTGTGATTCGTTAATCACTTCCAAGTCATACAAATGTCTCGCGCGCAAAAGCCTGAATCCCAGGTTTTCTCCGTGTCTCCGTGGTGAAAACGTCTTCAGTATTTGTAAAAGCCGCGGCCGGATTTTCTGCCCACCCAGCCCGCATCTACCATCTTGATCAGCAGCGGGCACGGCCGATACTTCGGATCGCCTAGTCCCTGATGCAGCACGCGCATGATATCGAGGCAAACATCCAGCCCGATGAAATCCGCCAGCGTGAGCGGGCCCATGGGATGCGCCATGCCCAGCTTGAATACTTCATCGACTGCCTCAGGCGTGGCCACCCCTTCCATCACTGCAAACATTGCCTCGTTCAGCAGAGGCATGAGCACCCGGTTCGAAACGAACCCAGGCGCGTCGTTGACCTCGACCGGAGTTTTGTCGAGCTTGGCGGCAAGATCGCGCACGGTTTGGAATGTTTCGCTGGATGTAGCCAGGCCACGAACGATCTCCACCAGTTTCATGACCGGCACTGGATTAAAAAAATGCATGCCGATGACTTTGTCAGGCCGCGAGGTCACGGCAGCAAGCTTGGTAATTGAGATCGAGGAAGTGTTCGAGGCGAGGATCACTTCGCGCGGGCAGACCCGGTCGAGATCGCGAAACAGTTCGGACTTGATCTCCAGCTTTTCTGACGCAGCCTCGACCACGAAATCGCATTCAGCCAGCCGGGCGCGATCGATCGCGGGTGAGATCCGGCCGAGCGCTTCCAGTTTCTGCGCTTCGCTGATCTTGTTCTTCGCCAGCTCGCGGTCAAGATTTTTGGTGATGGTCTGCAGCGCGCGATCCAGAAATTTCTGCTCGATGTCGCACAGCACAACGTCATATCCGCTGCGCGCAAACACGTGCGCGATGCCGTTGCCCATCGTTCCCGCGCCAACTACGCCGACTCTTTGAATCGTCATGAATGCACCTGGGAAAACTCAAAAGTGTAGCACCGAAGAAGCTTCTACCTTCTAGCTACTAGCAAACACATGACCATAC
>JBKPSP010000023.1:0-37119 GCA_046735175.1 Acidobacteriota bacterium
GTATGAATGTTAAGAGGGAACGTAGAAAGAAGCGAAAAGCGAACAGCGCGAGAACAAAAATTGCAAAGTTAGTCGCCTGAACAAGCGCGAATTCCCATCGTGGCGTTGGTTTGAATACGTTGACTACGACACCTAAGGTCCACGCGTAAAGCGGGCTCCACCAACCATTAACAGCTACCGCCCAGTCATGGCGTACGAATGCATCTCCAACGTCTAAATAGGAGATGCCGTCAGGATTCATCGATGATCGTCCCATCCATGCATGGATCAAACCTAGGAGGAAGCTGACCACAACTAGAGCTCGATCTACGGAAGGAGTCCGCCGAAGTTGGTGATGATCAACCAGCACCGGTGTGTGCCGTGCAAGAAGATGTGGTGCGCCCATAAATTGCTCGGTCTATTGTTATTTCTGGCGGAAGGAAAGCACCAGTTATAAAGGAGGAACCACAAGACGCGTATCTCATTACCAACATCCACGCTGGGGCAATTTTGTAAATAAACTCCACTCACGGCGATATAATTCGCCAGCGATGTCTGCTTCCGATTTCGTACTCGCGAATCCAACCGCTGCCACCCGGTGGTGCGCAACGCCTTCGCTCAGAGAAACCTCGCTGCTGTACCTGTGCAGTGCGCTGCTCTTTGTGACCACGATAGTTGCCTTCGCGAACTACGGCGAGGCAGTCCACAATTTTGGAGACAGCCCAGATTACAGTGAGATCGCCTCCTCGATACGCCACTGGGATTTCAGCGATCTTCACGCTAAGCAATTCTGGGGCTACCCCTACGCCATGGCCGCAGTCTCGCTGCTTACGCGGCTCTCAGATCAGGGCTCGCTGCTGCTCCTTTCGTTTTCGGCATCGCTCGCGAGCATTTTGCTTGCGTATCGATTGTGGGGAGGATGGATCGCGGGATTTGTTGCCGTCCTGAACTTCGATTGGCTGCAGCGGTCATTCTTAGGAGGGTCCGAACCGCTATTCGTGCTTCTGCTCTTCGCGTTCTTTTGGGCGGTACGCAAAGAAAAATGGGCGTCTGCGGCCCTCTTGGCATCGTTAGCCACAGTGACCCGTCCAGTCGGCATATTTGCACTCGCCGCCCTCGCAACTTTCCTCCTCAAGTCGCGAAAATTCAAAGAGCTTTCGCTGTGCCTGGGGATTGGGCTGCTTGTGGGAACACTGTACACGTTGCCATTCCTGACCTTCTCTGGGGACCCGTCATACGGATTTCACCGTTATAGAACTGATTGGGGATCAGCGGCTCCCATCGGACTGCCTTTTTCTGCACTCGCGTTCAGCTTCGCTCATAGTCACGTACCATGGACGAATGTTCTATTGAACTGCGGATGGCTTGCTCTGGTGCTTGCCGGTGCGATCGCGATGTGTCGCCCTGGCGCTCACTCCTATGCTTTGGAACGCCCAATTGAATTTTGGTTTGCAGTGCTATACATTACCTTCCTTCTTACCTATAACTCTAACAAGTGGGCGCTGGCGGAGTTTCCACGTTTTGCCATCCCAGTGCTTCCGATGGTGTTTACCGCTCTGGATCGATGGTTCCCCCACGATCGCCGAATCCTTTGGGCACTTGGCGCGGTGAGTCCGGTGTTGGCCGCGGCCTCGGCGCTCGGGATCCGGAACGTGGCCCACGCTTTGTTGAAGTAGGCATTCCCGGTAAGAACTCAGGCCGCGGCGGCCGCTTTTGCAGCCGGCCTTTGTCGAATCGACTGGATCATCTCGAGAAGTTTGTTGACGTGCGCTTTCCAGCTGAAATCGAGCGAACGGCGTTTTCCCTCAGCGGACAATGTGGTTCGCAGGCTACCGTCGATTGCAAGACGCATCACGCATTCCGCGAGTTGTTCCGACGAAAAACGCGGGAAGAAGCACGCCGAGCCTGCCGTCACCTCGCGATGGACGGCGAGGTCCGAGGCCACAATCGGCAAACCGCTCGCCATGGCTTCGGCCAAAGGATGGGCAAAGGTTTCGGTGTAGGCGGGGGTCACGTAAATATCGCAGGCGCGGTAGAGGTGGTGAAGCGAGCGATAAGCTATCGCCCCAAGCTGTACAACTTCGTCAGAAATCGCGAGCTGCTCAATGAGTTTCACGGCCCTTCGAGTTTTGTATGTTCCTGGATTTACGCCGTCCTCCAGTTGGCAGGTAAGAAACAGCTGCACCTTTCGGCCCAGCTTTTCCTTGATTAAGGGCAACGCTCGAAACAGGGTTTCGAAGTTTCGGTAATAGTTGTAATGGCTGACGAAGAGCAGTTTCAGCGCGTCGTCCGCAGCGGCAAGTTTTCGTCGTACATCCTCAGCCAATGGCGACGGATCGCCGAAAAAAAGCTCGTGATCGAAGCCGTGGTGAATTCCTACCGCTTTGTGGCCAGTCCATTTAACGAGTTCGTCTGCGAATGCCTGGGTTGGTGCAACCGTGCAGTCGGCCCACTGCAATGACTTCTTCGCGAAAAAGCCCTTCACGGCAGTGTCGAGGAGCATGCCGAACTCCCGCCGCACCCACAGATCGCGGGAGAAATCAGGCGATGTATAGAGAGAGTTCCCGCTCAAGAGAATTTGGCGCACTGGCGAGTTTCGCAGCGCGAAATTGCCGGCTGAAATCAGGACATCGGCGCCTGATTTTCGGATCAACTCGGGCAATTTACGCTGCTCAAACCAGAACCGTGATGCGGCCGAGCGCGGTGGGTTGATCTGGAGAGCGTTCACATTCTGGAAGCGCTCGAACTCAACCCGGATTTGTGGCCGCACTGCAATGGTCACGCGAACAGATGGATTCGCAGAGAGCTGAGGTACCACGTTGAACAGGTAAGTCAGGCCCGCGCCCGCGCTCGCGCCGAGCCCGTTGAGAAAGATATGGATCATCGCCCCGGACTCGCGGGGGCAAGGCTATTCCAGTAGACAGGAATTGCGGGCTCAGGCGCATGTACGCCGGCCTCATCGTGATGGACCAGGTCTTCCAGAATGAAGGACAGCGCCCAGACTAGGACGCAAAGGTAATAGCCAACAGCGAACAGACCGTCCTCAAATGTAGCCTCGACTAATCCGGCGAGAACAATGGCTGCCGCAGGAATTCCGGGAATGAAGACGTTTCCGGTACGGCGCATTTTCGCAAGAACTCTGCTCACATTGGCGAGGCTCAGTCCCACCAGGACGTAAAACGGAACCACGCCGAGCAGTCCAACCCACTCAGCAATGGCGAGGTAACTGTTGCCGTGCTCGCGTACCACACGCGTATCGATGTGGGTGCCGGTGTACCTGATGTCAAGGTTGGTCAAGTCTTCGCCAGTTTGACTGGTTCCGAATCCGCTGCCGAACCAGGGATGCTCCTTGATCACGTTCCATGTCTGCTGCCAGGGACCTCTGCGTGAACCGAACGCGCCTTGTTGACGGCTTCCCTTGAAGATGAATAAGTCGAAAGCAGATGCCGACCCATCCGAAACCGGCGCCTCACTCTGCTTAGGGACAACGGTCGCGGCCGCAAGGGCGAGCACAACAACGGCCCCAATCCCCTTGGCGAGCAGCCGGTATTGCCGCAAAGCGATGCAAATGGCAAAACAAGACACGGCGGATGCGCAAATGGCCGCTCTGGCGAAGCTGCTCATGAGTGCCAGGAGAGCCAAAATAAGCGCGAAGCCGAGCCTGCGGCGGGAATTTATGGTCGGAGCCGTCAGTACTCCCCACAGCAGGACTGGCGCAACCACCACTCCCATGACCGCTCCGAGCGAATTTGATGTCCCATAAAATTCCCAGTGAAACACAAAGTACGCGACCACGGTGAAGTACGCGACGAACTCGCAAATGATCCGCAAGCCGCGGAAGAATTTTTCCGGCTCAAAGACGGGAACAGCGATTCTGGCTCCCGACGATGCGTAGAGGAAGAGCAGAAACAGGCTGACTGCCTTGAGCAGGGACTCCTCCGGATACGAGGAGACCAACGCGGAAACGATCGCCGACAGCACGCAGAAGGACGCGACAAGGTGGAATACGCCGAAGCGGTGGTGCTGGTCTTTCATGTAAATCGCCAGCCCGGTAAGAGCACCGATAGCGAGGACGAACCAGCGACCCTTCAGCCACACAGACTTATCAGGAAACTCGGTACCCGCCCACACAAACGCGATCATGAGCGCAAGGAAAAACGCCTGCCGGAAGCGGCAGACTGCAGCCAGAACCAATTGGGCGGCAATCAGAGCGCCCAGCGCGCTTGGAGTGGACAAAAAATCGGGGCGCTTGAGCAGCACCAAGGCAAGCATGAAGAAGCTTGCCATCAGCACCGCCATGGTTTTCAGCGCGTTTTCGGACATCGAAGGAAAGCCTTATAAGCGGACGCGTTTGGATCATAGCAACGCGAGATGTGGATTTGATTAGCGAATCAGGTTCGCGACCGACTGAACGTTATAGAGCTGCGGAGATGGGATCGGAATGAACGTGGTTGCAGGATCCTTCCGTAGCCATGGTGAGTGCGGCTTTCGCGATGCCGTTTGCGCAACACTCTGGAGAATAATTTTGGATCACTCGGCGGCTCTCAGCGGACATTGCCACCCGCAACTCGGCATCGGCAGAGATTCGCCGCAAAGCTGCGCTCAGTTGCGAAACATCGCCGGGAGTTACAAGTATGCCGTTCGAACCCACCAGGTCGGCGGCGCATCCGGCAACGCGAGAACATACGATTGGCAAGCCGCACGCCATGGCTTCGTTTACCACCAATCCCCAGGTGTCACTGTGGGTTGGCAGCACCAGGCATTCGGCAAGAGCGTAGTAGGCCGCCAATTCGTCTCGATCTACGAAACCGGCGAAGTGAACGCTGCCAGGGAAAATGGAGCGCGCATCGGCCTCGAGTTCGGCCCGCATCGGCCCATCACCCACGAACACCAGCCCAAGTTGCTCGCGGATTTCTGGATCGAGCGCCGCATAGGCCTGCAATAGGTCGGTCACTCCCTTAGCGCGAACTAACCGGCCCACATAAAGGCAGAAGCGGTCCGGAAGGCCGAGTTCACCACGCATTCGAGACGATCTCGCTATTGCTGCCTGACTCCGGGCTGCGAATAAGTCGTTATCCACCGCGTTGGGAGCAACGAATATGTTCTCGGATCCGGCCATCTGCGAAACATATTCGAACGCAGACTTCCCGGGAACCACAAACCCACCGCAGTCATCCAGGAAGGCCTGCTTGAGGTTCTCGACAACCGCGTGACGGTTGCGTTCGTCATGCCTGGTGCTCTCTGTCCAAAGGAGAAACGGTACGTGGTTTCTCTTTGCCCAGCGCAGCGCCTGCCAGGACGCGAGGTAGTTGTAGCCACCGCACAGAATGACGTCCGGGCGAGAGCGTTCCAGAGTTGCAGCAACATTCGTATTAATCAGGATGTTGTGCTTGCCAAATCGTCGCCGCCAGGATGGGAGAACTTCGTAGGAGAAACGCGCTTCATCGCTGTAGATTCTCCATTGCCGCATGGAGGGGTCGGTTTCTGCGAGAAAAATGACGCGGAGATCTATCTGCGGATGTTTTGCTAGCGCATTGAAAACCGGAATGCGGTAAGGGGAGATGATTTCAGTGAGCAGGCACAATTTCATCGTGTGCACTCGCGGTAAACTTTAGCTAATTGCGCGGCCTGATGCGCCATCGAGTGACGGGTGAGGACAATCTCGCGCGCTGCCGCTCCCACACGCTGACGTAGCCTCTCATTCCGGAGCAGTTGCATTAACCCATCGGACAGCTCCGATTCACTGTTGGGCGCGACCAGGAAACCATTCCGTCCCGATTCGATAATTTCATCGATTCCCTGTCCGCGGCAGCCGATCGCCGGCTTTGCCGAAGCCATGGCCTCGAGATAGACACAGCCCAAGCCTTCGTAGCTGCTGGGCAGTGCGAAGACTGCGCAACGCCGCATGGCATCGGCGACTTCAGCTCTGCTTTGGCGCCCGAGGAACCGAACTCGATCTGCAATTCCTAAGCTCCCGGCCAGCGTCTGCAACTCGTCGCGCTTAGGACCTTCGCCGATAATGTGGAGGGCGCACTCGGGGGCGGCTTTCTGGATCCGTGCGAATGCGCGGAGAAGTGTTGCGTGTCCTTTGATCGGAATGAGGTTGCCGACGCTCAGAATGGTTAAGGGTCGGCGTTCAGGACCTGGGGAGAAGAGCGAAGTGTCGACGCCGTTGTGGATCACGACCGTGCGGGCATCGGCAATTTGCGCGACCCGATCTCTCACTTTGGCGCTGATGCAGATCACAACCCGAGCAGATTCGTAGACGCGTTTTGAAATGCGAGCGCACCATTTCCCCAAGACCGGTCCGGCCTGCAAGGTTGAAGATGCGTCGAGGCCATGAACTGTTACTACGAATGGAATGCCCAGCCGCTCGCTCAGGCTGAGTGCCGCTGCACCACAAGGGAGGGCGGAATGGGCGTGAATCAGGTCATAAGGCTCGCACCGATGGCTCTCTTGCACCTGCCGGAACAGACTCGTCGCCGCGAAACGCCCTGAGAGCGGAAGCCCGAAATTACCGGGAAAAGAAAAATACGTCTGCCATCGAGCGGGAGATCCCCCTGCAAGCGGGTGAGCGCTGGCGCGATAAGACGGCTGGATCGCGATGACGTCGCTGTCCACGGCCTGGGATTTCAGTTCCTGCAGTGCCTCGGCAATGAAGCATCCCTGGGCTGGATTCTCCTGAGACGGATAAAAAGGTGCCAGTGTGAGAACTCGCAGTGTTGGCAGGAAATCAAGTCCTTGTGACAAGGTCGAAAGCGCGGGTGCAAGAATCGCTGCCACTAGGAAGCCCTTCTCAACTTGCGGGCGGCGACCGTTTCAAAGATCTCCGACCAGCGGGAGGCGATCACGTCCCACTCAAAGCGCAAACTATGCTGCCTGCCATTGCGGCCCAGCTTGGCTCTCAACTCGGGGCTTGCCAGGAGAGCGCCTACAAATGAGTAAATTTCCTCGTCAGATGCGGCCTGATAGCCGGTAATGCCGTGGACAACCGTTTCCGGGGAATAGCTGTTTCGAACGACAACCGGCAGCGCGCATGCCGCTGCTTCCAGAATGACCTTGGGCGAACCTTCCCATGACGACGGAAATAGGAAGATGTCAGCCGAACGATACTCATCCCGGAGCTGCGGCGCGCTCATTGGGCCGAGAAGCACGACGTTCGTGAGGCGTTCGCGCTCTATGCGGCCCTTAAGGTCTGAAGCGAGAAGGCCGTCGCCTGCGATCCTGAAGTCAGCTTGGGGAAATCGCAAGGCTGCATCGAGCAGGAGCTGCGGCTGTTTGAACGGACGCAGAGAGCCGACAAATAACACGCGCGGCCGCGCATTGATTTTAGGCTCGGCACTTGGGCTGAAGAACTTTGTGTCAACACCCGTGGGTACGATTTCGCTTTCGATGCCGTACTCGCGCTGCAAGCTCGTTTGCACCGACCGGGAGTTGCTGAACAGGTAATCGGATTTGAGGACTGTCTGCTCCCACATGCGAATGGCATTAGCTTTGATTGTGGGTTCATTTCTGAGATCGGACTGTGACTCCATCGTCCCAATCACGACTGCCCTATCGTTCAACGTCCTTCTCACCTTCATGTAGGCAAGACTGGCGGGAGAGGATTTCAGATAAAAGAGGATTTCGTGATCGCCCCACATGAGCTCACGAAAAATCCTTATCGTCTGCCGGCGTCTAGGCAGCCGTATCAGCCGGGTGCTCGGACGCGCGGCGATCCGCTCGTCGGGATCACCGGAGAGAAACATGGTGATATGAAATTTTTCAGCATCGAGCCGGCAGGCAATCTCACGCGCGTTCCTCATTTGCGCGTTGGGCAGGCCAGCGTCAGCGAAGCTATCGATCAAAATGCGGACCGGCGTTCTTGCTACCGACTTCGCGAGGGGAGGCGCAAGACTAATTTGGGCTCGTAGCGGAATGCGCCCATTCTATTCGAAGGTCGCGCAGTTGAGACTCGAACCGGCGGTCAAAGTCCCGTGACTTTTGAGATTCCACCAGATGTTTTCTGGCGTATTGCAGCAGTTCCCGCCGGATCGTTACCAGTTCAGTGGATTTGAGGGGGTTCCGTTCGCCGGGATCGCAAACCATGTCGAATAGATCCTCGCTGTTTGAAGCGAAGTCGAGGACTAATTTGTAGCGTCCACTCCGAACCGCCAAAATTCTGGGCGCGATCCGTTTCTCTGTGAGCAACGGGTTGGTGCATCCGCGAACGCATTCGGTGAAGACCGGTTTCTCCCATTCTTTCCCGCTCGCCACCTGTAACCATCGGCTGCGGCCATGAAAACTGGCCGGTGCAGGCAGGCCCAGGACATCCAGCAACGTCGGGGCAAGATCGATCAGACCGAACGGCGCTGCGACTCTGCGGGACCCGTGACCTCCGCCGGCGCGCAAGAGAAGTGGAACGTGTATGAGTTCCTCGGTCAGCTTGAGAGGAGCATGGAAGCGCCCGCCGTGCTCCAGGAATTCCTCTCCGTGATCTGCGGTTACGGCAAGCGCGCACTGGTTCCAAACATTCAGATCCACCAGGCGTTCGGTCAGGCGGCGAATCTGCGCGTCAGCCCAGTAGATGCCGGCGTCGTAAAGCGCTAGGACCTCATCTCGTTTGCGGCTCAGGCGCTCCAGTCCAACATCACCGCGCGCCCAAAACGAATTCAAGTATCGTGCCTGCTGCCCAGAGACATCGCAATGGCCGACAGCTTGGAGAGCTTCCGTTTTCGGGTAATAAGGCGCGTGCGGATCCATCAAGTGCAGCCAAAGGAAAAATGGGCCGCCCGCGTGCTCGTTCAGCCACGCAATCGCGTGGTCCACGATTACATCGGCTGAGGGAAACCTTCTGAAGGTGTCGAGGTCGCCGGCTTGCCCGGAACCGACCTGCTGGCAATACTCGAAGTAAAGGTCGTCATATATCCGAGCGAGGCCGGGGACACTGTGACAAGCGCTAGCTAACGCGCGATTCGCGCGCGCACGGAAATTACTTGGAGTCTGCTCCTCGGGAAATTCTGGCTGGCCGGATTCGAGGAAGTCGCGAAAGAAGTCGAAGCCCTGCTCGTAGCCGAATCGCGCGGAGATGTAAGGGTTGGCCGCTGAGAACCCGGCCGTTTGGAAACTGTAACTGTTCAGTACCGACGGCAGCGTCTCTTCGCCGGGAGCAATGCCGAGGACGTCGCGCCCGAGGGCCAGCGCATAGCGTGATGCCAATATTCCGGGCAACGAATAATACGTGGGAGCGCCGGCTGCAATTGCCTTTTCGAAGACGAAGCTCTCGTGGGCTAGCGAGTCAAGAAATGGTGTTGTGGGCCGGTGGCACCCGAGAAAACCTACGTGGTCGGCTCGCAGGCAGTCGATCGTGATCAGGATCAGCGACTGCGGCTGGCGTATCACCGGACCTCCTGCAACTCAGGCGCTTTTTCTTGCTGCGTGCTGGGTACATCGAGGCACTCGACCCCATTCATGGCCGCGTTTAACAGGTCCTGGTGATTTATGTACAGCAGGTTGGGAAATTTCAATTCGAGTGCCGTGAGCAGCGAATCCAGTTCGGACAAGGTTGCGCTACGGAAATCCTTTAGCGAAGAATGGAAATTAATGGCGTGGACCGAAATCACGATAGGAATACCGCGGTCAGCGCAGGCCAAAGCAAGTTCCAGGTGCTTTGCGGTTTCCACTTCTTTCAGCGCGGGCTCGAGGTCAATCGCACGATAGACGTGAAGCAGTCCGAACTCGTCAATGTGCGGCGCTCTGAGGCCGCTTCCAGTGCCATTCTGAACAATGCGAATGCCGTTTTCCGACCAAGCGCGGTGCGTGTCGTGATTGGCGCGATATCCGGGAGCGCACGCCGACACGGCTCGCCTTCCGAAGAACACCTCGAACTCCGAGCAGGCCCGCTGGATTAAATCGCGCTGACGCTGGGCGTTCAAAAATCCCGCTTGAGGCTTTTCTGGATTCCAGTATTCGTATCCGATCCAGGGCATGCGCCAGTAGATGTACGGCGTCTCGGCTTCCCACAATGTGCGAAGCAGTTGTGCGCGATCACGGTTTTCTGCCAGCGCATTTTCTACTGCTGACGGGCAGAAATGCGTAAGGCCGTGCATGGCGGGGTAGAACACGCCTTGCAGGATGCCTTTTCTGTACGCCTCAAATAATCCGGCCCGGGACCAGTTGGCTGGGAGGCCATCGGCGAGGCTGCGTAATTCCAGGTGACAGTAGCCGCCAGCCTTCATCACGGCGAAATCGAGGTTGGTTACACAAAAATTCATCACCAAGGATGCCGGATGTCCGCGGGAGTCGCGATGCTTCATCAGTACGGCTGCCAGTGCAGCGACATCTTTGGCGGTCTCAAGCGTGTAGAGGTCATAGGGATGCTCGCCGAGCCGGATCCCTTTCGATCGCAACTGCTCAAAGCCCTCGCGATCGCGGACACCGACGCGTCCCCAGTCGTCGCTCTCCAGCAAAACCAGAGGTCGGGGGAACGTGATGCTTTGCGGTTGAACTTCCTTGCGGAAAATGCTGTGGAGTAACCTGCGCAAGCTCGGCACCTGCTCGTTCCTGAAGTCTAGCGGTTTAACTTGTGATGTGAGGTAACCGCAAAGGTGCGAAGTGCAAGGTTGTCACTTTCGCGCGCGCACGCTGTAGTTCACGGTGAATGTGCCGTCGCGGGCGCCAAGAATTTTGTCACCCAGCGCGCCTAAGGCATTCAGAACCGGCACGAACGTAAGATCCAACGCCAATCGCAGGGCGTCATAACGAGCGGAGGTCCTCGCAAACACTGCTGTGGTTCGCATGAACCCGGCAACTGTGCCGCCCTCGGCAAGAATTTCCAGATCCGAAAATTGACTCATCAGGCTGCGGTACGCCGCGGGAAAAAATCGCCATCGGTCGTACTCGGAGTCGCGCGGGAAGATGCTCGGCGCGCTGAGCAACAGAGTCCCACCGGGCGCGAGCACCCTGTGGATTTCGTTTACAACCTGCTGTGGGCACGGCGCATATTCGAGCATCTGAGTGCAGATGACAAGCTGGAACGTGTTTTCTGGGAACGGCAGCGATCCGGCATCGGCAATCGTGCTCAACAGCGCGGTGGGCCGCAGGTCAACCGACCAGTAACGGCAGGACTCGGGGAGAAGCTCACGATAGGGCTGCAGCCTGCCGCCAACATCAAGCACGGTGGCGTTTTGCAGCGGCAGTTCATTCAACCAGCGGCTGAATTGTTTGCGACGAGCGCGCAACACCAGCCAGTTGGGATCGGTGATTGGTGGCAAGAGCCGCCGCCTGCCTGCTGCCCGGAGCGATTCGGCATCATTGTCATGCATGCATGCTGGCCGCTCAGATGTAGCCTAGGCCCTTCAATCGCTCCTCGATGATCTGCTGCTCCCTGGCATCCATGATCAAGGCGTCGTCGCGGACGAGTTGCGAAAGAATGGCTGAGACTGTCTCCTCGAGCGAGCCGAACCTGTGCCCGAATTTCTGCTCGATCGCGGCGCATAACGTCTCAGGAAGATGGAGCTCACGCGTGGCCGCCATTATGCACTCACCTCGCCAGCGACATAGCCGCCTCGAATTCGCGCCCATAACGTCTGGATAATGTCGCGGTCGGAGCGCTCCAATCCTGAAATCCACACGGCAGAAAGAAAAGATGCGTATGCGGCGATGATTGCAATCAGCGCCATCCCCCAATTGGAATGAGGGGTTTCGAGCTGCCATCGCAGGAGCATCAAGGTCGCGATCATAAACCCTGTGGGCACCATCAGCTTCGCGTAACTTGCATTGTAAGGAAATAATTTTAGTTTTCTGTTGACGGATTTGAGGAGCCACAGATTGGTCGTGACTACCGTGATCGCCATGGCCAGGGCCGCGCCTGTGGTGCCCATTCTCGGAACTAACGCAAGCCCAAGCAGTAGCAGCAGGATGGCATTGAAGGCCTGCACTCTGACCAATTCGAATTGATTCCCAGACATCAGCAGAAGAAAGCCGACTGAGCCGACCGCGCAATTCAGCAGCTGCCCAACCGCGCCGATGGCCAGCACCGGCGCCCCCGATCCGAAGGTTGGACCGAAGATCCCCATCAGTGGACGCGCAAACACAATCATGGTGGCCGCCAATGGGATGGTGAAGATGAGGATCCACCTGGTGAGAGCGGCGTAGAGCGACTGCAACATCGCACGATTGCCGAGGGCATGCAACTCGGAGATGGTGGGAGAAAAAATCTGGTTTACCGATTGAAGCGTAATCGGCACAAAAGCCACGAGTGCCATCGCCACGGAATAAATTCCAACGTGGGTAACGTCGAGATAGCGGCCGAGCAGAATCTTGTCCGCTTGGCCGAGCACGAATTCCAGGCCCGCTGTGCCGAACGCTGCGGCTGAAAATGTGACTACTTCGCGCTCGACCAGCCCGAACCGCCCGGCCGTTCTTGCCGCTCGCGGCGTCATTTTCCAAACCGACCAGGCTAGGAGCCCGAGCACCAACACGGCGCTTGCAACTTGCGCGGCGAGATATCCGTGCAAATGAAAGCCGAGGCTGATCAAGAGAACAGCAAACAAGATGTTTGCCGGAGTTCCCAGAAAATGAGTAATGAATGTTCGGCGCGCGACATCCTGATAACCGCCCATCACTTGCCCCAGGAACGTATTCAGGACGCCAAGGAACATGATCAACGCGAAAGCCCACAGATAGGGGCTTAGCACGGGAAGATGATAAAAATGCACCGCGATCCATGGGCCGGCGAGCAGAAGTAATCCGCCCAGCAACACGTTGCAAGCGGTCAATAAAGCCAAGCTGCTGCGCAAAAATGTGCCGAGCAACGCGAACTGTCCTCGCGCGGAATACGCCGCTACAAATCGCGTCGCTGCCGTCGGCAAGCCAAAAGCATTAAACAGGCCCAAAAGGCCGACGATGGTCATTCCGAGCGCGTAAATTCCGAGCGCTTCGGCGCCGAGATTGCGCGCCACAAAGATCTTGAAGAAGAATCCTGCGGCCGTGGTCAGGATTGTTCCCGCAAAGTACACCCCTGACTGGCGGGAAATCGTGGCCATGCGGCCGTGAAAATGATGGTCGCTCGCCGCTGGATGAATTCCAGGGTCCTGCGAAACCGGAATGTTGTCGATGGCGGTGGCCATTGTTATGCAGCTGGATAGAGATCGAACTGTGAAGCGGGCGGTTCCTTCACTTCAGAACTTGAAATTGTGTTGACGAAGAGTCTCTTCCGCCTGTTGAGCGAAAATCGCGGAACAAATCCGCTTTTTTCAATCCCGCGCAGAGAGCTCTGGTTCGTCACCGCGCTGAAAATCCACGGACGCTTGCCTTGCGCGATCAGCACATCCGCAACCTCCGCGATGCAGGCTGCGTAATACCCGTTCCCGCGTTGCGCGGAGGGAGTCCAGCAATCGAACAGCAGGACGGCGTTCGGGGCAGGCTCCTTCAGAACCTGTCGCAACTCGGCGAGATAAAAGCCTTCGAACGGAGCGACCCAGCAGAAATGCACCGGTGTACCCGCTTCGGTCATGAGTGCATATCCCGAGGCGGCGCCAGAACTAAGCCGTTCCGCCGACCGGATGGCGTATTCAACCATCTTCGCGTCGTTCTCGTATTCCATCGTGGCGAGGGCAAGCAAACGAGTGGAGATTGGCTGCAGGCTGAGAGTGTTAGCCGAAGGCCTCGGCTGGGTACACTCAAAGAATGAGACTTCACGCGAGCCGTTCACGTTCTCGCCGGCACGCCGCGTATAGACCGAAATCGCGTTCGTAATCCCGTTCCTCGCAACCGTCCGCTGAATCTTGGCGGCCTTGGCGGCCCACGCCCTGACGTTTCGCTCCAATCGCGGAGAGCGCTTCACCAGTTCGGCGCTGTGGTAACGGCAAACTTCCATAACCTTCCTGTATGGCGAAGACGCCGTGATGTGCACAGTAAGCCGGCCGGACTTTGAATATCTCTGCTTGTATTCTTCGTCACCGAGGCCCAGATCCACATTGACAATCTGAGGATCCTCCGAGGCCTGTCTCAGGATTTCGCATAGTAGATACGAACCAGGCGAGAGGTGCGCCATTTCGATGTCAAATGCTGGCTGATACCAGAACCAGTTTCCCGCAAAGCGAAAACCGTAATTCCACGCGATCGTGCGACCGCGCCGCTGCAGAGTGCTCAATGCAAGCCATCCCCGCATTGATAACCGTCGCGCCAACTCGCTCAGGAAGGCTTGCCTCTCGGGCCTGATCAGGTTACTCACCCGTCGTGATGTGAGAAATCTTTGCACATGCGCAATCGTGAATTTCTGAAATTCATGTTCAAAGCTCGAGAAATCATTGTGGTGCTGGACAATAAAATCGCTGTCACCTGCGCCATTCGCGAATCGTCTCAACTTGTTGCGCGCCGATCTCCGGACATGGCCGCGTCTTTCAACCGAGTCAAGTGGTACTTGTGCGCACACGTAGGCGGGCCGGCTGAAAATGGAGTATCCTGTTTGCGGTGCGTTCGATTGCAACACGTGTGCGGAAGCCGAGTCTGCGGGCAGGTTCGCCAGCGAAATCTTGCGAACTCCCATCTGTCGAAGCTCCTGCGTGGCAAGTAGGACGAACTGCTCACGATCCTTGGGCGCCGAGATGAAATCGCAATAGTCCGCGGTCGACCCCGCAAGAAATGACACGTGATCAGAAGAAGAGTCCTGGGCCAGCGCAACCACCCCGACCAACTGGTCTTCCCGATAGCCAGCTACGATCAAGGGTTTCAGCGATTCACCGAAAGCATGAGTAACCGCTTCCGCCCACTCATACGTATAGAAAACTTGCGGCTGCTCGGCCTTTTGAACAAGAGTATTCCACTGTTCGCGAACGTCAGAGAGCCCGGCATGCGCAACGATTCGCATCTTCAATCCGAAATCAGGCCGGCACGGCCGCGCTGGCTAGCTTGCGAATGGCGGAATGGAACCCGGACACGTGCGCGTCTAATTCGGCAAGGCCCATAGTGAGAGAGACATGGATTCGGGGGAACATATATTTGTTGTCGGTTGATGCGTCCTCCACGTTCATGAAGGCACAACTAAAACCAGCTCCTCGGGCCAAGTCTTCCTCGCGACAACTCACCGTGTCGCGAGTTCCAAACGGATATGCCAATGCCCACACTTTTTTCTCCCATGCATTTTCCAAAGCGCTGCGGCTTCGGGCGATTTCCTGGAGCGCATCTTCCCGGGTCATCTGCGACAGCATGGGATGAGACACGGTGTGCGCGCCAATCGTCATTCCAGCCCGGCGTAATTGCTTGAGTTCCTGGCGATTCAGCATGAAAAACCGGCGGTTGAGCACTTCGTTTTCAGAATATTCCGACGCCCAGTCCTTAGATATGCCAAGTCGGGTTCGCAAGTCTTCGAGTGCACGTTGCCGCTCAGGCCAAGCCATTGCCGAAAACCGCTTCATCAGCTCGACCCAGAGAGTATTCAGCTGCAGCGTTCGCCTCGGGCACCAAGATTCGCGCAGCGATGAGATCCTTTCGGCTGATGTAGCTTTCAGCCACAAAAACATCTCTTCATACCAAAGCATGGAGGAAGTGTCTTCGGCGGAAGCGCCTGTGAGGAAGAAAAGAAAGGAAACGCCGGCGTCCGCGATGATCGGCAGCATGTCAGTTAACGTGTTGCGAAGGCCGTCGTCGCACGTCAACAGCACCGAGCGCAATGGCAACTCCAGTTCGCCTTCACACCACCGAAGGAATTGTTCCGGCGAGATGACGTTGTAGTTTTTCTTGAGCAAGTTGATCTGCACAAGAAAGTTGCTCCCATTGACAAGGTGTCCATCCAGCGCAGCGTCCCGCAGCTCATACCCCTGCGGCAAAACACCGTGATAAGTAACGACTGCGGGCGCGGAAGGCAGCAAGCGTCGCAGATATCCGGACCGGCTCAGGCCGGGATAGACGACGTGCTTCAGCAGCGGACTGACCAGCCTCATGCTCGTTCCGCCTGGTTCTCTCTCCTGAACACGTTCATGCCGTAGCCAGCGCGCCCCGGGAGTAGGTGCCATTCAGCAGACAACGCAATGTCTCGGAATTGAGCGAGTCCGTAGGCGGGATTGAGGAGAACTTGTGCGAATTGATCCGGTCCGGCACCTGTTCGAGTTCCGCGGGTGAGTGCAACAGTTGGCCGCTCCCGAAACGGTCGAACTGCTCGACGTATCCAGAGGAGCAGTCTGCCAGCCAGCCGCACAGGAAGATTGGGATCCCGCGGCTTGAGCACTCGAGAGCGACGGTGGACTGGACCGTGAGCGCGCAAGCGCATCGTTCCCACAACTCGGCTGAGATCGGGCCGGTTATAACGCGGATATTCGCCGCCATGCTTCGGCCCAGAAACTGCCTGAGAAGTCTTCGGTGACCGGAAATGCTGTCAAATGGATGGAGTTTGAACACCAGCTCCAACTGGCACCTTCGCGCCAGCGTTACGAGCTGCGGAAGCAAGTCGCGATAAATTTCCTCGGTTCTCCAACCCAGCGCGTGATATGGCTCGGTGAAAAACACAAGCCAGTCACGGCTAGAGGCCATTGCATGCGTCTCTTTGTGGCCGTTCCCGCCGGTGACGATCGCATCTTTGCTGACCCGGCATACTCGAGCCAGATAATCGCGCTCCATCTCACTTTTCGCGATATAGAAATCCGCGTGCGACGTCTTGATTGCCATCCTGCTGTCCAGCGCGCCGTGATGGCAGGCAAGCGCAGGAAGGCCGCGCTGCTTCGCAATGATGAGCGGAAGCCTGCTGTACGGATTGCTATCGTCAGCGCAAAGGCAGGCGGCGATGGCTTGCGAATCGAAAACTCTCAACCAGGCGTCGCGCACTGCAAGGCCCCACTTCAAACGGCCTTGCATGCTCGCAAGAAGACCGGATGCCTGGGCGAGTCCAAGCTCGGGCGCTGAGTGCGCGAGTTGCCGGCAGAGGCGCGCGAGATCACTGGTGAGGGTTTTCACTTCGGCGCGATCAACGGTCGAGAAATACCCATCAAGGGAACCCTGATGCACGTTGGCGGGAAGCGCAGCTAAACGACCGCTGTTTCTAGCATGGAGCAGCAAGAACTGAACGTCTGGCAGCACGCGAGCGAACGCCACGGCTGTACGCGAAACATTGACATAGGCTGAGGGAAGCAGAACCCGTGGCGCTGAAGGGGGCGGCGTTCGGCGTGCGAAACGGCTTCGTATCGCGTGTTCAGGATCGAACTTGTCCTGAACCACCTGCATGAGTTGGGCCCAGTTCAGGCGCGTCACAGCACGCGCGTGATGCGTTACACGACGGCGCAGAGTGTGGCCCGCGGTTTCAAGAACTGCCAGCCTGCCTCCGGTGAAACGCTGTAGGGCGGTTGCCAAGAAGTGCGGCCGCGTGCAAAAGATGCCGGCTCCCGGCTCGATTGTCGCCGCCAGCCTGACAAGGGAGATGAGTTGCTGTATTTCCGGCACGACCGATTGCACCAGAACATCCCACCAGTCGATGCCGTACCGGTCGACAGCTTGCCCCATGCCGTGTTCCAGCAGCTCACGAGTTCGGTGGAGATCATCTGTTCCTTGAGCGAAATCGAACACACTTACAACTTTGCAGTTTGCCTGGCGGCTCCAGTCCTCATATGGGGCCGCCGGTGCGCGGCCAAGGTCAACGATCAAATCCCACGCGTGTTTAGTTCGCGCCGGAAGCTGATCCTCAGGATGGAGTAACAGTACCCGGTGCCTCATTTAGCGACCAGGTCCCAGGAGAGCGGAGTTCCTCGTTGTATATCGCGGGCAGCGTGCTTTCCAAGAACTTCGGAAAGATGGCGCGTATGCAGCCCATGTCCGGGACGGATCGAATGAACATTGGCGCCGTTGAAGACCTGCCCTTCCTTGATGTCTTCCACCGCAAACAAGGACCGCCGGAACGTGAGGCTGTTGACCTCGTGTGCAGCGGGGCCGAACTGGACTTTGCCCATGGCTCGTTCGGTCGTGCGCACAGCCTCAACCATCGCCTTGAACTCTTGAGGCTCAAGCGAGAAGGCACTGTCCGGCCCAGGGTGCGAACGCGACAACGTCAAGTGCTTTTCGATGATGCTGGCCCCAAACGCAACCGCCGCGACGGGAACTGCAATGCCCATAGTGTGATCCGACAGGCCGACCGGAACATCGAATTTCCGCGCCAGCTCGGGTATAGTTCGCAAATTCATCTCGTCTGGAGGTGCCGGATATGCGCTCGTACATTTGAGCAACGCAATTTCGGTGGCGCCCGCACTGTGCGCTGCTCGCACTGCCTCCTGGATTTCATCGAGCGTCGCCATGCCGGTCGAGATGATCAGCGGCTTTCCGGTGCGTGCCATCTTTTGGATCAGCGGTAGATCCACGAGCTCGAACGACGCAACTTTGTACGCCGGAACGTCCATCTGTTCCAAGAAATCCACTGCGCTCGAGTCAAACGGCGACGAGAACAGGTCCATGCCGAGATCATTGGCGACCTGCTTCAGCCTGGGGTGCCATTCCCAGGGCGTGTGCGCCTCACCATAAAGTTCGTGCAGGTTTCGTCCGTCCCAAAGCGTTCCGCCTCCGATGCGAAATTCCGGACGGTTGGAGTTAATCGTGATCGTGTCGGCCTTGTAAGTCTGCAGCTTTACGGCGTCCGCACCGGCCTCTTTCGCCGCGTGGATGATTTTTACGGCAAGATCGAAATCCTGGTTGTGGTTCGCGGAAAGCTCGGCGACGATGTAAACAGAGCGCCCTGAACCAATTTCGCGCTTTCCAATCCTCATGAAATAACCTCCGCAGGTTCAGCGGACTGGAGCGCAGGCCCTCGTGTGCCAACATGGTCGCACGCGTATGAATAATGGTAGGCTTCGTAGCCCTTGACGTGGGTCTTTCCGACACAGGTAAACCCAGCATTCTCGAACGCGCGAGCCGACGGAATGTTTTCGCATTTGACCAGGGCACGAATTCGCAAAACTGGCGTGCTGGCAAATGTGTGCCGGAGCGATCGTTTCAGCAGATGCGAAGCGAGCCCCTGTCCGCGATATTGCGGAGCCAAGGTTAGACTGATCTCTCCTTCAAGGGACGAGTCGGCATCGACTCTAATTGTGCCCACCGCCGTCCCCTCGTCCTCATATAGCATCCAGAAGCATCGCGGATCGCGCAGCTTGGTGAAAAACCATTCGTTGTGCTCATCCCATCCGATTTGCTGAATTGAAAAAGAGGCCCTTCGCACTTGCGGGTCATTGGCCCACTTCCAGAGTGTGAGGCAATCGTCACAGCGGGTTTGACGAAGGGAAAACGTATGCGCCCTGATGACCGCAACTGCTCGTTCAGCGCCGCGCCCATCCACGAGGGCTTGGGCACGTTTTGAAGCTTCAGCTCGAAAATTGGTGTCAGCGACCAACCGCTGGAGCTCTTTCACAATAGTCGGTGCGGTCTGATGGGAGAGTGGGACCCGAACCGCAACCTTTCGGCGCTCCAGTTCGCTGGCAAGACGGAATTGGTTTTGAGCTACCGGGATTACGATTAGAGGCAGACCGAGTAGGCACATCTCCCAACACGCGGAGCCTGCGGAAGTGATCGCAACATCCGACGACGAGATCAATTCCGGCAGGTTGGGTGGTTCAACTTCGAGCCTCCATCGACCGGCCGATTCCGCCACCAGATCCCGGGCCGGCCGGATGTTCCGGTTGCTCGCTCCTGCAACCAGGGTGACTTCGACGTCATCGCGCAATACCTGCAATGCCCGAAGCAGGGGCATCGTCAGATTGGCGGAATCGCTTCCACCAAGCAGGATGAGAATCTTCCGCGCTAATGCCGCCGTCTCGTGTTTTTTTCCGCGCGATGCTCTAAATTCACGGCGCAACATCGCATCGCGCGCGCCAAGCAAGAGTTCAGCGTCCGGGCCGCGGTTTTGATAAAAGCCGTCGTGAGTTCCAGCATTCTGATCGAGAATGATATCCGCCGCATACGCCCCGATTTGGCCGTAGTCATCAATGATCAGCAGCATGAAGCCCGCAGCCTTCACAGTGTGCTGATACCCGATTGCAAAGTGGTAGCCGTCGATAACCACGCAGCGAGCATTGTTCTGCGTCGCGCAATCAACCAGCTTTTCCGCATCTTCGCGTGAGCCAGGAACGGTATCCAGCTTCACGACTTCGAAGCCTTCGGACTTCAGTCGAGCTTCGAGCGCAGCAATGAGTCCGGCGCTAATGAAGACGCAGCGGCCCCCACGGTCCTGCCATGCCTGCGCGAGCGCCAGGCAACGCATTACGTGTCCGTGACCGATGGTGGCACTCGCGTCCGCGCGAATGATCAGAGTTTCCATCAGCCTGCCAGAACCGCTTTCTGAAGGGCGTGAGCATTCAAACGGCTCAGCTCAGGCTCACGTTCCATGAGATCGAGTACGTCTCGCCAGGAGAAATCGTCGCGATTGTCGAAACGCGAGTAAACCGCCCGAATCAAGTCCAGATCTTCGGGCGTATCGAGCGTCCAGCGATGGTGGCTCAAGTCGGCGTCGCCAGCTGCTGAAGCAATCTTGAAAGTTCCTGGATGTTCGTAGAAGTAAGCCGTGACGTGCTCCCGCTGATGCGGCTCACGCGCTTCGAGCCATGCCCACGCCAGGGCTTCCGCGGTAAACACCTCCGTATCGAGCCCGCGCGGATAGGTGCGGGGAATTACATTGCTCGCATAATCGGCCTGGTGTGCTTCGAAGGCTTGAATGGTTTCATCCACAAGCTGCGGATCAATCAATGGGCAGTCGGAGGTGATTCGAACCACAGCATCTGCGGCAGAGTTTTTCGTTGCCCAATAATACCGATCCAGGACATCGGTTTCCGATCCGCGGAAGCAGTCAATGCCGAGCTGTTCACATTCCTGCACGATTGCATCATCAACAGGCAAGTCGGACGTCGCGACGATCACCTCATTGATAAGCGTTGCCCGGCTCAGCCGGCGCACAACTCGCGCCAGCGCTGTCCTGCCGCCAATGTCCATCAACACTTTTCCCGGAAGACGCGTGCTGCCCATTCGCGCCTGGATGATCGCCGAGATTTTCAAATCACGCTGCGTAGTGTTGCGTCACTTTCTCGACGGCAGAGATTACGTCTGCAAGGTCGTCATCTGTCATTCCGTGAAACATCGGGAGGCTGATCAAGTTCTCGTATGCTGCCTCAGCATTCGGGAACTCGCCCCCCTTGTATCCAAAGCGGTCTCGATAGTAGGGGTGGAGATGAACCGGAATGTAATGCACATTCACGCCGATGTTTTCGGCACGGAGTGCGCGAAAGATTTCGGCCCGGCCGGCTGAAAATCGCGAACAGTCAAGCCGGATTGGATACAAATGCCATGCCGGCAGAACCTCATCGGCAATCCTGGGAACGATGATGCCCGGCATTTCACGGAGCTCCGCCGAATACCTCGCCGCAATTGCACGCCGTCTGGCAAGGTTTGTGTCGAGCCTGCCTAGTTGCTGCAAGCCGAGCGCACATGCGATATCCGGCAGGCGATAGTTGAAACCGAGCAGGACCATTTCGTAGTGCCACTGTCCTTCGCGCTGACGGTCGCGCGCGTTGCTGGCGATGCCGTGATTGCGGAATTTGCGTAGTGCATCCGCAAATGTTGGATTGTCCGTTGTGACCATTCCGCCTTCACCCGTGGTCAGGTGTTTGACAGGGTGAAAGCTGAACACTGTCATCTGCGAGATGCTTCCCACGCGGCGGCCACGATACTCGGCGCCGAGTGCATGGCAGGCGTCTTCAATTACTGTCAGCCCGTTTCCCTCAGCAAGTTCCAAGATCCAAGCCAGATCGGCCGGATGGCCTGCGTAGTCCACCGGCAGCAGAGCCTTGGTTCGTGAATTCACGCGCTGTGCAATTCGCTCTGGATCGATATTCAACGCATCCGTGCGCACGTCAGCGAACACCGGCGTTCCGCCCTGATAGAGGACGCAGTTGGCTGTGGCGGCAAAGGTCAGCGGCGTGGTGATCGCTTCATCACCCGCGCCAATACCCGCTGCGAAAGCAGCAGCATGCAAAGCGGCGGTTCCGCTACTGAAGGTGACGGCGTATTTCGCGCCAACCCATGCTGCGAACGCCTCTTCGAACTCCTCGACCTTCGGGCCGGTCGTGAGCCAGTCGGAACGAAGAACCTCAACCACCGCCTGAATGTCTTGTTCGGTGATCGATTGGCGTCCATACGGAAGCAAACTGGTCCGCACTGGCGTTCCGCCGTGTAGTGCAAGCGCTTCCCGAGTTGGGGCGGTTGTACCCATGGTTGGTTATGCGTTCGCTCGCAGTCTGGAGTTCCCTCCAACCACTCGCGGGAGCGTGCTCGGGGATGCGCTTTCTATCAGATCGAACAGGTCTTCCTGCCCAAGCCACTGAGAATTGTTGTCGCTGGAATAGCGGAAGTCCTCTTTCAGTAAGGTCCCGCTCTTCCAGTTCTCTTTTTTCCACCAGGAGTGCGACGGCTGGATGACGAACATGTCGTCGGTCTCGACCGCGTTGCGCGACTCGTCCTCGGAGAGGAGCACCTCATGCAGCTTCTCTCCCGGCCGGATGCCTACGCAGTCGATTTGGCAATCTGGACCGACGGCCTGGGCCATATCCAGAATCTTCATGCTGGGGATTTTGGGAACGAAGATTTCTCCGCCGTGCATCTGCTCGAGGCAGCGGATGACGAAACGGACGCCTTGCTCCAGCGTGATCCAGAAGCGCGTCATGCGCGGATCGGTAATAGTGATCCGGCCCCGTTTGCGTTGCTCCAGAAAAATCGGGATCACGCTGCCGCGGCTGCCGACGACATTGCCATAGCGCACGCAACTGAACCGTGTATCCTGCGCGCCGGCATAGGCGTTGGCCTGCACGAACATTTTTTCCGCGCAAAGCTTGGTCGCGCCGTAGAGGTTGATCGGATTGACAGCTTTGTCGGTGCTCAGCGCCACCAGGCGCCGCACGCCGCGATTGATGGCCGCATCAATGACGTTCTTGCCGCCCATGATGTTGGTCTGGATGGCCTCGAATGGGTTGTATTCGCAGGCGGGAACCTGTTTCAGGGCCGCCGCATGTACCACCACCGTCACTCCGGCGAACGCTCTTTCCAGCCGTTGCGAATCGCGCACGTCGCCGAGGAAATAACGGAGACTCGAATGATCCAGGCCGGCAGCGCGCATCTCGTGCTGCTTGAGTTCATCGCGGCTGAAGATGATCAGCTTCTGCGGCCGGTATTCGCTCAGCATGATTTCCACAAACTTCTTGCCGAACGATCCTGTGCCTCCGGTGACCAGCACCACTTGCTCAGACCAGTTCATGTTCATTCAAACTCCGTAACCTTCGTCGTACGTCGTGCGCGAATCAGTCAACAGATCGCATGAACAGATGGCGTACGACGAGCGATGGACGACGGCCTTCTGCCGATGTAGCCATTGTTGGCCATCTTCGCTTGTGAATCCCATTTCTTTCACAGCTCGGAACCAATTCGATTAAGGCCAGTTGCAAGTTTTCGGTGCCATACTGAAAATCGCGCGCAAAGAAGTGCGCGGGTTTGTCAACGCCGGCCGCGAATGCCGGCGATTTCCGTTCGCGTTGGGGAGGCCGATGGAGCCATCGCAGGTAATGCAAATGGGCAATCAGGGATTGCGTGAGATGGCGCCTGCCGCCATGCAGATCAACCGCAATCTCGCCGCCATCCATCCCGCAATGGCCACGCAGGATTCGATTCTGCGCGAATACCTTCGGGTCCTGATCAAGAGGAAGTGGATCGTAATCGGCACGCTGGTTGCGATCTTTGGCGCATCTCTGATTGCCACCTTGCGAATCACGCCGATCTACGATGCTGTCGGCAGCATAGCCATCAACAAGCCCGATCCCATGCTGCAGAATCTGCGCGATCCCGGTAACGTCGGTGTGGATTACTACGATCCCACCGACCTCGATACCGAAGTCAGAATCCTGCGCAGCGATTTGCTGGCGCTGCAAGTCATCAAGCAACTGAATCTCGATCAACTCCCGGAGTTCGGAGGCCACGGCGTGGCGTCTTCCGCTTCATTAACCTTGACTACGGACGCGCTGGAACCTGATTCGATCCGGGCGAATACTGTTCTCGGCGCGTTCAAAGGAAGCCTGCGCGTCGCGCTCGAACCCAACACCCGCATCATTGACATTCACTATCGCAGCCAGAACAAGGAACTCGCTGCCAGGGTGGTCAACACGCTGGCCAGCACTTACATCGAGCAGAATTTCAAGACTCGCTTTGAATCCACGATGCAGGCCTCCGACTGGCTTTCGCGCCAGCTTGTGGATTTGCAGATGAAGGTCGAGACCTCGCAGGAGAAGCTGGTCAAGTATCAAAAAGAACACCAGATTCTCGGAATCGACGAAAAGCAGAACATCACCACGGCCAAGCTTGATGAGCTGAATAAGGAGCTAACCGCCGCAGAGTCGCAACGAATGGAGAAGGAATCCATCTATCGCCTGGCGGATTCCGGCGACACCGACTCCGCTGCAGCCGTTGCCAATGGCATTTCCGGCAAGGTGACCGGAAGCACTTCGGGACTACTTGACAAGCTGCAAGCCGCGAAAGCCGATCTCAATATCCAGATCGCGCAGTTCAGCACCCAATTCGGCCCGTCTTATCCCAAGCTGGCGGAGTTGAATAACCAGGTCAAAGAAATTGATTCGCAGATCCAATCTGAAATGAAGAAGGTCAGCAGCCGCTTGCGTGGCGACTACATGGCTGCGCTGCAGCGGGAGAACATGCTGCGGGCAGCGCTCGAGGAGCAGAAGCAGCAGGAAAATAAACTGAACGAGAGCGCGATCGAATACAGCCTGCTCAAGCGCGACTTCGAAACCAACCGCACGCTTTATGAAGGTTTACTGCAAAAGCTGAAGGAAGCAGGCGTTACCGCCGGCCTGCGCTCGAACAATATTCGCCAGGTCGATATCGCACGCACACCGGGAGCGCCCGCTGAACCGAATATTCCGCGCAATCTGGGCTTCGCTCTGGCGCTCGGGCTGACCAGTGGGATCGGACTGGCGTTCCTGCTTGAAGGAATTGACAACACCGTCCGCACGCCGGAGCAAGCCCAGGCGATTTCGGGACTGCCGTCACTGGGCATGATTCCACTCGGATCGCGCATCGCGAGTGAAACCAATCCGACGGGGCTTTCTGTGGCAACTTCGAAGGAGGCGGTTGAGCTGATCACGATCGCGCGGCCGCAGTCACAGATGTCGGAGTCGTATCGCGCTTTGCGCACGTCCTTGCTCCTAACTTCACTCGGAGCGCCACCGAAGACGATTCTGATCACCAGCGCCTTGCCACAAGAGGGAAAGACCACCACCAGCATCAACACGGCGACGGTTCTCGCGCAAAAAGGAACGCGCGTGCTGCTGATCGACGCTGACCTGCGCCGGCCCAGCATCCACAAGACTCTAGGCATGGGGCCACGAATTGGATTGAGCAACGTGCTGACTGGCGGCAGCACCGTGCAGCAGGCTACGGTTCGCTCTTCAGTGCTGCCGAACTTATTTATCTTGCCTGCCGGAACGCCACCGCCGAACCCAGCAGAGCTACTGGCCTCGAGCCAGATGATGGATATGCTCGCCGAACTCCGCGATCAATACGATCACATCATCGTTGACACGCCGCCGACTCTCTCGGTGACTGACGCGGTTGTGCTCTCGACCCGCGCCGACGCGGTGGTCCTGGTGATTCGTTCCGGGCAGACCACCAAGCCGGCCCTGAGGCGTTCGCGAGACATCCTGGCGCAGGTGAATGCGCGCGTCGCGGGCGTCCTGTTGAACGCTGTAGACCTCGATTCGCCCGACTATTACTACTACTACGAGTATCAGGGCAAATACGGGCAGCGTTATTACGACGAAGACATGACCGGCGGCGACTCGGTGCGTGCGGCATCGGGCAGTGCATAAAGCTACCGCGATCGGGTTGGAAATGGGAACTGAACTGGATCATTCCGCGCGAAAGAATCGCGTTGCGATTGCGTCACTGGTTTTTATCGCGGCGTATCTGGTCATCGTCACGCTTCGATTTGCGGCCGCCTGCTATTCCGGCTCACTTCAAGAATCCTCTTTGATCCGGGCTGCACGGCTCGATCCCGGCAACGCCGCTTATGCTCACGATGCGGGTAGGTTCGAGCTCCTGGCGGGCCCGAACCTGCAAGCAGCTTTGCCCTGGCTGGAAAAAGCGACACAGCTGAACCCACAAAAAGCGAGTTACTGGACTGACCTGGCGCTGGCGCAGCAGGCCGTGGGAAACACGGCTGGTGAGCGAGACGATCTGCTTCACGCGCTGAAAACCGCGCCGCGCACGCCCGAAATCGCATGGCAAGCAGCGAATCTGTTTCTGGGCCAAGGTTCACCGGATGACGCCATGCGCGCTTTCCGGCAGGTGATCGAGAACGACCCGGTGCTTACTTCCGCGGCCATTCAAACCTGCTGGAAGTTTCATCCCGATGCGCAGTTCCTGCTCGATAACGTGGTCACTCCGAATGCCGATGAATCGTTTCTGGAGTTCCTGTACGCGCGCCATGAACGGGAAGGCGCGGCCGCAGTCTGGCAGAGGATGTATTCGCGGCAACAGCCGATCAGGCGCCTTCACTTGTTCGAATACATCCGCGAGTTGATCGCGCTGCGGCAGCCGGAAGAGGCGGCGCGAGTTTGGCGGCAGGCGGCGAACATGGCTGATCTATCCGGATATCAGCCTTCGTCCGAAAATCTTCTGGTAAATGGAGATTTCAGCCTGGAAATTCTCGACGGCGGCTTCGACTGGATGCACCAAAAGACCCGCGGCATCGCACTGGCGCTTGACCCTAACGAGACGCATTCCAGTCCTCATTCGTTGCGCATCATATTCGACGGCCCCGGCATTGAGGACGCGGGAATTCGCCAGATGGTTTCAGTGGAACCGAATACCCGGTACGAGTTTTCAGGCTTCTACAAAGCCAGCGACATGGACGGCGCCGGCGGCACTAGATTCGCGTTCCAGGATTTGTATCGTGAAACCAGCTTCTACACGAGCGACGAGCTGCAAAATGCCGACTTCTGGAAAAAGGTCGGCGGCAGCTTTGTAACCGGTCCTGACACGCACATGCTGGTGCTGCGGATTGCGCGTGTTCCGGCAGGGAGTCCGATTCGCGGCAAGCTTTGGATCGACGGATTGCGACTGGTTGCGGAAACGCGTCGTGAAGGTGCAGAAAGGCAGGCGCAATGAGCGCAGCAGTTGCGCTTCCGGAACTACCCGAAAAGCTGGCGGAAGTTCGTCCCATGCGGTCCGTCGTAAATGAGGTAGTTCTTTATGGAACCGCGGGGCTACTCCTATTTGCTCCGCTCGCGTTCGGGGCCGTCGAACCATGGGCGATTTTTATTCTGCAGGCGGCATCGGCAAGCTTCTTTGCTATCTGGATGGTTGGCCGGATGCGAGAGCCACAGTTCGGGATCTCATGGTCTCCGCTGTTTTCTCCTATGCTGGCGTTCGCCGGCGTGGTGTTGCTTCAACTTGCGCTTGGAATTTCGGCATACCGGCACGCGACTTCTGACGCTTTCTTGCTTTACGTGGCGTATGGCCTCATCTGCTTCCTGCTCACGCAAACTCTCACTCGCACGCGCCACCTTCGTCGAATCGCTACTTTCGCGGCGATCTACGGCACAGCGGTCGCTATGTTTGCAATTCTGCAGAACCTGAGTTCGCCAGGAAAGCTTTACTGGTTTCGAGTTCCGCAGGCCGGCGGGTGGATGTACGGCCCGTACGTGAACCATAACCATTACGCCGGTCTCATGGAAATGCTGGTTCCCATCCCGCTGGTGTTCGCGTTCAGCCGGTACGCACATGGGCGCGAACGCTGGGTGGCAGCTTCGGCTGCGGCCTTGATGGGATCGACGATATTTCTCTCCGGCTCGCGCGGTGGAATGGCGGCATTCGCTGTGCAACTTGCGGCGTTGCTCTATTTCGTTTTCCGCGAGCGACGAAACGAGGGAACGGGAGTTCTGCTGGGTGGATTCTTGCTGCTGTCCCTCTCCGCGGTGGCATGGATCGGCGGCCACAATGTCTCGGAACGGATCGCGACTCTTGACAGCAGCATGAAGCACGAACTTACCGGTGACATACGCCTGCACATTGCGCGCGATACCGTCGTGATGTTCGCGAAACGGCCGATCTTAGGTTGGGGACTGGGAACTTTTGAAGATGTTTATCCGCAGTTCCGAAGTTTCTACACCAGCTTGTTCGTGGACAAGGCGCACAATGACTATCTGCAACTGGCGGCTGAGACTGGCTTACTCGGATTTGCAGCTGCAGTGTGGCTGGTCGTGACCGCAATGAGAAGAGCATGGGCAAAGACACCTAAATGGCCCTCCGACATCAACGGGACCGTTGCAGTTGCAAGCGTCGTTGGGATCGCGGGAATTCTGGTGCACAGCCTGGTTGACTTCAACATGCAGATACCCGCGAACGCTGCCCTCTTTTATTCATTGTGCACCATAGCTGCCATGTCGCCCCGCTTCAGCAGCCGCAAGCGCACCCGTCCACACCACGAGGACGACGCAGCCGCCCGCACCATTTCCTAAGCTGAACACCGCAGAAACACGCCCCGAACTGACACTTTAGTTTTGTCTGTCTGCTGAAATTTCTATTACCTCCGGCAGAAGCTTCGTACACTTCGATCATTCCAGTCCGGATTTGATCGGCTGTTACTCCAGTAACTTCACGTTGGCGCAACAGCCGCTCAACTCTGAATCGCGTTGGGGGTAGTAAATGCGCTCGCGTATCTGTGTGTTCTTAATAACTTGTTTGGCCGCGATTGTCTCGGTCATCTCATCGCAAGCTCAAACGCCGGCCACTGGCTCTGTAGTTATCAGCGGTTCCTTACTGGGGCCGGTGTATCCCTGCGGCAGTATGTCTTGCCCTACTTACGATTATGGGCAGGTTGCAATCGGGGTCGGGAGCTTTGTTGCCGTTGTGCAGTATGGCATCCATGGCACCACGCGCGCTGAACAACTGGCGCAGTCACTTACCGCACAGTTGAACTCCAGTTCGTCTCCGGTTACTGCTGTGCGCAATAACGTGAAGATTACGCTCACCAGCAAACAAACCGGGACTACCACAAATTATCCACTCACTGCGGTTGTGCGTCACACCACTTTGTTTGCAACGCCTTCTTTCATGGCGAGTGCCTCGGGGCCAACTCTGACTGGTGGGACTGCCGGAAGCAGTGGCGGCAGTACTGGAGGCGGTAATACAGGTGGTGGCGGCACTGGGGGCGGGGGAACTGGTACTGGAACCGGCGGAGGAACTCAACCGCCTCTCACCCCTGCGGGAACATTAGTCGCCAAGGTCTCCAATAACACCAGCTTGTGCTCATCCTCAAGCGACCCGGGCGGAAACCTTGCCTATTGCAGCGCATTTTTTAATGGCTTCAAGACCAACCCGAACAACGTTGGCGCGCAGACTCAGGTTCCTGATTCGCCTGCAGGACACGTTTCCAACCTGAGCGTTAGGCAATTGCTGTACCCGGGCTGGAACGGCCAGGTGATATGCCACTACATGCCCTGGTTTGGCAGTACCACTCACAAGAGCGTCGGTTACAACGAGAATTCGGCAGCGACTGTGAATGCTCAGGCTTCGTACATGATCAGAGAAGGTTGTAACGTCGTATTCATTGACTACTACGGATCGCAGGATCCTAAGCACGCGTTTCACCTCGCGACCGTAAAGGCGATGTTTGCCGATGTCAGCAGCCGTTCAGGGTATCCGCTCAAGTTCGGCCTTCAGGAAGATAAAGGCGCGCTGAAGGCCAACTGTCCAGTGTCGGGCCAGACTGCCGCCTGGACCGTAGCTTGCCTGCAAACCAACCTGATCAAAGAAATGGACTACATCAATACAAACTTCGCCAAGAGCGGAGTGTACTGGAAAGACAATGGTCAGCCGGTCATTGGATATTTCGGCGGTCCCACAGATTTTCCGGTCCTGAGCGCGACCGATTGGGATTCAGTCTGGTCGGCGGTCAAGGCGCACACCGATAATTACATCACTCCATTCAAGTACGTTTTTCAGTATGGTGGGAAATTCACCAGCAGCGCATGGGACAACGGGCGCTATGCATGGGCGCAGCCTCCCACCTGGGGCGCAACCCAGCAGTTCTGGTGGGGATCGCGCAGCAATCCGACTCCGATCTACCTCGATGCTTTTTACGCGAATGCGCTGACGCATACGTCGCAACTCGCCATCGGTGCGTTGTACAAAGCGTTCGATGACAACATTGCTTCCTGGAGCGGAAACCGGGTTGTCGCGCAGCAGTGCGGACAAGTCTTACTCGCTACAGCCGCAGAAATCAACAAATATTACGGGTCTTACGGGGCGCAGCTTCCTTACGTGCAGCTTGTAACCTGGAACGACTACGAAGAAGGAACCGCCCTTGAAGGCGGAGTTGACAATTGCTACAAGGTCAACGCGTCCATGTTAGGCAATGTAGTCAGCTGGTCCTTGTCAGCATCTGATCCCGTGTATGCTTCGACCAAAACCATTCACCACTTCAACGTCTATTTCACCGACACACAGGGAACTCTGTATTCCGCCGCTCAGAATGTGCCGGTAACCACCAACTCGTTAGATCTTTCCCAGCTGGTTCCCACAGGGACGTGGAACGTCTACGTCGAAATGGTGGGCCAGCCACTGATCATCAATCGCATGTCGAATGGTGTTCAGTACATCCACTAAGAAAAACGACGAATCTGGGTGCCCCACTTCTCGCCGCCTTTGCGAGAAGTGGGGGTTCCTTGCCTTCTCCAAGACTGCCGTACAATCTTCAGCACGCGCATGATCCTTGAGGCCCTGCACCGCATCGTCACACACCGCGAGTCTCTCTCGCGCGCGGAAGCTCGCGCGGTGATGGGCGAAGTCCTGTCTGGTAAGTGCACCGATTCGCAAATTGCCGCTCTGCTCGTTGGGCTTCACATGAAGGGGGAGACGGTGGAGGAGATTGTCGGCTTCGCGGAAGCGATCCGCGCGGCGGCGACTCCGATTGCTGCGCACGGACGCGGAGTCCTCGATGCCAGCGGCACCGGGCGTGAGGCCCTCGTAGACACTTGTGGCACCGGCGGGGATGCTGCCGGCACATTCAACATTTCGACTGTCACCGCATTTGTAGTGGCCGGAGCGGGCGTGCGAGTGGCCAAGCATGGCAACCGTAGTTCGACGCCGAAAGCCGATGGGGTTTCCGCGAAATGCGGGGCCGCCGATGTGATGGAAGCCTTGGGCGTGAACATTCAACTCGCACCCGAGCGCGTCAGCGAGTGCCTTGAAAAGGTTGGGATCGCATTCCTGTTTGCGCCTTCTATCCATAGTGCTGCCAAATACGTTGCGCCGGTACGCCGCGAAACTCGCCTGCGTACAGTTTTTAATCTGCTGGGACCGTTAACCAATCCAGCGGGGGCGTCCGCGCAGGTGGTGGGCGTGTACTCGATCGACCTTGTAGAAAAAGTGGCTGAAGCCCTGAGTATGTTGGGAACGCATCGGGCGTTCGTGGTGCATGGTCTGGATGGCCTCGATGAAATCACCATCACGGGGCCGACTCGCGTCGCCGAAGTTCGCGAAGGAAACGTGCGTCCCTACGAGATCGATCCCGATGAGTTTGGCTTCAAGAGAGCTCCGCTCGACTCGCTTTTGGGCGGAGACGCTGCGGCGAATGCCAAAATCGTACGCTCGATTCTCGTAGGCGAGAAATCTCCGCGGCGAGATGTTGTTCTCATGAACGCGGCCGCGGCTTTGGTTGCGGCGGGGAAGGCCGATCATTTGCGGGATGCCCTGCCGATCGCCGAAAAGTCGATTGACTCTGGCGCGGCCCGAGGGAAACTTGAAGCCCTGGTGCAGTTCACGCGGTCGGAAACAACGAGTTAGCTGGAGTAGTTCGCTACCACGCGCACAACTTTTCCTTCGCCATCAAATTCCATGAACTCGCCTGACTTCGTTCCCGCCTGATTTTGATGGTGCACGACAATGCTCGTGAGACCCCACATTACTTCAATCAACTCGAACCTGAGCTGGGGAAATGTTTCGAGGCCTTTTTGAAAATAACTCCTGAGTGCGGTTTTGCCCTTGACGGTGCCGTCCGCCAGGTTCAGCAACCTGGCTGCGATGGGTGAGGTGAGCACTACGTTCTCGGCGTAGTGCGTCATGATGCGGTCGAGATCGTGCGAATTCCACGACTCGATCCATTCGCTTGCAAATCGGCGGGCGCGTTCGCTTGTCAAATTGAAGTTAGCTGACATTTACTTTTTGCATCCATTGCGCGATCTGCACATTCCATCCCAGTTCTTTTGCCATAATATCGCGCAGTTGTGACGATGCGTTCGGCTCGCCGTGAACGAGATAAGTGGCCGAAGGTTTGTTGGTGAATGTGCGCAGCCATTCCAGCAACTCGGGTGTGTCTGCGTGATCGCTGAATTGCTCGAACGCCGCGATTTGCGCGCGGATTGGCACCATCTGTCCGAAGATCTTGACCTCCGGCGCTCCGCTCTTCACGGTGAAGCCGCGTGTTCCGGGGGCCTGAAAGCCTATGAAGATGACTGTGTTCTTTGGATCGGGCAGTCGCTGAATAAGATGGTGTTGAATGCGCCCGCCGGTGACCATCCCGCTCGAAGAAATGATGACGCACGGAAATTTCGAGTCATTGATCTTTTTCGACTCCTCAGAAGTCTGGGCGAAAGTGAAGCCTTGCCATTGCAGCGGAGAACCGTAGCGTGAAATCAGTTGCTTCGTCGTGTCGGTGTATTCCTCGGTGTGCTTGAGGAAAATTTCGACCGCCTTGATGGCCATCGGGCTGTCACAGAAGACCGGCACGCGCGGAATTTGCCCGGACTCCATCAATTCTTTC
Organism: Acidobacteriota bacterium; assembly: GCA_046735175.1. Taxonomy (GTDB): domain Bacteria; phylum Acidobacteriota; class Terriglobia; order Terriglobales; family Acidobacteriaceae; genus Gp1-AA145. Next base: position 32,801 of record JBKPSP010000023.1, read on the forward strand.
AGCATGAAAACGAATTTTTGGGTGCGCTCGACCGCGAACGCCGGGACAACCACGCTGCCGCCGCGCTCGACAGTTTTGCGAATGACCTCTGCCAATTTTGGCCGCGGATCTTCGGTTGGGTGCTGCCGGTTTCCGTAGGTGGACTCCATTACCACCAGGTCTGCTGTTTCTCCGGCCTGCGGTCCTGAATACACCACCTTCCCGGGCGCAGTGTGCTGATCGTGAACGCGCCCAATGTCGCCGGTGAAGAGCATGCGCGTGGTTTTGGATCCGGCATTGAGGGTGATCTCAGCCATGCACGAACCGAGAATGTGCGCCGCATGGACAAAACGAAACGAGATCTCAGGCGAAACCTGCTTCGTCTCACCGAACTGAACCGGCCTGAAATTCTGCATGCAGGCTTCGGCATCTTCCTGCGTGTAGAGCGGCAATGCAGGATCGTGTTTTGAGGTCTTGTGCCGGTTGTGGAACTCGGCGTCCTCTTCTTGTAGATGCCCGGAGTCCGGCAGAATGATGCTGCACAGGTCGATCGTCGCCTGGGTTGCGTAAATCGGGCCGCGAAAGCCCTGCTTGATCAGGCGCGGAATCCATCCGCAGTGATCGAGATGCGCGTGGGTCAGAATCACGCATTCGATCTCCAATGCGTTAAGAGGAAGCCCCTGCCAGTTTCGCTCGCGCCATTCCTTCTGGCCTTGAAAGAGGCCGCAGTCCACGAGCACCTGCGTTCCCGTTTTGCCTGACAGATCACTAGAAGTGTTAATGAGATGCTTGGACCCGGTGACAGTCCCGGCCGCGCCGAGAAATTGGATGCAGGGCAAAAGGCCTCCGAAATGAAGCTGCTAGCTTCTAGCTACTAGCTTCTAGCAACCCAAGCTCCCGAACTGATTGTTAGAAGCTAGGAGCTAGAGGCTAGTGGCTGACTTGCTCAATCTTATACACGTTATCTTTCTCATCAGCCTCCGCCACGCTGCCGTCGTTCACAATGGCTTGCCGCGGAAACGATGGGCAAACGATCCGCACCGAAGCGGTCGCCTTGGCTGGAACTCTAAGCCGTTCTGTGTTCTCGCCGTTTGCCATGCGCAAGGTTACGGGTATTTCGGCACCTGCCGATCCGCGATTCTCAACCGTGACGGTCACCATGTATCCACCGTTGACCAACTCTCGCGGGTACACCGACGCGATCCGGAGATCCGGCAGACCGTGATCGCGATAGACCCAATCGTCAAAAAACCATTCCAGATCTTTGTGCCCCTGCGCTTCGATCAGCTTCTGCATGTACTGGGCAGAGTTATCGTCTTCTGATTTGTAGTTATGAAGCGCGGCTTTCAAAGCAGCCTCGCCGACCAAATCACGCAACATCCACCAGACGTTCATGGACTTGGTCTGAACATAGAAATCATCGCCCGAATTGATCACCGAATGTGCGGCCTGCTGGTTTGCCGGCACCGATTTCTCGCCCTGGAGCAGCGTTTGCCGGTGGCTGCGCAGATATTCTATGGCAGCATCACGGCCTTCTCTATCTTCGATGAATGCGGCTTGCGCAAACCGGGCGAAGCCCTCACGGATCCAGGCGCGCGGCGAAGGCACGTTTGCGCGAGATAAAACCGCGATTGCCGACAATAAGTATGAGCTTGCGTTGCCTGAAAATGGCGTGAGTAGCACGCTACCGGTTTCGAACGGCGCTGCTTTACCGTCAGGAAGTTCGACGATCTCCGTGCTGGCGTTCCTGTCGGCGGGAAGCCATTTAGCAATGAATTCGGTTGCCTCATCCATCGCGAGAGAGTAATCCTGGGCTTGAGATTGGTGATCAGAAAGGTAAAGAATCCTGCCTCCGGTTCGTTCCAACCTTTGAAGATCACCGGATACGAAAAAGGGAACTTCAGAATCCAAACTGCGAAAAACGCACTCGCTAGTCTCACCACTGTGTTTTTGGGGAGGCCGGTCGTCGCCGCAAATCACAGAACTCGCACTCTCTCGCGTATCTCCTAATAGAGAAAATCGCACTCGCAGCTCCGCGCCGGTTTCTCTTTGTTTCCACCGGCCTGCCGTTTCGACTACGTCGTTGCCTTCTGCGAGACTCGCAGCTTGAGTGGCGATCGGATACCAGGCTACATAGCCGATGCCGCGAACTCCCGTGAACGACGAACTGATTTGGTCCCAGGCGGAATGCTTCGCGTCTTCAGCGGGCGCCCCGATTCGTGTTAATCGTGTCGCATCCTGTGGAATGGTGCCTTCGTACCCAAGTTCAATCGTGATCGTCTTCTTCGGTTCGACTGGTTTGGGCAAGGCGACGACGGCCTCGCCCAGGGCGCCGGTATGGTCGATGTCGGACGTGTAGGTCTGCGAGAAAAATTGCGCGGGCTTGCCATCGAGCTGAATGGACAGCCAGTTGAGAGAAGAAGAAATCTGCAACACGGCATTTTTCTGTGCCGTGCCCGAATCGTTTCTTAGCGTGATCTTTCCGCGAACTCCGAGCCGCTGCTGTGCCGGTTCGATCCGGGCTTCGAGATCGTAATGGATAAAGCTGAAGGCCTCGCGATCGAGCGATACCGCGGGAACACTGCAAACAGATATCAGCAGCAGGCAAAGAGATCTCATTTCGCTTTTTGCCGCCGCTGCCGCACGATTTCATAGAGCACCACTCCTGCCGCGACCGACACGTTCAAAGACGGTACTTTCCCGAGCATCGGTATGGAAACCAGGAAGTCGCATCGTTTCCGCACCAGATCGTGCAGTCCTTTGCCTTCAGCCCCCAGCACAACCGCGCAATCCATTTTGAAATCGACCTGCTCGTAGGATTGGGTTCCGCGCTCATCGAGGCCTACGATCCACAACCCCTTGGTTTTCAGGTCTTCGAGGGTTCGCGAAACGTTTGCGACTTTTGCAACCGGCAGATGTTCGCTGGCGCCGGCCGAAGCTTTCGCAACTGTTCCTGTGACTCCGGCCGCGCGACGTTCGGGAATCAGCACTCCGTTCGCGCCGCATGCATCGGCAGTTCGCAGGATCGCGCCGAGATTGTGAGGGTCTTCAACTCCATCGAGCACGACAATGAGCGAGTAGTCGCCGCGTTTGGCCGCGATCACGTCATCCACATCGGCGTACTGCTTTGACGAGGTCACGGCCACCACGCCCTGGTGAGCGCCGCTCGAGGCCAGGCGGTCGAGCTCGATGCGGGGAAGGAAGCGTACCGCAATGCTGTTGCTTCGGCATTCTTCGATCAGGCGCTGCAGGCGGATATCGTGCCGCTCTTTGGCCAGGCCGACCCATTCGAACGCGCGCCCGCGCGCCTTCAGCGCCTCCATAACAGTGTTGATGCCGAAAATGACGTTCATGAGGCTCTAGTGTGGCACAGCCGGCCCGGCTGTGCGAGACCGCCACAGGCGGGCCACCGCTGCTACATCGGCTATACTTTTTGCAGAGAATTTATGCCGATCTCCGCCGTAATCGTTGACGACGAGCAGCTCGCGCGCGACGAACTCGCATATCTGCTGAAGAATATCGGCGACATTGACGTTGTTGCGCAGGGAAAAAACGGCCTCGAAGCTGTCAACCTCATCCGCGAACACAATCCTGATCTGGTCTTCCTCGACGTACAGATGCCCGGCCTCGACGGCTTTGGCGTGATCAAGAAGCTCATCGACAAAAAGATCACGCTTCCCAAAATTGTATTCTCAACCGCATTCGACCAGTACGCGGTGCGCGCGTTCGAAGTCAACGCGGTCGATTACCTTCTGAAGCCCCTGGATCGAAAGCGTGTGATGCAAGCCGTGGAACGAGCGCGGACGATGACGGAAGCAACCAGCTCGTCATCCGACAAGCTCGACACGCTAATGAAGATGGTCGAGTCGCAGAAGCCGCAGACCACGCGGAAAATCCTGCTCAAGGCTGCGGGGCGGTTGTTTCTGGTTAGCGAGAGAGATATCTGCTTCGCGACGATTGAAGATGGAGTCATCACTGTGGTGACTGGCGGGCCGAGTGGTATGGAAGGGCAGTCGAACTGCCGAACCCTCGAGGAACTCCTGGACAGCCTGGATGAAAACCTGTTCTGGCGCGCGCATCGGTCTTATCTCGTGAACACGAATCGCATTCGCGAAGTGGTGCCGTGGTTCAAGAGCTCGTATCAACTGCGGATGGATGACAAGAAGCAGACCGAGATTCCGGTCAGTAGGGCGCAGACGAAGAGGTTGAGGGAACTGTTTGGGCTGTGAGTGAGGGGTCAGGGAGCCTTGGCTGATGTAGGACAGCTGTCTCTTATACACATCTCCGAGCCCACGAGACATACATCACAATCGCGGTTGGCGGGGGGGGGGGGGGGTGGG
>JBKPSP010000024.1:0-19788 GCA_046735175.1 Acidobacteriota bacterium
ATTCGACTCCGCGCGGTAGACGGCGAAGTTCCCTGCCGAAAGCAGCATGTGATAAAGCACGGTCGTCCCCGATCTCGGACAGCCGAGCACAAATACCGGCGCGGTAGATCGTTTGCCGTTCCGTGCGTCCACTTTCAACGGTTTCTCGATGGTGGATTCCATGAATGACTAGCCACGTGCAACCAGCTGCGGGACCAGCTCGCGATAAACGCTCAGCCACTGTTCCCGAACCTGCTCCCAATGGTATTTCGGGAGTTGCTCAAATGCGTTTGAAACTAAGCGCCGCGCCAGGTCAGGATCGCGTAGAATGCGCAACACGTTCCCAGCCAGCGCACCCGGGTCGCCGACCTCAGACAGTAAGCCCGTGCGCCCGTCCTCTACCAAATATCGCATTCCCTCGGGGGCGGTTGTAATTACGGGCGTACCCGCGGCAAATGCCTCGAGAACGGAAACCGGCATGTTGTCGAGGCGTGAACCGTTAATAAAAATGTCTGCCTGATCGTAGTGTCGGCCAATTTCTTCGCGCGAGGCCACGCCGCAAAAGTTCACGCCGCTCACGTGAAGGTCTGAAACAAGGCGGCGCATTTCGCCTTCCAGCGATCCGCTGCCTACTAAATCCAGCTGCGCGTCGGGATACTGTTTCTTCACTTGCACATAAGCTTTGATCACAACGTCAATCGCGTAGTAAGGATGATAGCCACGCGTACACACAAGATGAGGACGAAGTGGCGAGCGTTGACGATAGGTAAACTGGGAAAAATCGATGATGTTCGGAACAGACTCGGCTCCGATGCCGAACTCGCGAAACACATCCACCAGATAACCGGAAGGGCTCACGACGCGGTCGGCGCGCTTCAGCACGGCGCGGGCAATCTTTGAACCTTTGAGGTGATTACGTGCCTCGCCGCTGTGATAGTTGATCAGTGTCTTCTTCCCCCTCATTCTTGCAATGAACCATGCCGGCAGAGGCGCAACCAGAAACGAAGAATAGGAGGCAGAAAAGATATGCGCGACGTCGCAATTCGCCAGTCCACGCCACAAGGAAGCGACATAGAACGGCGTCCGCACAATCGTTCGCAGGAAGGGTATGCGCCTGACCCAGCGCAATCCCGCTGGAAACTGAGGATCTACGGGAATGAACCTAACCTGAAGGTCGGGATCGGCCTTCCAATGCCGCAACAGCAAATCGGCTTGTACCGACTGGCCTCCGACGTATCGTAGCGAGGGACCCACGATCGCGACGCGTAACTTTCTTCGGGTAGAGGACTCGGCAGGTCCTAGCGGTGCGCGGCTTGAAACATCTTCCGCAACTTCGGTCACGCAAACCCTCCCGAGACAGTGGTCGCGAAATTCTGCGGCGACGAAAATCTTTCCAGGAAGTTACGATGCCACAGCTCAAACAGCAGCAAGCGCCATACCCGCCCCGAGTGATTGCGCTTGCCGCTCATATGTTCATCCACAAGGTGCCGCACGCCATCTGGATCGAGATAACCGCGCTGCAGGGTGCGCGTATCGAGCAGCACGCTAAGGATCATGTCCTTCATTTCGTTTCGCGTCCAGTGAATCAGCGGCAGGGCAAAGCCGCGCTTCGGGCGATAGAGAACGTCTTTTGGCACACCCACTCGCTCCGCGAGCTTGCGGAAGATGTACTTCTGTTGGCCGCCTCGCATCTTCCACTCCGGCCCAAGCGACGTGACCCATTCCACAAACGTGTGGTCGAGAATCGGCACGCGGACTTCCAGTGACGTGAGCATACTCATGCGATCCACTTTTGTGAGGATGTCCTCGACCAGGTAGGTCTTGGTGTCCACGTAGAGCATCTGGCTGATGGGATCGTCGGCCGGGGCCGCATTAAATAGGTTCAGCAGAATATCCTGCGGATCGCCGCTTTCCGCGATGGTTGCGCGGAACTCCGGAGAAAGCAGCGGCATGTCTCGCTCGAATGCAGGAATGAGGCACACTTCGTCGGCGTAGCGCTCTCTCCACGGAAGAGACAGGTTGTAGGAGAGCTGGCGGCCGCGCATTCCCTTCGGCAAAAGAGGAAACAAGCGATCACGATAAAAGCGCCATAGGCTCTGCGGGACCATCGCTGAAGCTTGCCGCCGCTGCTGAATGCCGTAACGCGTATAGCCTGCGAAAAGTTCGTCGCCGCCATCACCCGACAGCGCCACGGTTACATGCTGCCGCGCCAGGCAGGAAACGAAGTAGGTCGGGAGAATCGAAGGATCGCTGAACGGTTCCTCGAGCGAACTGGTCAGCTTCTCGAGGCTGGCAACGACGTCCGGTTCAAGAACCAACTCATGGTGCTCGGTCGCAAATTTCTGCGCAACCAGCCTCGCGTATTGCGATTCATCAAAGTCAGCCTGACGAAATCCGATAGCGAATGTCTTCACCGGCTTCGAACTGGCGCGCGCCATCAGTGCAACGACGGTTGAGGAATCTGTGCCGCCACTGAGCAATGCGCCCAGAGGAACGTCGGAGATCAAGCGGATGCGCGTTGCCTCTGCAAGCCGCCTCTCCATTTCTTCTAGTAGCTCTTCTTCACTCTTCGGCTGATAGGTGCCGTACTGCGGAAGGTCCCAATATTTGCGGACGCGAATGTCGCCATGCTGAAATTCGAGCAAATGGCCTGGCGGCAGCTTGTGAATATTGAGAAACGCGGTGGCCGGATCGGGCACATATCCCAGATACATGTATTGCATGAGCGCCGCCCGGTTCACTTCCGCGAGTTCAGGGGCGACGGTCAGGATGGACTTGATCTCAGACGCGAAGTACAGCTTTCCATTGTGCAACGCATAATGCAACGGCTTCTTGCCAAGACGGTCTCGCGCGATCAGTAGCGATTGGCGCCGTTCATCCCAGAGCGCAAATGCGAACATGCCACGCAGCTTCTGCACGCAATCCGCGCCCATGTCCTCGTAAAGATGAACGATGGTTTCCGTGTCGGTATTTGTCGTGAAACGGTGGCCGCGCGCTTCGAGCTCAGGACGAAGCTCCGGGAAGTTGTAGATTTCTCCGTTGAAAACGATCCATACTGAGCGGTCTTCATTGAAGATCGGCTGGTGCCCGCCTGAGAGGTCGATGATACTCAGCCGCCGCATCCCCAAACCGACGTTCCGAGCAGCGAGAAGACCTTCGTCATCCGGCCCACGATGTACGATGGCGTCGCACATCTGCCGGACGAGGGCCTCCTCGATCCGTTCAGTCCGGTCTGAGCTCACGATCCCGGCAATTCCGCACATTCGCCTATGTCCTCACTGCCATGGTAGCCGCTTCCGGCACGGTTTTTGAAGCACCTGCACGCTGCAGCCTGTATCGGTAGTCACGATAATCGCCCGGGTTCCCTTCCCTGCCGTCACAGGCAGCAAGAATAATGTTCGCCATTTCCCGGGCGGAAGCAAAATGCAGCACTTCCTTCCGTTCGCGCGCGCTTGCGACCAACTCTTTAAGGAAATGCTGCGTGGGCGTCTCGAGAAGAGTTTCTGTATCGGTCGGATCCATGCTGTGAGCGTGCAGCTTGATAAATATCCAGTCCGGCCTTCCCGCAACAGTGATAGCTGCTCTTTTCCAACGATCCAGGCGTGACAAGCTGGGTGGGTTCGCTTTGGTTAACGCCCCGTCATCAGTGCAAGCGAAGCGCCGTGGCCCGCGCTCAAAGTAGATCATCAATGGGCCCTGCACGATAATCGGCAGCCTTGATGCTGAACGTCCGGCACGCAACGCGCGGGCTCGCCGGTGCGGAGCGCGGGTATTCAGCGGCAGCGCACATTCGTAGATCGAGTTGACCACTGGAACCTGCGCAGGATGGGCGATTCCAGCCGGATACGTCATGTCCACGTAGCAGCCGGTCTCGGCCAGCAATTGCATTTCGTTGTCGACTCCGCATGCGAAGCCATCGGCGATGTTGGCGAGCGCGTAATTGCCATGCACGAAGGCATACTTGGGATCGGGATCGCCCTGCGCGTAGGACATGCAGCCGTGTTCTCGCGCCAACGTATCGCGGAACGTGACCAACTCTTTGACGGTTTCTTCGGCCGTAGTCGACTTGGTCAATCCATGATGCAGATGAATTTCAATCTCACCCCAACCGCGGTGGCAAAGTCCCGCAAGCTGCTGGACCATAGCCCGGTCATACTGCTCCGCGGGGTAAAAATAGGTGTGATTGAAGGGCTGCCCTTCGGCATCTCTGAATTTAGAGAAATTACGAGGATACTCCCTGCACCAGGTCTCGAGCCGCTGCTCCTGAACTTCCCTGGGAGCGTGTCCCGCCATGAAGCCAGGAACACTGCTGGGCTCAAAATGATCTGCGAGCGCAATGATCAGGTGGACCGTCCCGCTGGGAACCGATCGCGAAAGCCGCTGCCAACCATAACCTGGCAGGCACGTCGCCGCCTGTTTCAGCTTACTCAGAAGCGGTCTGTCGATCGGGCGCTTAGGGTTGATTTCCATTTGCGTCTAGTGACTGCTCGGCGGGTGTGTGGTTTGGGTCGCGCTTGCCTGACTGCAATCCTTGCGGTTTGGCAGCAGGGTTTGAGACGCGCGTAGCTGTTGAGAGATCCGCGCCGTATAAATCTCGGCGCCGTGCTGATTCAGGTGAAAGCCGTCCGCGTAATAATCGCGCGGAAACTCGCCCGGGGATGAAAGTACCCAAACCGAAACCCCTGAAGACTCTCCGATTTTTTCAATCTCGCTCGAATAGTCTTGCCGTAACGTCGGAGGAACCAGCAGAAGGATCTTTACCCCATACTCCCGGCTGAGTTCAGCGAGTTGCGGCAACCGGTGCTGCGCGGCAGCTTTCAGATCATCGGGATTGTTCACATGAGGGCTGTGATCGGCAATTCGCGCCGCCAGGTCACGAAACTTCGGAACAATCAAGATGGTCACGCACTGGCGAATAAATCCCTTGTCTGCCTGCCAATTGCTCCAATGAGCGAATACGTAGCTGCTGGCGGTGTTTCGGTCGAGATTGGCTTCACGCCAAACCAGCGGAAAATCCTGGGTAGTCAGCTGGCGATGGGCGAACGCCTCGCCCATGGTCCAGTGCGAGGCGAGTTGATCGGTGGCCAATGTGAGAACGATCACGCTCGGGCGAGAGCCTTCCTGAAGAAGTTTTCGCAATCCGAAGTACCAGTCGAGATAATGCGTCTGCTCAACCGCGAATCGGCTGACCTCGTATTGCGGCGCGAGATCGGAATGCAATGAGTCGAGCGCCACACCTTGAAGTAGCAACGAGTTCCCCACGAATAGAACAGTCGGCCGCCCATCTTTTGTGGTCCGCTGCAACTTCTGTGCGGCTTTTAGCTCTATCGCGATGCGCTGCTCGGTATGACTCAAATGCGCGAGGATGGCCGGCGCTGAAACCTCCAATCCCAACAGAAGCAATACCAGTCCTGAAAGCAGGGCAACAATACCTGTCTTCGCGCTCATGCCCTGGCGCTTTACAGGTTCGGCGACGGCAACAGCAACTGCCGCGTCAGAATTGGAAATAGATGAAGGCATTCGCCTGGTTCGCTCCCAAAAGCGCAATCACGATCGCGCATGCAAGTCCAAACGCCACCCGCGGACGGACCGCGGCGGACGCGAAGCAATATTCGTCTCCTGATGATTCCAGATATAGATCAAGCAAGAACAAAGGCAACGAGAACAGCGCCAGGAAGAAGAACGCTGACGGAAGCTCGGGCCTCCAACTCCACTGCGTCATACCTTTGATCATGGCCCAAGCAGCCGGCAGGGATTGCGCCCGGAAGAATATCCAGGCAAGGCAAACCACATGGAAGATAAAGATCCGGCGCAGCCATTTCCAAACTGTGCCTAATCGGACGGCGGCTTCGTTGCGGAACTTTCGCTCCGCAGCGAGGGCCCCGCCGTGTAAGCCTCCCCAGATGACGAATGTCCAGTTAGCGCCGTGCCACAGGCCGCCGAGTAACATGGTCAGCATCAGGTTGCGATATGTTTTGCGCTCACCGTAGCGATTCCCGCCCAAGGGGATGTAGAGATAGTCGCGCAGCCAGGTGCTGAGGCTGATGTGCCAACGCCGCCAGAAGTCCTGGATGCTTTCGGCGAGATAGGGCTGGCGGAAGTTCACCATGAAATGGAATCCCATCAGTTGCGCGCAACCGCGAGCAATGCTGCTATAGCCGCTGAAATCGCCATATATTTGCCATGCGAACGCGTACATGCCCAATAGAGTCACGGGCAAGCTAGGCTTCCCCAGCGAGCCTCCGAAGGCTGCATTGGCGATCAGTGCGCAGTTATCGGCAATCACGCACTTCCGAAAAAGTCCTTCGAGGATCAGCAACATCCCGGAAAATGCCTTCTCCGAATCCCATTCTCGCGGTCTTTGCACCTGTGGTAATAAGTGCGATGGCCGCTGGATCGGACCGGCAATTAAGTGGGGAAACAGGCTGATGAACAAGCCGTAATCGAGAAACGACCGCGATGCCGGCAGCTTCTCGTAATACACGTCCACGATGTAAGCAACTTCCTGGAAGGTATAGAACGAGATGCCGGGCGGAAGAATGATTCGCAGCAAGGGTATCGAAGCATGAATTCCCAAGATCGACAGCGCCCCGGCTGCGGAATCCACAAAGAAGTTGAAGTATTTGAAAAAGCCAAGGATAGAAAAATTGACAACGAGAGAGAGAACCAGAAATGCGCGCCGAACTCGCCGGTCCTGCGTGTCCTCGATCTTGATGGCGATGAAGTAGTCGATCAGGGTGGAGCCGATCATCAGGCACAAAAAGCGCCAGTCCCACCAGCCGTAGAAGAAGTAGCTGGCAACCAGCAAAAACCTGTTCTGATCGCGGAACTTCAGGCACCAGCAGGCAGCCACCACGAACACGAGGAACACGATGAAAATTGGAGTGTCGAAAAGCATTTAGGTATTGGCTGGCACTCCGACGTTGGCATATGCGGGAACTGGGCGATTCAACTGGTTGGCGACTGGCTTCAGTGCCGCGGATTTAATTCGGTCCTGGTCTCGAACGCAAGCCAGCAGCGCTGATGTGTAAGCTACCGCAAAATACGGAAAGAATTGATAGGCCTCAGGCGCGAACAGCGCGCCAACCGCGAAAGCAAACAAAAGGCTCTGTAGCGCGCCGGTAAACAACTTGAGTTCTGCACTCAGATTTTTACGTCTCATTATCTTGCGCACGTTCTTGAAACCATAAGCAAAGAAGATAAGAAAGATGACCAATGCCGGGATGCCGCCCTCCACCGTTATTTGCAGGTAAGTCATGTGAACTTCCTGCCAGACGCCGGAATACTCCTCAAAGTTGCGGGTCCCAATGCCCAGCACCGGATATTCTTTGACACCCTCGAGGGCGCGGTCGATTAGGAATTGCCTCTGTTCAAGAGAGGCCTGTGCCCTGGCTTCCTCAAGAGGATGGCGGCCTTTATTGCCGCCCCACAATGTGCTCATACGATCGATCATTGGGCCCCCATCCACAATCAGCAGGGCCAACCCGGCCACGGCTGTGGCCGCAATCAGATAAAAGCGCCGCCCTCTTACGCCGAAATACCACAGGCAGAGCACCGCCGTGCAGATGAAGGTAATCAGTCCACCCCGTGAGGCAGTCTGGATAAGCGCCGAGCCCATCGCCAGCATTCCCCCCACCCACAAAAGTTTTCGGAATTTGCTGGTTGTGCTCAGAAAAAACATCAGGCACAGCGGGAAGGACAATGCAATAGCGAACGCCAGGTCATTGGAGTTGGAATAAATGCCGCCAAGAACTCCCTCGAGGCGCAACGTGTGGCGGCCTTTTACCAACGACAGCAGACAGATGAGCGGGACCGATGCAGTCTGGATAAAGATGATTCGCCGGAACCTGTCAATGTCCGTGACCAGAAGAAATGTTAGCACCCATATGATCCAGACCTTGCCAAAATCCATGGTGCGTGAGATCGCACCGCCCTTCCAGATGGGTGAAAGAGCGGACGAGATGAAAAGCCCGATGATCATCGCCAGGAGTAGATACGATTCGATCGGTAACTCGGACAACTTGCGTCTGGCCTTGTTGGAGGTGAAAAGAAATGCGAGCACTGCGCCGGCGCTGGTGATCTTGGCCAGCGGCAGGAAGCCGATGCCCGGCACCCAGTCTTCAGGGCGGCCACAGTAAACTACATAAAATCCGCAAAGCCATAGGAACGCAGCTCCGGCCTGTTTCAGGCGGCTCTGTTGTCCGGACTTTGGATTCAGTACTCCTGCGGTTGACAACTCTCACCCCACCTGCACACTGGCACGCGTCCGCTCGGCCTGTGATGGCGCCCAGGCGACTTCACGTCCGGAGATAAATTTGATGAACGCCACCGAAGCTGCCGCGTTCAGCACCATAAAAGTACGGGCCGCGTCCGCTATCCGAGCCCATGGACCTCGCGCTAATTTCAATATCGCGAGCATTCCCAGCGCGTAGAAAACGACTTGCAAAAGCAACGCGGCACGGAAAAGGATCTGCGGCAGCATCAAAGACGATAAAAACATGGTCACAAGAAGAAACGGAGCGAGCAGGCGAAGCAGCTTGTGGCTGATGAACTCAAATCGGATCGGATTCTGGCTGCTGAGCAACCACGGCGCCAGCTGCACCAATTGATAGTTGCCGCTCAGCGTCCTGACTTTTCTTGAAAACTCTCGCTCCTGACCTTGATCCGCGACATCCCAGGCCCGCGCCTCAGGAACGAAAACAACTCGGAAGCCCTGCCGCACAACATGCATGGGGATATATACGTCGTCGAGAATCGTGCCCGCCGGGACCGGCACAACTAGATTTTTTCTCACCGCGTAAATCGCACCTGTAGCGCCGACGACCGAAGCGGACGTGGACTCCATCTGCCGCACACCCTTTTCAACCCGCCAGTACAGCCCCATCCCGCGTACGTGTTCGCCTGCGGCAGGATCGCCTAACATCAACTCACCGCTAGCGCAGCCGACTTCGGGATCGGCGAATGTGGCAACCAGCAACCTTAAAGCTCCCGATTCGATCTGCTGGCGCGCATCGGTGAACAGAACAATTTCACCGCGGGCAGCGGCGACGGCATCGTTCAGGCAGGCTGCCTTCCCGCGTGAAGCTGGGTTCACAAGAATTCGGATGCGGCCGTCAGCAGCGAAATAATCGAGGATCGTGTTGGTCGCGTCGTTCGAACCGTCAGAAACGACGACAATCTCGCAGCTTCCGGCGGGGTAGTCGAGTGCTAACAAGTTCTTGAGCTTGCGCTCGATGGAGCCAGCCTCGTTGCGCACAATCATCACGATTGAGACCGAGGGAGTTGAGGTTGCTGATTTAACCGGACGCCCACGCAGCCGCGAGCGTACCCAGAGCCAGGCTGGGTATCCCAGATAGGTGTATCCGAGCACTGCCGCGGAAAACCAGAAGACCCACTTCATTGCGCTCCCCGGCCCAGCAGCACAATCTTGATGGTTTGAAACATGATCATCAGGTCAAGGCCTGGCGACATGTTTTTGATGTAGTACAGGTCGTACTGAAGCTTTTCTTTGGCGTCAGCGATGGTATTGCCGTATTTGTATCTGACCTGCGCCCATCCGGTGATGCCGGGACGCACGGCGTTACGCACCCGGTAAAACGGAATTTCCTGAGCAAGCATGTCGACAAATTCCGGCCGCTCAGGCCGCGGCCCCACAAAACTCATATCTCCCTTGAGCACACACCAGAGTTGCGGCAACTCATCAAGCCGTGTGGTGCGCAAAAACTTCCCGACTTTGGTTATGCGTGGGTCGTCATCCAGCGCCCAAGTCGCCCCGGTGTCGGCCTCGGCGTCTTGTCGCATGGTGCGAAACTTGTAGCAATAGAAAACCTTGTTTCCCAGTCCCACGCGTTTCTGGCGATAGAGGATGGGCCCGCGTGAATCGAGCTTGATGGCGAGCGCCACCAGAGGAAGGACTGGGAGAACGATCAAAAGCAGCGTCCCTGCTGCGCACACCGCAAGTATTCTCCGGAACAGCATGAAGCCGGCGCTGAATCGAAAGCCTTCGGCAAAAATCAACCAGCTGGGATAAAGATTATCCACTTCAATCCTGCCTGAAATTTTCTCCAGCCACGATGTTGCTTCTTCAATCTTTATGCCGTTCAGCCGAAGCTGCAGCACCTCCATCACGGGGAGTGTTCCGCGCCGGTCAGCCATGGCGACGATGACCCGATGGACCCGGTGTTCACGGACCAGTTCCATCAAATGCGACGCAATGGCATCGCGGGTAAGGGCGCCTTCCACATTCCCGCTCCAGCCGGCAACGTTGATCCCTAATTCGGTCCTGGTTCGAAGGCCATTCACCAGACGTTGCGCGCGTTCACCAGTCCCGAGCACGTAGACGTTCTCGCGCAGATAAGGCTGCTGCGAAAGCCACGCATAAACAATCCGCCAGGTGAATAGGGTGATGGTCACCAGCATGAGGCCCAATACCGCAGCGTTGTTACCCACCAATAGCCGGGGAAACACATACGCCAGCGCGCCCAACAGCAGGGCCAGGATCCCGGGGACCAACAACAAACGGAAGTAAAGCTCGCCGCGCGCACTCCACCGGGCGGGCTCGTAAAGATCAAAGAGATGCGAGAACACCAGCACCGCACCTGTCGCTGCCAGGACCTTGTAATATCCGCCTTCGTAGTTGAGCATCACGTAGTAGTCTTCCGGATGCCTCAGAACAGCGGCGATCAGAAATGAGGTCCAGACCAACAACGCCTCACCACCAAGAAGAACCAGCTGGCGGATTGGGTAGTAGACATTGAACAGCCGGATCACGCGTTCTCCCCTTAGTTCGTCGCTGCAGCGTTGTTTGCGTTTTGAGAGCCGTAGGCCGGGTAGTAATACTGTGAGTAAGGCGTCAGTTCGGTGTTGATTCCGTTAAGGACAACACCCACCACATTGCGTTCGGTAAATTCCCTCCTGGCGCGTTTGGCAGCATCGATCGGCGTAGCGTTGGACCGAACCACCAGCAGCACGCCATCACAAAAGTTCGCGATCTGGCCGGCGTCGGAAACCAGGACACTCGGCGGCGAATCGACGATGATCCAATCGAACATCGGCTCGACCCGGTTCAGAAGAGCCTTCATGCGGCCGTTGGCGATCAGCTCTGCCGGATTGCCATTGGCGCGCCCGGCAGGAATGAAAAACAGATTTTCCATGGGGCCACGCTGCATGATCGAGCACTCATCGTTTTCCGAGCGCA
Source organism: Acidobacteriota bacterium (assembly GCA_046735175.1). Taxonomy (GTDB): domain Bacteria; phylum Acidobacteriota; class Terriglobia; order Terriglobales; family Acidobacteriaceae; genus Gp1-AA145. Next base: position 11,177 of record JBKPSP010000024.1, read on the forward strand.
GATATTCGCTCAAGCCGGGTCCGGGTTCGGCACCCAGCAATCCGTGAAGCTGGGGGTTGCGCAGATCGGCGTCAATGATGAGCGCGCGCTTGCCGTGCTGCCGCACAATCACTTGCGCCAGATTCGCCGAGGTGAATGACTTTCCCTCTTTCGGCAACGCGCTGGTCACCAGAAGCTTCGAGAGCGGCTGTTTTTCGCGCGCCTGATAAAGCCGGGTGCGCAAGGTGCGAAACTCTTCCATCCCCGGCGCGTGTTCTTCGTTGCTGAAAAACAACATGGTCTTGGGATCGGGATTCCACTTAGTCTGCCGGCTGCGCGCCAGCGAAATTTCCGGCGAAAGCGCCATGCTCGGCGCCGCCCCGGACATGACTGAAGCAGATGTCATGACGCGGTCGGGACTGTTCATCGGCTCAAGGATGGCGGGGGGCGCAGTCTCAACCAGCGTGCCGGACTGCTGTGCCAACGCTCTTTCCTGTTCGGCTTTTTTCAAGGCTTCATGAATTCGGCTCATAGTTTCCCTTCCTTGGTTACATCCCGTTCCGTGTCTTTCAATCGTTCCGCTAAGTTGGAGATAGTTTTCAATGCATCAACCAGGTCGAACTTATCGGGCGGCTGCGGAGCCATTGGTGGCATGGCCGCATGGTTGTCGCCCAGATCGAAGTCTCGCGCCACCGCATCGACGATCCCCGTGCCGACGAGTTTCTGCTGGTCCACGAACGCGCTGACCAGGCAGTGTTCGCAAATGAGGTTCACCACGCGCGGTATGCCGTTCGAGTAGCGGTGGATTGCGCTCAGTGAGTCGCCGTCAAATATCTGCTGCCCGTTCGATCCTGCGATCCGCAAGCGTTGCTGAATGTAGGCTTTGGTTTCATCCAGCGTGAGCGGATGGGTCTTCGCCCGCAGAGTCAACCGCTGCCGCAGCTGCCGCAGGTTCGGCTGTTTCAGCTTTTGCTCAAGCTCCGTCTGTCCGACCAGAACAATCTGCAGAAGCTTCTCGGTGAAGGTCTCGAGATTGGTCATCATGCGGATTTCTTCCAGCACCTCGTCTGCGAGGTTCTGTGCCTCATCCACAATCAAAACAGCAGTCTCGCCGGAGCGATAACGCTCCAGGAGCCAGTTGTATAGGCGCAGCAGGATCTGGCTTTTCGAACGTGTGTCGCACGGGATTCCGAAGTCCGCCATCATGTAATCGAGAAATTGCGGAACGTTCATGCGCGAGTTGAATATGAACGCGGTCGGCACCTGCTGTGCGCGCAACCACTCCAGGAGTTTGTTGATCAGCGTCGTCTTGCCGGTCCCCACTTCTCCGGTGAGCAGCACGAAGCCCTTGCGGCTTTGGATACCGTATGTCAGACATGCCAGCGCTTCTTCCGTGTGCCGCGTCAGAAACAAATAACGCGGATCGGGATTGACGTTGAACGGGTTGGCGCGGAGCCCAAAAAATTCCTTATACATTCCTGCTTAGACCTCAACTGTCTCTTGGTTTTCGGCCTTGGCCTTCGGGCCGATTTTCCACTTCCGCTTCCCGTTCTTTTTGTCCTTCTCTTCTTCATCCACCCCGACCCATGGCACCTGCGACAAGACCGGCAGGTCCAGGACAGCAACCACGTCGTTCTCCGTGCGCAGCGAGGTGTCGCGCATTTCCAGCCAGATGGCCAAGCCAAGTCCGAGCATCAGACCGCCCACGAAGCCGCCGCCTGCAAACATGATGCGATTGGGGAAGCTGGGCGCATCCGGAAGATCGGCAGGGTTCAGCACTGACATGGTTTCGCCCTGCTGTTCCTGCACCGCCGCGACCTGCATCTCTGCCTGTTTCTTGTTTGCGAGGCGGTCTTCATAGAACTTCTGGGCGGTGTCGTAGTCGCGCGTCAGTTCTTTGTACTCTTCCTCAATCGCCGGACTTAACGCCACGCGGCCTTGAAGCACCTTGATCTGATCTTGCAGTCTTTGCTGTTCTCGCGTGCCTTGCGTGATCAGTTGTTCGTATTGATGGATTTGCATGCGCAACTGCCGGATTTCCGGCGGTTCGGCAAGATTTTCTTTATCGGTGGCGACACTGGCCGGATTTGCCGCAGCAGCATTAATCTCGTCGAGCTTCCTCTGAACTTCTGCGATGTCGCGCTTGGTCTTCACCACGTCCGGATAGTCGTCCGTATAGTGTGCTTGCAGGCTGATCAACTGCGCCTGTAATGTCGCCAACTGCTGTTGCAGGCTCTGAGGATTGGTGGAGGTTTGCGACGACTTCCATGCCGCCAATTGCTGCGCCAGCATCGATTCTGTGTAAGCCTTGTCCTGCTGGGCCCGGTTCAGGGTCTGAGTGTTCGCATCAAGCTGAGAGTTCATGCCCATCAGCATCTGCAGGTTCTTATCTTCACTGCCAGGCAACTGACCTACAAAGCGCTTCTTGAAATCCGCTAGTTTTGCATCCATTTGGTCCAAATTGCGCTTGGCATCTTCTACCTGGCGTCCCAGGAAATCGGCCGTGCTCCGTGCGTTGGCCGAGGTGTCATTCAGGTTTTCGCGGATCATGATGTTGGTTACGCCCGCGCAAATCTCCTGCGCCCGCCGCGGATTGCTCGCGGTAAAAGCGACGTTGAATCCAGGCAACGCGCTCTTTCTTCCGCCAGGTGGTACTGGTCCAAGGGCCGTGGTAACCACTGGATTAATCGCGATGTTGGCTCGAATCCCGTCGATCACCCCGTCGACATTCGCTCCGTGTGCGATGCCCAGGCTCTCGATCAGAGGCCGGAGGTTCTCGGCACTCATCGCACGCTGTTGCAGCGTCGCAACTTTTTGTGTCAAGTCCTGACTCACCCCAGATTTCAGGTAGATCTCTGAAACTTTCTGCTCCTCCACAAGTACGAGCGACTCCGAGGTGTATTTCGGAGAAAAAGCGTAGGACAGCGCAAAACCCGCCAGCGGCGCGAGCAGCGTGGGAATCAGGATCACCTTCACGCGACGCCGAAGCATCGCAAAGTAATCGTCCATCGTTAATTCGCGGTTCTCCATCATGACAATGTCCCGTCTGCCGGCGTTCGGCCGGCCACAATTTATTCCAACCGAATCGGATTCGGCGTCCAATCCAAACCAAGCAGGCCTACGTGACGGCCGTAACCATTCGAGCAGCTCCCCGGATTCGTGGAACAAATTCCGCTTGCGAACCCAATTGCGTCGTACTGATAGTTTGCAAATGCGCTGACATGACGCGTCAGCTGCCGCCGCAGCGCGCCTCCCGCATACCAATAGCGATACGCACTCGCATTGCCCGCCTGGTTGGTTGGGGAATTCAGGATTCGCCGGCTGTACGAGTACCCAGTGTCCAGGGTTGTGCTCCAGCGGCGGGTCAATTGATGCGTGACCGCCAGACGAATTGCATCTGTATTGGCACCGCTCAACAGACCTGAACCGGCATTGGCGGACCGCGAATAGGTCAAACTCATGTTGGTGCGGGCAGAGCGGTAATAATTGAGGATTGCACGCCCCGAGCCTGAGAGGAACGTGTCGCTCACTGCGGTAAAGATCTGTGCTGGCGGCGGAGGCAAAGGATTCGGAGTGACAGCAACAAAGAATCTGTGGATCCACTGCGGACCTCCGCCCAACTGCAGATCCAGCTTGCCGTTAATACGGTGCCCGTATACAACCTGAACGGCGTTGGAATCGAAAAATCCGCTGCCCTGCCGGGGCAGAGTAAAGTCCTGATACTGGTACATGACAGCGATCTGGTCCTGGCGAGTGAGCTTTCGATTAAAGCCTACCTGCGCCATATATTGATGGCTGTCCACGTATCCAGCTACGTTGTCGAGGAAGTCGCTCACGCCGTAGCCGGCCGCCAGCGTCATGGAGTTGCGCGGCGAGAATGCCTGGGTTACGTCCACGACGGACATGTTGGAAATTCGCGGCTGGTTGATGGTGCTGCCGAAGTTGGTGTTTCCGAAAGAACCGTTGCCGCCGCCAAAACCACCACCAAAACCTCCTCCACCGATACCCCCTCCGCCGCCGGCGGGCACACCACTCCCACCGTATGAATTGAAGCCAAAATTTCCAGTTGGCAGATAACTAAAGTTGTCACGCACCGCCAACTGTCCCGTTCGCCACAAGAACTTCTGGACGCCGGCAAAGGAATGCATCTGATAAACCTTGTCCACGCCTTGATACCAGGCCACGCCACCTGAGTAATCGATATCCAGCGGATGGAGTTTCCACAATTTCTGCAGAGTCAATGATCCGAGGCCCCGTGTCACGCTCCTTATTGCGGGGACGTTTTGCCCAGTCGAATTGGTCAATTGGCCGGTCTGGTTTGTGTCCACAGCTTCGTTCACCTGAAGGCTTGGCGCGAGATAGCTCCGTGCTCCAAAACCTGGCTCGAATGATGGCTGATCGAGTCCCGAGAGTGGCGGGTTCTCGATGGTTTGAGCTTCATTGTCGGGGCCGGTCGCAGCCGGGGCAGCGCCGCCCTGATCTTGATTGGCCGTAGTCTGGGCTTGAGCTTGGGCACCCAAGGCCGCCAAGATGAAAGCCAAACCAAAAGCAGCAATGTTTGTTCGTAGTTTTTTCATGACGTGCCTACGGGACGACGATCGTGTCTCCTGGTCTTAAAAAAATGTTGCTCGACGGGTCTTCGCCTTTCACAAGCTTTTTGTAGTTCACCGAAAACTTTTTCTGTTGACCATTCTCCGAGCGCAGAACGTAGATTCCTTTGGTATTGGCGAACTGCGTGAACCCCGCTGACGAAAGTGCCTGCAGCACCGTCATGTCGGGAGTCAGTGGCATCGCGCCGCTGTGCGAAACTTCACCGGTGACGTAAACCCGCTGGCTGTTCATTTGCGTCACCGTCACGGTCACGCGCGGATCCGACACGTACTTCTTCAGTTTGTCGGTGATCGACGCCGCCAACTGCATCGGCGTGAGCCCGGCGGCCTGAACATCATTCAGCAGCGGAAGAGAAATCATTCCGTCAGCGCGCACCGGCAGGGTCGCCGTCAGGTCCGCCTCTTTCCACACATTCACGTAAAGAGTGTCTTCCGGGCCAATCACGTAGGTGGCGCTTGCTTGTGGCGCGGCCGGTTTCGGCGCGGACGAGTCCTTCGCCGTGTCCTTGGCCGGTGAATTCTGGGCGAAAGCTAGTGCGCCCAGAATCATGCATGTGCTAATCACGAATGCGATGTTGCGCTTCATGTTGTCTCCGAAATTTAGGTCGCTCCGTATTCGCCGTAACCAATCTGCTTCAGCTTGTACAACAAAGCCTTGTAACTGATCTGTAGCTCCTGTGCCGCGCGACGCCGGTTCCAGCGGGTCCGCGTCAACACTTTCAGGATCAGCTCCTTCTCCGCCTCGCGAGACGCGGCCCGTGCCGCTTCTTTCAAAGAAGTTTTGCCATTGCCGTTCTGAGCACGCACCAGCATGGAACGCAAGCCACCCATGGCGACCGTCTCGTCACCCACTGCGACAATGGCCCGCGCTGCGGCTTCGATCTCCACCAGGTTGCCCGGCCAGGTATGCTCGTGGAAAAGCTGGCGCGTCTCCTTACTCAAGGGCGGAATCGGGCGCTGAAAAGCTGCGGAATATTTCGAGAGGAAGAAACTGATCAACTGCGGAACGTCTTCCTGCCTTTGCCGCACTGGCGGAATTCGCAGGCAAACGCCGCTCAGGCGATAGTAGAGATCTTCGCGAAACCGTCCCGAGCGGACTTCCGCCTCGAGATTGCGTCCGCTTCCGCAAATAATATGGAGGTCGGCGCCATTACCATCCTGCTGCGACAACATTTCCAGCAGCCGTTCCTGGCACGCAGGGCTGAGATCGCCGATCTCATCGAGATAAAGTGTGATGCCGCTCCTGTACTTACCGGCTGTGAGCTCATTAGGCGCCAGAACGGCGCAGGTCACGTCCAGAAATTCATGTTGTGGGCGGTCAGAGGCAGCGTGAATTCGCTGCGCCAGGGTTCGTTTGCCGGTCCCTCGCTCGCCCAGCAGTAGGACCGGAACCGAGCTGTGGGCCAATTCACGGACCACGGCTTCGACCGCCTTCATGCTCGGGCTCACCGCCTCGAACAGCTGGGGAATTGCAATTGAGGTCGCGCTAGACAGGTTTGTGCCCTCGGTGGAGAAAGCTTCCATGAAAGTGCCTGCTCATGGCCGGGGGGAGCGCAAATCGCAGGATGATTCGGCTGTGATTCAGCACGGATCGGGCCACAACTCTACTTTTCGATCCACAGGACATCAGCAGCATGGGTCTCGCCTTTTCAATCATTTACACGGCTAGCCTGCAGGCAAACGATCTGTGCCACGCTACTACGTGTCGCACAAAAGGGAAAATCTTTTCTCACAAATGCCGTAACCAAAGATGGTACTCTCGATTCTGGGTCGGGGCACAATCAATCCAAGCCCCATTTAAATCAGCATGTTAGCTATTGGAGACAGCCTTTAGGCTGGTGTGGCACATGTGGAAACAAATTATCCATTTTCTCGCTTTCGACCGTGCTGGCGCGCGTGCGCTGCCTCGGAGAACCATGGTCGGCCAGTTGGATTGTACGACGTATATGCCTGCGTGGAAGGAACTTGCCTGAGTTTATGGCGGTTGCGGCCGGGTCCCGGAACCTGCACTTCCCAGTCCCGCAATACCCGGCCCTCCAATTGCAACTGCAAGTCTTGATCTGAACTTTTCGTATGGAGCGAACGTCCGCAGTTATGGGCCAGATCGCTGAAATTGCATTGCCACAATCAGCGGCCGAGCGACACTCCCGCAACGGATTGGCTGACTGGAAGAACCTGGTTATTCTGGCGCTGCTCGCCTGGCTTTACGTTCCCATCCTGGTACCTCTGGTCAAGCAGTGGTGGAAGGACCCGAATTTCTCCCACGGCTTCTTCGTCCCGTTGTTTGTGGGATTCGTTCTCTCGCAAAACCGGGCGCGGCTTGCCGCAGTGCCGCACAGGCCATCTTCCTGGGGTTTGCCGGTCATTCTCCTTGGGATCTGCACGCTGATCCTTGGGGTGTTTGGGGCCGAACTGTTTCTTTCGCGGGTATCGCTGATTCTGCTGTTAGGCGGTCTGGTGATCTTCTTTCATGGCTGGGCGATGCTGCGAGCGGTGCTGTTTCCGCTTCTTTTTCTTACGCTCATGATTCCGATTCCGGCGATCATTTTGAATCAGATCACTCTGCCGCTTCAGTTTTTCGCCTCGAAGCTGGCGGCCTGGAGCCTCCCTCTATGCGGAGTACCCGTGCTGCGCGAGGGGAACATCATTAATTTGCCGGCCATGCCGCTTGAAGTTGCCGACGCGTGCAGTGGCATACGTTCGTTGCTCTCGCTCACCACACTCGCGGTCATGTACGGATATTTACTGGAAAGTCGCGTGTGGCTCCGGGTGGTGCTGGCGCTGGCTTCGATACCGATCGCCGTAGCGGCAAATGGATTCCGCATCTTCGGAACCGGTTTGTTGGTCCAGTACTGGGATCCGGATAAGGCAGAAGGGTTCTTCCACGAGTTTTCCGGCTGGCTGATCTTTGTGGTCTCGCTTCTGCTGCTCTTCGGTGTGCATTGGTGCATCAAGGGCTTTCTGGCGCGCAGGGAGATGCAGGGATGAGAGCTTACTGGAGATTCCTGATTGCGATCGCTATTCTTGGCGGCACTGCACTGCTGCTGCACGCGCGCAACAGCGCCGAGATCATTCCACCGCGTCCGGCTTTGAGTTCGTTTCCGAGAGCCGTCGGCGATTGGACCGCCGTGAGAGATGTGGCACTGCCAAAAGAAATCCTGGATGTGCTTGGCCCCGGCGACTTCCTTACCCGCACTTACTTCGAAGCGGAAAGCGGCTCATATGCCGATCTTTTTATCGCATACTTCCCCAGCCAGCGCTCGGGTGACACCATTCACTCACCTAAAAATTGCCTGCCTGGAGCCGGATGGACCCCCATCCAGTCGGATCGAGTGACTCTATCTCTGAACGGCCAGACCCCGTTTCCCGCAAATCGTTACGTCATCGCGCAAGGAGAGAACCGGGATCTGGTGTTGTATTGGTACCTGGCCCACAATCGTGCCGTGGCCAGTGAATATTCAGCAAAATTTTATTTGGTAACCGATTCAATCCGAATGCACCGAACCGATGGCTCGCTGATTCGGCTTGTAACCGGAATTTCCCGCGGCGAGACAGTTGACTCGGCGCAGTCGCGGTTGTTGTCCCTCGCGAACGCGATTACGCCGGTGATTAACGACTATGTTCCGCGCTAACACTTTTTTGAATTTTGCTTGCATGCGTATTTGGATTGAGTGCCAGATTTAGATTTTCAGGCATATCGCGCCTTCGGGAGAGTTGGTAAATGAAATCATCTTTGCTGCTTCGAGTTCTGTTCCTCACTGGCTGCATGGCCGCGCTGGTCACGGGTTGTTCCCGCGATCCGAATGTCCGTAAGCAAAAGTATTTCGAGAGCGGGCAGCGATATTACGAGGAAGGCAAGTACCGCGAAGCCATCATTCAGTTCCGCAACGCGACCCAGGTGGACGGACGGTTCATCGAGGCCCACTATGGATTGGCCCAAGCTTACGAAAAAGTCCAGGATTGGCAACGCGCCTATGCGGAACTATACCGTATGCTCGAGCTGGACCCGGAGAACTATAAGGC
>JBKPSP010000025.1:0-3496 GCA_046735175.1 Acidobacteriota bacterium
CAGCTCACTCTCCCAGAAGCCAAGATGCTTGCCGACACCGAGCACAAACGCAATTACATGGCCTGTCTTCGAGGTCACGGTTATTGCGATGTTTCCCGACTCACCGCGGAGGAGACTCAAGCCATCCATCATGCTCAGTGACTCTCATTAGAGACCTACTCCCATAGACGAGGAAACCATGACTCAACGGCAGTGTCCGGAGTGCGGCAGCGAGTTGATGCTGGCCAGGCGCCCGAACAACCAACAAAGGCTGGGAATCGTCGCTATCGCGCTACTTACTGGCGCTGAAGCGTTTGCGGAGGCGCGTTCACCGCGGAACAACTACGCGAAATGGAAACGTGCGAAGCAACTTGACAACTCTACCGCATAAGCCTAACGTTGAAAGTGAGCAAGTACTTCTTCTTACTCTTTCAGGTCCTCTGAACTAAGTCAGCCCATCTGAAGTTCTCCCTCTTAGATTACTCCAAGGAGGAACTACGTTATGACAGTATTGACCCGTTGGGAACCCGTCCGTGAGTTTTCCGGCCTGCAAGATCGCCTGAATCGAATGAACCGTCTTTTCCGTGAGTCGTTCAGCCCCGAAAGCCCCGAAGAGGCATTGACCACCACCAGCTTCGCCCCCCCAGTCGACATCTACGAAGACGAGCACACCATTAGTCTGAAGATGGAAGTGCCTGGGATTGACGAGAAAGATATCGATGTCCGCATCGAGGGCAATACCCTGGCCGTGCACGGCGAGCGCAAGTTGGAGAAAGACGAGAAAGAAGAGAACTATCGTCGGATTGAGCGCCAGTACGGAAGCTTCACTCGTTCTTTCACTCTGCCTAGCTCCGTGGATCCGAGTCAAGTGAGCGCCCATTACGACAAGGGCGTGTTGAAAGTTAACCTAGCCAAGAAGGCAGAAGCCAAGGCAAAGCAGATCAAGGTTAACGTTGGCAGCGAGAAGACCCTCGAAGCCAAGGTCCACAGCAGGGCCGCCTAGCGCCAGGTAGTAGAGAAATGGGAGGTAGCCTGCAAATGCCTCCCTTTTCGTTGGTTATCCAATTAGTGGCGGAGAGAGGAAGAGATAATGAAGACAATCAAATTTGTAGTGAAAGTGAATCGTAGCGGTTTTCCCGCGCCTGAGTATGTGCAGCGGATCGATCGAACTCCAGTGCAAATGACAACCAACCGTAAGCTGGCATTGGTTATGGGGAGACTCACCGCCGAGGACGTCGTCAAATCTATTCAGACCCTCCAGCGCATCCCGGAGCTAGCTTCCGTGGAAGTGGGTGCCTAGGACTTTCGGCAAAGTGCTCTGCTGATTTCTGTGTGATTGACCTAGCCGGAGCTTCGTGAGCCTCCGCCCGGCCGCGTCCTCAATACTGCGCACCTTTCGACCAATTGCCATTGATGTCCAAAAAATGTGCCCAGCCGTGATTGGTCCGAGGAGCTTTCGATTTCCGACTGCCGCCAGCCCCATCGAAGCCACGCAACCACACCGCGAACAGTCAGGATCGCCGCCAAACTGGCACGGTTCGACACTTGTCTTCAAGTCCGCCGAGAGCGTGTGCGTGCTCTGGGCGAAGATACATCGGTCGGGCGATACCGGAGGACACAGGAACTCCTGGATCATGCCTATGGGCATATCCAGCTTAGGCCAGTCCTGGCGGGCGCGAAGTAGAGTTTCAACCACTGTTCGTCGTTGATCTGGGGCGAGGCATTCGACATTGGCTGCGCCACGCTGCGGGGTGAAGATGCTCATCCAAATTTTTTCCACCGACGGGTTGGCCGACCAGAAATCGACGAACTCAGGGATGTATTCGCTGCGTTGCACCATGGCGCTGGTGATGGTGCAGTGAACCGCAATGTGATGTCCCTGAATGTTGCGCAGGATGCGTTCGTAAGTGGCGGGTTTGCGCCGAACGTCATGCTCCGGTTGCAAGCCATCGATCGAAACTACGAGTTGCAGGTTCGGTAGCGCGGCCCATGCTGATGGAATTGGACGGAATGCGCTGGTCACAACCTGGATATGAGCGCGCTTAACCAACTGCGGCAGCAGGACGTCAAGCTCGCGGTATCGAACGAGGGGGTCGCCCCCCACGATCGATAGATGCAGGGGTTGGTATTGATCCATCAGGGCGAGGACCCGCGCGATCAGTTCTTGTCCTTTGAAATCGGAGAGGCTGCGCAAGTTCGTGGTTCCAAGATGAGCGTCTTCGTAGGCATAGCATCCTGGACAACGCAGTGGGCATTCGCGGGTGATCTCAATCGAAAGCGACGGAACTCGTCCTCGTAGTGTGCGTCCCCAGGCTTGCAGAATTGGTTTGATCCGTAGTAGACCCATTGCTTTCCTGTTAGATGCCTGCGACTGACGATCGAAAAGGTCGTCCCACAAATCACGCACATGGCGCCGGAGGATACCGCCGGCGAAGAAATGTGCGCTTTATTGACCAGATTGGGCAAGTACGGATTGATAAGCTTGAATTAGCGTCGTGGGTTCGAAAGGACCGCCATATGTTCTCTGCCAGAAGAATCCGATTTAAAGGTCCGTCCCGCGCGGCGGGCAATGTCCCGCGATTTCCCGATGAGCCCAAGATTCTCAGCCCAAACGACGAAGGCTCATCACGAATGAGTGATGAGGGCTGTCCCAACGAACGCCTAAGCGTGGATGATGCTACTGGGTACTCAAAAGAAGAAGAGGAAGACCACTCAATCGGCTGCGAAGAGGTCCCATGACTGCTTAGAGAGCACTCGGCAGTCGAAGATGGGCCCAGTCACCTCCACCTGGAAACTGACAGTGACTGACCGTCGCCTCATGTGGCTTCAGAAACAGCACCCCGACGCGTGCGGTCATAAACTCCAGCTCTGGGCATCGGGTGCCTTCAAGCGTCCCTCTCGCCCAGCGCAAATTTAAGTGGATCACCCACGGAGAACAACCTGTTGTACAGCCTAGCCCGCTCTTGCAACGCGTGTCAGATTTTGCCTTTCTAAGCCAGAGACCCTGCTTCCACGAAATAGTTAGATCACAACGCCGAACCTTTCGTCGTCAGCAACACCGAATCAGTTTACCCAGCGGCCCGTTATAATCTCGGGCGATGGCAAGCTCGCTTGCGAAGAAACTGTTCCGAACACTGGCAAGAGTCATTCCGCAGTGCGGCATGGTTTCGCAAGCCGTGGCCTTCAACATGTTCCTGGCCTTTTTCCCGAGCCTGCTGGTTGCACTGGGACTGATGAGCCGCTCCCTCACTGGAAAGAATGGTCAGGAGCTCGCGGTGCGACTTTCCGCGATTCTGCCCCCTGGCGGCTGGCAGCTCATATCGGATTTCCTGCTGCGCCGAGAAGTAAACCCGTGGAACTGGGTGCTTCTCGGCTGGGTTGGGACATTGCTCGTTGGCTCACAGGTGATGAAGCTCATCATGGAAGGCATCCACCTGATCTACGGTGATCACGAAAGGTATTCTTTTCTTGGCCGGCAGCTTCGTGGCCTACTTTTATTCTGTGTATCGATCGTGGC
>JBKPSP010000026.1:0-41863 GCA_046735175.1 Acidobacteriota bacterium
CGGAATCAAGGCCGCTTCCGGCGAACCGGGGCTGAAGTTCACGATTGACTTCGGCTTCGGCATGCTGAACGCGCTGCACCTGGGCGACGTGATCAACGACCTTATTTATCAGATTCGTCCGTATGAGGTGAATAAGGGCGAAACCGACCGTGTTTTCCACGAGATGGTGGAGGGCCTTTGCGACGATTTGCGCAACCGCAAATCATTCGAAATCGAACGCGACGGGCCGGAGTGGCTCAAGCCGAAGGTCAAGAAAAACAAGATCCTGCGCAACACCTTCAACGTGTTCGGCAAGTGGCATGAGCACATGTGGGGCAAGGATTATATTGCCGCGCTCGAACACGCCCGGGAAAAAATGAACTCGATTGAAGTAGACCGGACTCGGGTGAAGCCGACGGTGAAGATCACCGGCGAATTCTGGGCGCAGACGACCGAAGGCGACGGCAACTTCCACATGTTTGAATTCCTGGAGCGCGAAGGCGCGCAGGTGCTGGTGGAGCCGATTGCCACCTGGGTGGCCTATCTGATGTATCAGGCCAAGGCGCATGCGAAGGCGAAGTGGCCGGTGAACAAGCCGCACAAGAATCCGGGGTGGCACGAATTCAAAAAGCATTTTGCCAACTACATTGGGCTGCGGAAGAAACTGTGGGGAATCGGTGTGGGGCAGAAGATGTGGAACTTCTTCTATCACCGCACGGCTGAGAAGATGGGCGGAATTACGCATCATCTCGCGCCGCAGGCGGAACTTGCCGAACTGGCAGCGCCGTTCTACAACCAGTTGGCGCGCGGCGGCGAGGGACACCTTGAAGTGGGCAAGAACATTTATTACACCGTGCACAAGCTGGCGCACATGGTGCTGGCGCTGAAGCCGTTCGGTTGTATGCCGTCGACGCAGTCGGATGGAGCGCAGTCGGCGGTGATCAACAAGTTTAAAGACATGATCTTTCTGCCGATTGAGACGTCAGGCGAGGGCGAGGTCAACGCGCACAGCCGCGTGCAGATGGCGCTCGGCGAAGCCAAGGTCAAAGCCAAGGGCGAGTTCGAGCAGTGCCTGAAGTCAACCGGCAAGAGCATGGCGGAAATTCGCGAGTATATCGACGAACATCCGGAACTGAAGCGGCCGTTCTATCGCGTGCCGCACCGCGAAGGTGTGGCGGGAACGGCGGCGCAGTTCATCCTGCATGTGAGCGATCGCATTGACAAGGACACGCGGTTCCGGAAGAAGTCGCGGGTGCCAGTGCAGACACCTGCCACGGTCAGCGGCGACTAAACCATTGAACCGCAGAGTTCGCTGAGGACGCAGAGAATTTAGATCACGTTTTCTCTGCGAACTCGCCGCACTCTGCGGTTAGGAGCTTTTGTTTTTAAGCGAGCGAGGAGTGATGCACGATCACAGTCATAAAGGTCCAGCACTGATTCAGATTTCGGGGATCGAATCCCAGCCTACGATTCAGCAGGTCAAACACGCGCAGAAGCCGCATGATCACGTGACGAAGTTCCTGGTCGGGCTGGATGTTGGTTCGACTACGGTGAAAGCTGTCGTGGTGGATGCGGCGACAGACAAGGTGCTGTGGCAGGACTATCAGCGGCACGAGACCAAGCAACCCGAGAAGACGCTGGAGTTCCTGAAGCGAATGGAAGCGGAAGTTGGGATTGATCGCCACAACACTCGCATGTTCCTGACCGGGTCGGGCGGCGGCGGAATTGCCGAGCAGATTGGCGCGAAGTTCGTGCAGGAAGTGACGGCGGTTTCGCTGGCGGTGGAGAAACTGCATCCCGAAGTGTATTCGGTGATCGAGCTGGGCGGGCAGGACGCCAAGATCATCGTCTTTAAAGATGACGAGGAGAGCGGGCGCAAAAAGAAGATTCCGTCGATGAACGATAAGTGCGCGGGCGGAACGGGCGCGGTCATCGACAAGATCAATGCCAAGCTAAAAATTCCAACGGTTGAGCTGGGAAATCAGGGGTATCACGGAATCAAGCTACACAAGGTTGCAGGCAAGTGCGGCGTGTTCGCGGAGACCGACATCAACAGCCTGCAAAAAGTTGGCACGCCGCCGGATGAACTGATGGCGTCGTTGTTTGAGGCAATTATTTTGCAGAACCTGAGCGTGCTGACGCGTGGACACACATTGAGACCGCACGTGCTACTGCTTGGCGGCCCGAACAGTTTTATTCGTGGCATGAAAGAAGCGTGGCAGGCAAACATTCCGCGGATGTGGGCGGAGCGCAAAGTTCAGGTTCCCGAAGGCGCGAAGCCGGAGGACCTGATCAAGGTTCCGGAAAATGCACAGTATTTCGCGGCGCTCGGCTCAATCGAGTTCGGCAAGAGCGAGGATGATTGCATCGGATGCTATCGCGGGTATGAGCAGCTTCTTCACTACATCGAGTATGGGCGGCAGGAGGAGAAGGCGAAGTCGGGTGGAAAGGGCCTGGTCGAGAAGCCGGAAGAACTGGATGAGTTCAAAGAGGCTTACAAGCGGAAGAAATTTACGCCGGCGGTTTTCCAGAAAGGAAGCACGGTCGGGGGCTTCATCGGGATTGATGGCGGCTCGACTTCGACCAAAGCGGTCCTGCTGAACGAGAACGGCGACATTCTGTGCAAGTCGTATCAGCTTTCGAATGGCAATCCGATCCAGGACACGATCGAGATGTTCGAGAATCTGCGCGGACAGGTGGAAGCACAGGGCGCGAAGATGGAAGTGCTGGGCGTCGCGACCACCGGTTATGCGAAGGACATTTTGAAAGATGTTCTGAAAGCAGACGTCGCGCTGGTGGAGACGGTCGCGCATACGGAATCAGCGCTGAAGTTTTATGAAGATCCCCACGTCATCGTGGATGTGGGCGGGCAGGACATCAAGATCATCATTCTGCATCAGGGGCGCGTTAAGGATTTCAAGCTGAATACGCAATGCTCGGCGGGTAACGGATATTTTCTGCAATCGACCGCGGAAGGCTTCGGTATCGATGTGAACAAATATGCCGACCTGGCATTCTCGGCGAAAGCCATGCCGGTGTTTGGTTATGGTTGCGCGGTGTTCATGCAGTCGGACATCGTGAACTTCCAGCGGCAGGGATGGCAGGCGCAGGAGATTCTTGCCGGGCTGGCTGCGGTGCTTCCGAAGAATGTGTTTTTGTACGTCGCGAGCATTCCGAATCTGGCGGCTCTGGGAACACGCTTTGTGCTGCAGGGTGGGACGCAAAACAATCTCGCCGTAGTGAAGGCCGAAGTGGATTTCATCCGCAACAGCTTCCGCGCGGCGGGAAAGAGTCCAGAAATTATCGTGCATGAGCACTGCGGTGAGTCGGGCGCGATCGGAGCTGCGCAGGAAGCTTTGCGGCTTTGGCGCAACGGCATGCAGACGACGTTCGTTGGTCTTGATGCGGTGCGGAAGATTCAGTATCGCACCACGCGGAATGAATCTACGCGCTGCAATTTCTGCAAGAACAATTGTCTGCGCACGTTTATCGACGTTCGGACTGAACCCGCGCAAGAACTGATTCCCATCCAGAAGATCACCAAAGTTCCGCTGATGAAGGGCGAGCAGCGGCTGATCATTGCCACGTGCGAAAAAGGCCTCGTGGAAGACATCAACGAAATGAAGGACATCAAGGCCGGGCTGGACAAGCTGAAAGAACAGTATCCGAACTTTGTGGATTACGCTGCGAAGGAAGTGTTCAGGCCGACGAATGCGAAAAAAGTTGCTGATCCGCTGCCAACGGCCGGATTCCTCGGACGCTGGAGTAAAGAGGCGAAAGAACGCAAGGCGCTGATGGAAAGCCGCGCAAAGATCCGCATCGGTATTCCGCGAGTGCTCAATATCTACAACTACGCTCCGCTGTTCAACGGGTATTTTGAGAGCCTGGGCGTACAGCCGGAAAACATTATTTACTCTGACTACACCAGCGGAGATCTCTATCGCGCAGGCGCGAGCCGTGGAGCGATCGATCCCTGCTTCCCGGCGAAGATCGGGATTTCGCACGTTTACAACCTGATTCAGGAGAAGCACAAGAAGAAGCCGCTGAACGTGATCTTCTTCCCGATGTACGACGTGCTGACGTCGCCACTGGTGAACCTGCAAGGGACCAATGCATGCCCGACTGTGACCGCGACGCCGGAGACGGTGAAAGCGGCGTTCACCAAAGAGAACGATGTGTTCGGCGAGAACAACATCAAGTACATCGATCCGGTGCTGAACTTCGCCGATCGCAAGCTGTTTGCGTTCCAGATGCTGAGCGTCTTTCAGCCGGTGCTGGGTTTGTCGGATGAAGAAAATGAACGCGCGGTGGCGGCGGGTTATGAGGCGTTGACAGCCTACGAGACCAGCATTCGCCGGCGCGCGCGCGAAGTGCTGGACCAGTTGGAGCGCGAAGACCGCGTCGGCATTGTGATGCTGGGGCGGCCGTATCATCACGATCCGGGATTGAACCATGAAATTCTCGATGAGTTTCAGAAGCTGGGATATCCGATTTTTTCGCAGAACACTTTGCCGATCGACGAGGACCTGCTCGAACGATTGTTCGGCGATGAGGTTCGCGCGGGAGTGATCAGCAGCCCGCTGGACATCAATGACGCGTGGAAGAACTCATATTCGTGCAGCACCAACCACAAGGTTTGGGCGGCGAAATTCACGGCGCGCCATCCGAATCTGGTGGCGCTGGAGATTTCCAGCTTCAAATGCGGCCACGATGCGCCAATCTACGGCGTGATTGAAGGGATAATCGAGAACTCCGGCACACCGTATTTCTGCTTCAAAGACCTGGACGAAAACAAGCCCACCGGCTCGATCAAGATTCGCGTCGAGACGATCGACTATTTCCTGCGGCGGTATCGGGAAGAAGTCATACGGAAGCGTAAGGCTTCTGACGATATCGAACGGCAGTTGGCGGAACTGGAAGCGCAGTTGCGGCGTGAGCGCGGCGTTTCCTCAGACTCGGGCGAGATGCCGGCGTTCGCCGAACAGACGGAGAGTGAGTTGCAGGAGATGGCCGGGGATTAGGCTTGGTTACTTTCCGTACAACGCATCGCTAGAATCCACTTCTCCCAAAATCGGCGAGAAGTGGGCACCCCAGTTTATTTCTTTAATGCATCAATTCCCGCCTGAGCGATGGCTTCGTCAATCTCAGACTTCGCGCCACTGGCGGCTATGCCGCCAAGGATTTGACCATCAACGATGATGGGTAATCCACCCTGATTGGGGAAAAATTCGGGATACGCCAGGGCTTCGACGCTGCCTTTCTTGACAGTGTCCTCGGCGCTCTTTGACGGAGCTTTGTAGAACGCGGCGTGACGAGCTTTCTTCTGTGCCCATTGAATCGTGTTCAGGGATGCGGCGTCTGCCTTTTCGAGAAACAGCAGGTTGCCGCTCTCGTCCACGATGCAGATGGTGACTTCGACGTGGAGCGCCTGCGCTTTGGCTTCCGCGGCCGAGACCATGGTCTTGATGGCGGCGAGGTTGAGATATTTCTTTGTGGGCAAATCGGCAGCGCGAGTCATAGTGTTGAAGGTTAACAGCACAAGCAAGAGTTTCAGCATGGGTCGGCATGGTAACACATGGGAGTGAGTTGCTGCATGCTGCCTGAAGCAGCACTGAGTTCTTGCTCCGTTTAGGAAAAACAAAACTCACCACAGAGTTTCACCGAGGAACGCCACAGAGGGGAGCACCAACTCTTAACCCTAGTCTTTCACCTGGCGTTTTGGCGGGTGTCGCATGCTGCGGCCTTCGATCAGGCGAAAGAGTTCTTCGGCGAGATTGGTGGCGTGGTCTCCGGCGCGCTCGAGCGCTTGCGCCATCAGCAGGACCTCGGCGCTGTGCTGGATTTCATTGGACTGCAGATGTCTGCGAAAAAGGGCGCGATGCACCTGGTCAATTTCGCGATCGGCGCGCAGGACCTCGCGAGCAAGTGCCACGTCGCGGCCGCTGAAGCCTTCGCGAATCTGTTGCAGCATCTTCTCTAAGATCTCTGCCATTTCGAGCAGCTGCTGCAGGTCGGCGGTAGACAACTTCGCAGGCAGCGCGTGAACTCGTTGGCCAACGCCCCAAAGCAGATCTCCGATCCGCTCGAGATCGGTGCTGAACCGCAGACATGCCAGCAGCTCGCGCGCTTCTGCTTCGCTGACTTCGGAGAGCGCAGCCGGGAGCTGCTCATCGATCTGGCTCTCAATGCGGTCGAGCTCTTTTTCACAGTCGCGTACGGCGAGCAGCGCCATGCGGGAGCCGTTGGCGAGGAAATCTTTGATGTTGAAAGCGGCGTCGCTGGCGACAAGACAGGCGCGCATGGCAAGCTCGGTCAGCGGGTTGCTTGCGGGAGGACGGGATGCCGCAGTCTTTCGGCGCGTCTTTGCTTTCAAGGGTCCTCTGCGGTTGAGTGAGAGAGAAGAAATCGGACGGCGAAGGTCATTATAGCAATCAGGGGTATGTGGGAGATCACCCAGGCACGGCTAGGAATTTCTGCGACACTTATCGTGTCGCGAAAGTGTAACGAGCTCAGCGCTGACGATGGCGTCTTGCGCAGCTAAAGTTCTTCTCCGCAGCAACAACCGGACCGACTTGACCTCGTCAATCTACTCTAGAAAAGGCTCCCATCGTTGCGCATTTACAAAATCGTTTTTCTACGCTATTTTGTCCTTTCCACTCCGGAGGGGCTGTTTCATGAAGATTTCTGCTCGGCTATGCTGCGCTTGCCTGGTTCTTCTCGCGAACGTATCTCTCTTCGCCGGGGACTCGATTCCAAAAACCGCCTGGCATCGCGGTATCGGGCAACCTCTCGAGAATCCTGGCGGCCGCAAGCCCGAGCTCGCCGTCACTGGCATGATCGACGACGGCTACTGGCAAGGCGCTCCCGTCGGCGGATTCGGCGCCGGCACCTTCTCCCGCACCTACCGTGGAGACTTCGCTCGCTGGCACATCAAAGGCGGCGTTCACAAATATCAGACCGTCTGGTCCAACCAGTTCGCCATGTATCAGAAATCTGAAGGCAGCGAGCCGGCCGCACAAGTCCTCACTGCTGCTCATCCTGAGAACGGACAACTGAGCACATGGAAATGGGACTATCCCGTGGGCGCAGGCGATTATTACGCTCTCTATCCCAAATCCTGGTATGACTATCGCTGGGAGAAGTTTCCTGCCCACGTAGTGCTCGAGCAGTTCTCGCCCGTGCTTCCCAACAACTATCGCGAGACCAGCTTTCCCGTGGCTGTCTATCGTTGGCATGCCGAAAATCCCACCGACAAACCAGTTACGGTTTCCGTCCTTCTTTCCTGGGCCAACATGCTCGGCTGGTTCGGCGATTTCCAGCGCGACATGAAACACGCCATCAACGTCGGCAATCGCAATCGTTTTGTTGATGAAGCCGGAGTCAACGGCCATGTGAAGGGAATCGTCTTCGATCGCGTGCGCCCGCACGGAGTGCAGGAAGACTGGGACGGCACCTGGGCAATTGCTTCGGTCGAATCTCCCGGCGTGGAGATCACTTACCAAACCACTTTTGTGCCGGACACCGGTCAGGAGGTCTGGGCCCCATTCTCTAAGGATGGCCGCCTCGCCAACGACAACAACGTCTGGGTCAGCAGCGACGAACCCCTTTCCGCCGCAATCGCCGTTCGCTTCACCTTGCGCCCCGGCGAAAAGCGTACCGTCCCCATGACCATCTCCTGGGACATGCCTGTCGTTCAGTTCGGCGGGGGCCGCAAATGGTTTCGCCACTACACCGATTTTTACGGAACCACCGGCACCAACGCCTGGAAGATCGCCAAAGATGGCTTGCAGAATTCAACCACCTGGAGCAACGAGATCGACGCCTGGCAATCACCCTACATAAAGGATGAAACCAAGCCGGAGTGGTACCGCGGCGAACTGTTCAACGAGCTTTACGTTCTCGCCGACAATGGCTCCTTTTGGGGACGCCCGGTCGGCTCCCCAATCACCACCCCGCACACCTTCTCTTATATGGAGTGCTTCGATTACCCCTTCTACTCCTCGCTTGACGTCCTGTTCTACGGCAACATGCCGCTCGTCAAGTTCTGGCCCGAGCTCGACAAACAATCCATGCGCCAGTTCGCCGACACCGTTGCCCAGGACTTGACCGGAAAATATCTGTGGACGTGGAAATCGCAGGAAACGAAGTCGCTCGTGTTCCGTCAGCGCAAAGCCAGGGGCGCTGTACCCCACGATCTCGGAGTTCCCCAGGAAGATCCCTTCAAACTTCCAAACGGCTACGGTTACCAGGATTCGAATAACTGGAAAGACGTCAACAGCAAGTTCGTGCTGATGATCTACAAAGACTATGTCTTCACCGGCAAGAAGGATGTGACATTTCTGCGCCGCACCTGGCCGGCAGTGCAGCAGGCCCTCGAATATCTTCACCGCTATGATCGCTCCGGCGACGGCCTGATCGAAGACGACGATTACCCCGACCAGACTTACGACAACTGGATTGTCCACGGCGAAGGCTCGTATTGCAGCGGACTGTGGCTTGCATCACTGCGCGCTGCCGAAGAAATCGCAAAAGCTCTGGCCGACAAGCCCGCGGCGACGAAATATCACGACTGGTTCGCCAAGGGTCAGAAAACTTACGTAGAAAAACTCTGGAACGGCGAATACTTCCGTTACGACACCAAAAGCGAATACCGCGACGACGTTCAGGCCGACCAGCTCGCCGGCCAGTGGTACGCCAACATGACCGGACTGGGCGATCTGGTCCCCCGCGACATGCAGCTCAAGGCGCTTAAGAAGATTTACGACACGAACGTGATGAAATTCGCCAACGGAGAAATGGGCGCAGTCAACGGCATCGGCTCCGACGGCCGCCTTTTGGACATCAACGAACAAGTCAAAGAAGTCTGGACCGGCACCACTTTCGCGGTCGCCGCACTTATGCTCAGCGACGGCCTCAAAGACGAAGCCTATCGCACAGCCTGGGGCGTCTTTCACACCACCTATGAAACCCAGGGCTACTGGTTTCGCACTCCCGAGGCCTGGGATATCACCGGCCACTACCGCCCCTCAATGTACATGCGTCCCGCAGCCATTTGGGCCATGGAGATGACGGCGCCGCCAAAATAACAGGCGAAGTGGGAATTACTGGTACTTCGTTGCTGGTGACTTAGGTAACCCCGGCGTACACAAGAATTGGCTGATACTAATCTGTTAACTCTATGAGGAGACGTGCGCCCGAACTCTTTATCGCGCTCGCGATAGCGCTGTGGCTCGCCCATGTCGTGGTGATCGAACTATGGGGCACCACGCCTCGCGGAGCGCTGGGATCCGACTTCATCCAGTTCACCCTGGGAACGATCCTGCTCGCGGTCACGGTCCGTGCCGCCGCTCTTTCCAAAGGCGCGGAGCGTCGCTATTGGAGCATCGCAGCGGTAGCGTATTTGTTGCTCGCTTCCGCACAGTTCATGTCGGTGTCTCAAGACCTGATCGGGGAAGCCACTCTGCCGCTGTGGGTCACGCTCTTATTCAGCTTTTGGTCGGTTGCGCTGGGAATGACCCTTCTGCTTGACCCCGAATCGAGTGCGGAACACTTCGACCCGCTTACCGGCCTGGATTTCGTTCAAGGAATTCTGTTTCTGCTCGCCGCCTATTTTTATTTTGTACTGCCTTCGCGCTCTCAAGATGGCGGCGACCTTGCCGGCAATCTCCGCATTCCTTACATCATTTACAACGTTCTCCTCACCTGCGCGTTCTTCTTCCGGTCAGCGCTTGCCACATCCGCTGGAGCGAAGTCGTTTCTCCGCCGCATGGGTATCTACATGCTCGTCTCTTGCAGCGTTGATGTCTTCTATTACTACGGCCCGGGTAGCTCACTGCGCACCGGCTCCTGGTTCGATCTGTTTTGGTCCGGCGTGCTGGTGGTTCCTCTCGTCGCGTCTGCGACATGGGTTCCTTCCGAAGAAACCAAGGCGGAAGAGAACTTCCGCTCCGCCGCACGGAACCAGTTGCTCACACAGTTGTTCGCCTTGATCTTTCCAGTTTTGATCGTCCTGATGTCGCTCCGCATTGCTGAGGAAAGAGGTTCGCTCGCCGCTGCCATCCTGCTGCTTTCATTCGCCTGTTCCAGTGCCCGCCTTCTGTTGACCCAGAAGCGGCTCCTGAACGCGCAGGAGGCATTGCGCCGTGAGGCAACTCACGACGGGCTCACGTCTGTTTGGAACCATGCAGGTATTCTGGGCATTCTCGATCGCGAACTGTTGCGCGCCCAACGCGAGCGCTCTTCCGTTGGCGTCATGATGATCGATGTAGACCGCTTCAAAACCATCAACGACTCCCACGGCCACGCAGCGGGCGACGCGGTGCTGAAAGCGCTCGTGAATGAAATTACCCAGGTCCTTCGGAGTTATGACTCGTTAGGGCGATACGGTGGGGAAGAGTTTCTGGTGGTTGCGCCCGGCTGCGATCTTGTGGCTTGTCAGGAACTCGCTGAACGTGTTCGCTCTCATGTGTCAGATCATCCCATTCGCGTTCAGCGTGGTTCGATCGAAGTGACTGTAAGCGTGGGTGTGGCCGCAAGCGCCGATGGCAATATTTCATCCGGCCAGCTGCTTCAGTCCGCAGACGCCGCTCTCTACGAGGCCAAGAACTCAGGACGCAACCAGGTGAAGTCCCTTCTACCTGTAAACACCTCTTTATAGAAACTGCTGGGAGACAAGCAGGGTTCCGTCGGCGCATAATCTGACTCATGCCCGAAGCGAACCGCGATTGGCCATCCCTGCCGCTCAAAGAATGGGAAGACACCTACCATACCCTGCAGATGTGGACCCAGATCGTCGGCAAGATTCGCCTGGGGCTCGCTCCGTTGCAGAATCACTGGTGGAACGTGGCGTTGTACGTCAACACTCGTGGCTTGACCACTTCGCCAATTCCTTACAAGGATCGAAAATTCGAGTTGCAGTTTGATTTCATCGAGCACCGGCTTGTTCTCGAAACCTCCGATGGCCAGCAACGTGCGATCGCCCTCGAGCCGAAATCGGTTGCCACTTTTTATCGTGAAACCTTCGCAATGCTCGAGAGCTCCGGCATTTACGTAAGAATCAATCCCAAGCCACAGGAAATTCCCAATCCAATTCCTCTGGATAAAGATGAAACCCACGTATCTTATGACCGCGAATATGCAGCCCGCTTCTGGCGCATATTGCTCTCGATCGACTCGGTGTTCCAGGAATTTCGTGCTCGCGCGATAGGAAAATCCAGTCCCGTTCATTTTTTCTGGGGAAGCTTTGACCTCGCTTGTACCAGGTTTAGCGGTCGCCGCGCTCCCGCGCGCAAAGGCGTTATTACCTCTGAGGCCTATTCGCATGAGTGCAGCAGCATCGGCTGGTGGCCGGGCGGCGGAGATGTAAAGGGGCCCGCGTTCTATGCCTATTTCGCGCCGGAGCCCGCTGGTTATGGTGCGCAGCCAGTTCGCCCGCCTGCAGCCCGTTACGAAAACAATCTGCACGAGTTCCTTCTAATGTATGACGACGTCTGCCGCTCGAACTCTCCCACCGCAGAGATTCTCGATTTCGCGCAAAGCACGTACGAAGCCGGAGCCAGGCTTGCCGGCTGGGACATTGAATCACTCGAAAGAAAGTCGGCCTGATCGAGCTATCAATCAGCCCCTGAGATCTTCACGAAAAACACTGCATAATTGCTAAGGGGAATGGTCAAATATTCCTGCGTAAGCGCAACCTTGCTCATCTCTTTTGCACTAACTCTCCTGAAGCGCAGGAGGCCATTTATGCAAGCAAGATTGTTCGGTCATCCGATCCACCCAATGCTGATCGTGTTCCCACTCGGGCTGTTGGCAACCGCAGTTGTTTTTGACATTGTCGGGCTCTCGCGAGGCGAGGCATCGTGGTTCGGTATTTCTTACTGGATGATCGCCTCCGGAATTATCGGCGGTCTATTGGCAGCTGTCTTCGGTCTAATCGACTGGATCGGCATTCCTTCCGGTACCCGTGCCAAAACCATCGGCCTGCTGCATGGCGGCACCAATGTCGTTGTCGTCCTGCTCTTCATCACCAGTTGGTTCATGCGCGGATCCGCCGCGAACGTCCCCAGCAACACAGCGCTGACATTGTCTTTCGTCGCGGTCCTGCTCGCCCTAGTCGGCGGGTGGCTCGGCGGCGAACTCGTCGATCGCCTCGGTATCGGCGTCGACGAAGGCGCACATCCCAACGCACCCAACTCGCTCTCCGGCCGCCCCGCAAGCGAGCGCGACACAGACACAACGCGAAGAGATTGGCCGAAGGCAGCATGATCTCTTTAGGATGACTTCTCGCGGTCGTGATCAGTTCAGCGCCAGCCTCCGGAACACATGATGGCTGAAGGCTGACGGCTGATGTTCCGCTACAATCTCCCCATGCCCTACCTCCTCAAAACCGAGCCCTCCGAATATTCATTCGCCAACCTCGAGCGGGACAAAGAAACCGTCTGGGACGGCGTCTCCAATCCCGTTGCCCTGAAAAATCTCCGTGGCATGAAACCCGGAGACAAGCTGGTGATCTACGAAACTGCAGACGTGAAAAGCGCAGTGGGCTCTGCAAGCGTCGTTTCGGTTGACAACTCGGACGCGAAGAACCCGCGGGTGAAAATCAAAGCAGGGAAGCCGGTCAACCCGGTAACTCTGGCGTCGGTCAAGTCCAACAAGCTTTTCGCCAATTCTCCACTGGTCCGCCAAGGCCGTCTCAGCGTCGTCCCACTGACAGAAGAACAATACAAAGCCCTCACCGGCAACTGACATCAAGCACTACTCGTGTGGGTCGGACGTTCCTGTCCGACCAGCATTCTCAAGTGCACTCGAATGCAAAGGATTTTGATTCCGTCGATCTGACGGCTGGGGCTTTGATTTTTTCCTCGACACCTGACGCCTGATGCCTGCCATGGAGGTGCCCCACCCTCGTCGCGCTTTTTGCGACAGGGTGGGGACTCTGACTTTCCAAGCCTGGAGCCTGAAGTCTAGAGCCTGAAGCCCGAAGCCTGAAGCCTAAAGCCTAAAGCCTAAAGCCTGACGCCTAAAGCCTGAGATCACGCCACGCTCTGCAACACCGCCGCAGACGTCCGAACCGAACTGGTCTTCCACTGTCTCGCCTGCGCAATCGTGATCACGTGGAGAATAAAGTAGAGCGGCACGAAGAACGTCGGAATCAGGCTCAGCGGAAGCACCGTCATTGGCTCCATGGTCGGCCCAGTCGAGTCAATCAGCCGCGCCGTCACGCCCAAACCTACTGCCGTCACCAGGTCGAGCATTCCCAACAACTGCCATGCGATGAAGCTCGTCCGATGCCGCGGCGTCGCCAGTTTCCACGCCACAAATCCCGCCGTTGCTCCAATAAATATGTCTCCGTATCCCGCCGGCAACGCAAACACCGCAGGCAGTACCTGCCGGCTCTCCAGCAGCACAAACTCCAGCCCGATCAATCTCCATATCTGCGTAAACGTAATCACCCGCGGGTTCAACGACATCACAAACTCACGGAAACCTTTTGACAATCCAAACCACAGCGCGAACACCACAATCGGCGTGCTTGCGGCAAACGCCACCGACAGCCCCACTCGCTGCTCCGCGTTTAGAAATACGTGCCTGGCAGACGCCGTCAGTGCGAACGTGAACCATGCAACCAGAATTGCCAACGTTATTTTTGCGTATCGTGACATTTCATTCTCCTTTCATTTCGTGGATCCTTGAATCCGGCTGTGCTTTCAAATGAAGTCTTTTCACCGCAGAGCTCGCTGAGTTCGCCGAGACATCTTCTTGGTTTTCTTTGCGATCTTTGCGTTCTCGGCGCTTAAGGTTTTTCATTCCGTTATCTCGGTGTCTCCGTGGTGAACTGAAATCCTCGCCAACCTCGTCGTCAACTCAAAAAGCTGCTTCCATTTCTCATCCCCAATCCGTCCCCGCACCCGCGCCTGCGCCTTTTCCCACGCCGGCAGCGCGCGCTTCAACTGCTCCTCCCCGGATTTCGAAAGCCGTAGCCGCCGCTCTCTCCGGTCTTCTCCCCGCCGCTCCAGAATCCAACCATCGCGCCGCATAATCGCCAGCGTCCGCGTCAGCGTGGTGCTGTCCATCGCCAGGATCTCGCCCAGCCGCCCCTGCGTAATTTCGCCTGTGCGGCTCAGCGCCTGCAAAATCGTGAACTGAGACGAGCTCAACCCCGTTGCCCGCATCGCTTCTTGATAAAGCTGCGTCAACACCCGCGCCGCCCGCCTCACATTACTGCACATGCAAACCAAGGTTGGGATTTGCGTTCCCGTCATAGCGAAATAGATGTATATACATATAAGCGGATTCACAATTTTCTCAAGCTTTTTTATCGCTGTTGACCCCCTTCGCCCTCCCGCGTCTAACCCTTGTCTGCCAGTCCGCCCTCGGAGATCGCCATGAGAACCATGCTTAAAACCGCTGCTGCATCCTCCATCATCCTGCTGCTCAGCTTGGCCGCTGCCGCCGAATGCAAAGACCGTGGCACCTGGAGCGCAGAACCTTCGCGCGAGAATGCCAGCCTGCTGCAATTCCGATTCACTTGCTCTGGAGAAAATGGCGGAGTCGATCGGCCGCTCAGCGCCGGCGATCTAAAGGGACTCGACCCGGCCTCGATTCAGGGCTCGCACATTCCGGTGAAGTTTCGCCTGGAGAGGGAAGCGGGCACGTTCCAATTCGAGGGTACATTCAACGTGGGCCTCGGATACGGTGAATTCACCTTTGCGGCTAACCGGCAATTCCTCGCCGATTTGAAGCAGATGGGCTTCTCCAACGCCGAGTCGAAGTCTTTCGTGCTCGCCACCATCGACGTGACCCGCGCCTATATAAAGGAGCTTCGCGATCTTGGCTTCCATCCCGACCTCGACAAGGTCATCGCAGGCCGCATCTTCAACGTCGATCGCGAACAGGTCGAAGGCCTGAGAGCAGTTGGCGTAACCAACCCCTCGCTCGACGATCTGGTGCAGTACCGCATCTTCCACGTCACGCCCGAGTACATCAGGCAAACGCGCGCGGCCTTCCCTGGCATTGAACTCGACAAGCTAGTGGCCATGCGCATTCATCAGGTAACGCCGGAGTTTTCGCAGGAGATGTCGCGCCTGGGTTACTCGAATTTAAGCGCCGACCAGTTGATCGCCTTCAAGATTCATGGCGTCAGCCCAGAGTTTGTTCGCCAGATGGCCGGCCTGGGGTTCAAAGGGCTCGATGCCGACCATCTCGTCAGCTTCCGCATCTTCAACGTCAACGCCGATCAGATTGAGGACCTCTCGAAAGCTGGATACACCAGCCTCGCCGCCGAGGACCTGATCAACTTCCGCATTCACCACATCGACTCAGCGTTTATCGAAAAGGTAAACCAGGCGGGATATCAACACCCCTCGCCCAGCCAGTTGGTGGAATTCAAAATCATGGGCATCCGCCACCGCACCGCGGGACTGTAGGGCACGTGGGGTCGGACATTCCTGTTCGGAGTGCAATTCTCATCAGTCGTTCCATCTTCTTCGTGTCATGCCGCACTCTTAAAGGTTTTCTCTGTGACTCTGTGTCTCTGTGGTGAAGAAATGTCTTGATTCTCCGTGCCTCCGCGCCTCCAT
Organism: Acidobacteriota bacterium; assembly: GCA_046735175.1. Taxonomy (GTDB): domain Bacteria; phylum Acidobacteriota; class Terriglobia; order Terriglobales; family Acidobacteriaceae; genus Gp1-AA145. Next base: position 15,558 of record JBKPSP010000026.1, read on the forward strand.
GGTGAGTACTCACCCCGGCCAGCTCCTCAACGCCGTCTCCGCCACCTTCCGCAGATCCGCCGGAGTCGCCCCGCTCACCGACTGCACCGCCATGCCGTTGATCACCGTCATCAGATACCGCGCGAGCGCAGCAGGATCGGCGTCGGCCGGAAGATCTCGTTCCTTCTTCGCGCGGCGCAGACGCTGGGTGAGGGCCGCAACTCCCGCCTCACGGTGCTGCGCCAGTTCCCGCTGCACCGGTTCGGCATCGTCTCCCGCAGCCAGCGCGCCCTGCACCAGCATGCATCCTTGTGGAGCGCGAGCGGGGCACATGCTTTCCACCGCGCCGAACAGCAGACGCTCAGCCACTCCGCGCGCTGTAGGCTCGTTCAAAGCCTCCCGCATGAAGTTGACGGGGCCTTGCTCGTAACGCTCGAGCGCCTTGCGAAACAGCGCTTCCTTGTCCCCAAAAGCCGCGTAAAGGCTCGGCCTGTTGATACACATGGCCCTGGTCAGATCGGTTATCGACGTGCCTTCATAACCCTTTCGCCAGAATACTTTCAGGGCGCGGTCCAGAGCCTTGTCGGCATCAAAACCTCGTGGCCGGCCGAGCGTCCCATGTTGTGACTTCCGCGGCATGCTTCTATTTTAGACGTTATTTTCCTACCAGTCAGTACAAAATGAATCCTGTGCTTCTTCTTCGACATCTGTACCGATAAGTACAGAATAACGTTCAAATTCGTACCAAGGAGAAGATCAATGTCAGGCAGACTTACGGGAAAGGTGGCAATCGTAACCGGAGCTTCCAAGGGAATCGGCGCGGCAATCGCCAAGCAGTTGGCCTCCGAGGGCGCGTCCGTCGTCGTCAATTACGCGTCGAGCAAGGAAGGCGCGGACCGGGTCGTCAAAGAGATCACCAGCAAGGGCGGCAAGGCGGTTGCGGTCCAGGGCGATGTTGCCAAAGGCGCAGATGTCGATCGCATCTTTGCCGAAACCAAAAAAGCTTTCGGCAAGCTCGACATCCTCGTCAACAACGCCGGAATTTACGAATGGTCTCCCATCACCGACGTGACTGAGGAACTCTTCTACAAACAATTTGACACAAACGTGCTCGGCCTGCTGCTGGCCTCGAAAAAGGCCGCAGGCTATTTTGGCCCCGATGGCGGCAGCATCATCAATATCAGTTCGGTCGTGAGTACCCTCGCGCCGCCAAACTCCGCCGTTTATACCGGAACCAAAGGAGCAGTGGACTCCATCACCCGCACACTCGCGAACGAACTTGGCCCGCGCAAGATTCGCGTGAATGCCATCAATCCAGGGATGGTCGTGACCGAAGGCGTGCAGGCAGCCGGATTCGATAGCAGCGATCTCCGGAAGCAGATCGAAGCCCAGACTCCACTCGGCCGCATCGGCCAGGTAGAGGACATCGCCCCGGCCGCGGCGTTCTTCGCCTCGAACGATGCGCAATGGATCACCGGCGAGACCCTCGTCATCGCCGGCGGCCTGCGTTAATCGACCAGAAAGATCGAAGCCACGATGCTCACGTAGGGGCGGGTGCCCTCACCCGCCCACCCGCCTTGCGGTTTCGGAGGCGTGCGTATTTCGTTCGAAGAACCCAAGCGGTCAACTCCGCTTCAGTTTTGCGTTTCAAATGCTACATCTCTGGACACGCCACTCCTGGACAAGGTCCTGGGCAGCAGCAGGACAGTCCGGAAACTGAAACTCGAATCCAGACGCCAGCAGCCGCCCCGGTGTTACGCGGCGGCTTTTTAACACCAGTTCTGATTCAGTACGAACACGAAATGTACCAATTTCGAGCATCCATCCCGCGCGGCGGATTCCTAAGTTTGTTCAAGGCATGCCCCAATGGCGACGTCGGCTGAACTCTGGAATTCTTACTTCTGAATTCTGACTTCTGAACTATTCTTCCGCCTCCAGCAACTTGCCCAGCGTCGGCTTATGTTTTTCCTTGCGCCTCTGTTCCTTCTTGCGATCAGGAACGACCTTCTCCGGTGGGGGACTTCCAATCCGTTCTCGCGCCAGCGCTTTTACCGCTTCCATGGCGCGGAATCTCTTCTTTTTGGGCTTCTTTGGCATTCGTCCCGAGTGTAACTCACCGCCTGCCAGTCGCCGCCGTCCCGCTGATGTGGAATAATCAACTGCAGCATCCGAGAATGGCATGGAAGAACGCGATTTCTTTAACGAGCGGCCCGAGAAAAAACCTGCAACCCTGAACTGTCCGCATTGTCATCAATCCGCGGACTACGAAGTGACCTGGCTGGTGCGCACCAAGAAGCCGCAACTGCCGCGTCACGCCGACGACCGCGACCGGGCGCGCTTCGCAAAAGCCAAGTCCTACATGCTTCGCAAAGATGACGTAATGGGCTGCAAGAACATGCGTTGCCGCAAGCGCTTCGACATTACAAGCTTGCAGTCCGTCGTTTTCACTGACTAGCACCCTTCGGTCTAGACCGTGATGCGGTACACTCCTGAGTCCACTCTCACTGAGGTCCAAATGTCCAAGGTCCGCATTCACGCAGTTGTTTTGTGTCTTATCGTCTCTTGCGCCGTCGCGCAAAACTCCGCAAAGAAAAAGGTAACAAGCCAGGCTGACCTTCCGCGATTTTCGTACCCGATTTCGCTCCCTGCATCAGAGCTGGTGCAGGCAGATGCGAACACGTTCAACGCCTTCGCCGCCAAAGTTCAATCTGACATTGAAGGCGTGCTCCGTGATTATGAAATCGCCGACAAAGCCTCCATGCGGCAACTTCTTGCTACCCGGCTTGATTTGCAGCAGCTCACGGGTGACTACAAAGCCGCGCTCGAAACCGTGAAGGCGATGCGGGCGCTCGAAGACAAGCCATCGGCGCGGCTCACCACGGGCCTTTTTGCCGAATCGGAGTTGAAGGCGGCAATCGAGACAAACAGTACTAGCAGCACCGCCTACGAGCAGGCCTTCACCAAAAACTACGGTGACGTGGTAAACAAACTTCCCTGGGACGTAGTGCAGGATTCGATGAAGGCGGCGTGGGCCGGCGCCAAGCTCCGCAGCAAGGCCTCTCTAATCGCGTTCGTAAAAACGGAGATTGATCCCGCAGCGGAGAAGTCAAAAGCGCTGAATGGCGAAGAAGCGGCGGATCTGATCGCCGTGCGAAGGGCGCTGCAATTCGACCTGCCACTCAACAACGCGCGCATTCAGGTGCTTGGAGCATATGTTTCGGCGCACAACGTCACAAAACCCGACATCTGGGAAGCGCGAGAGGTCACGCTTACCGCAGCCGATAAGCTGACTCCGGTGTTGGTCGGTATCTGGGACTCGGGCGTCGATGTTTCTGTCTTCGATGGTCAAGTGTTTACTGATCCGAATCCCACGCCCAGCGGCAGTCATGGACTTGCGTTTCTCGACGACGGCGGCGTTTCCCACGATTGGCTGTATCCACTGACCGAGGCGCAGCAGAAGGAATACCCAACTTTTCGCAATGAGCTCAAGGGCCGCCTGGACCTGGAGAACGGTGTCGATTCTCCCGAAGCCCAAGCCCTGCAAAAAAAAATGAGCACATTCACCCCCGACCAGATGCACCAACGCAGTGAACTGCAAAAGGTCATCGGTTTCTACATTCACGGGACCCACGTTGCAGGCATTGCGGTGCGAGGCAATCCTGCCGCGCGGCTGGTCGTGGCACGTTTTAACGATCAACTTCCCGACTTCCCGTTTCAGCCCACGCCGGAGTGGACCCGCAAGATCGCGGCCGATTTCATGGAAATGTCGAACTACTTCCGTACGCGAAATGTGCGGGTGGTCAATATGAGCTGGGGAGACGATCCGAGCGAGTTTGAGCTCTGGCTTTCGAAAACCGGCGGCCCGGCGGATCCTGAAGAGCGCAAGAAGCGTGCAGCCGAGTTATATGCGATCTGGCATGACGGTGTGGAGGCAGCGATCAAGAATGCTCCAAACACTTTGTTCGTGTGCGCCGCAGGAAATAGCGACAGCGATGCCAGCTTCCTGCAGGATGTGCCCGCCGGACTGCGTTTGCCGAACCTGATCGCGGTGGGTGCAGTAAACCAGGCCGGCGACGAGACCTCATTTACCAGCTACGGCCCGACGGTGGTTGTGGATGCGGACGGCTACGATGTCGAAAGCTTTGTTCCGGGAGGCGCAAAGCTGAAGCTCTCCGGCACGTCCATGGCTTCGCCAAACGTCACCAGTCTTGCGGCCAAGTTATTTGCCCTTGATCCGTCGCTATCCCCTCAGAAGGTGATCCAATTGATACGGGATGGCGCAACCGCCAGCGAAGATGGCCGTCGGCATTTGATCAACCCAAAGCGCTCCGTTGACCTGCTGCGTCAGGGCAAATCCGCGCTTTCATGGAAGCCGCCAGCTTCCGTTGCGGAGGCCGGCAGCTTCTGATGTTAGTAGAAGAAATCGTTCATGGGTGCGGCCGTGCTGGCCGCTCCCGGATAGCTGCTGAGTCCGAGGGCTTTCATCAGCGTCTTGAGCGAATTGTGGTGCTGGTAAAGGACCGTTGACCGATATCCCGGCTTCACCTTTGGCCCAACCACGATTGACACTACGTGCCCTCCACCGTGCTGTTTATCGGTGTCGACGCTCTCGTCGAAGACAATAATCAGAATCCCACCCTTCTGAAATGTCGTGCTGGCAATAAGTGGCGCGATGTTTGTCTTGAGCCACAGATCGGCCGTACCGAGAGGGCCGTCATGCGCATCGTGCAACAGGTTTGGAACAATAAACGAAAAGTTTGGCAGGTTGCCGTTCGTTAGGTCCTTTGAGAATTGGCTGAAAGGAACCAGATTGTATTTCTCGCTGCTGTTGGCGACGTCGGAAAAATACGCGATCGGATTGTGTCGTTTGACGTAGGGATAGCTGCCACAGCCGGTGTACCCGACTGACGGCAGGCTCTCCGCATAAGACTTGAACGTCTTGCCGGCGGTCAGCAAGTGCCGTACCACGTTGTCTTGAGTGATGGTGCTGCAGAAGCTGTCATTGTTGGTGATTACCTGACCCGTCGTAAGCATGAAGTAATTACCAATCGAAGGATGGGTGCTGGCATAGTATTGCGTGGCCAAGCCATACTTCTTGGCCAGGCTGTTGAGGTAGGGCATCGCCGAATTACCAATCACGCTGGAATAGCTGTGATTTTCCTCGAGCACAATGAAGACGTGATTACTGGCTGGAACCGTGCCGGCGAATAAATGTGACGTGACCAACACAACAGCCGGAAAGATGAAAAGTCGCATCAGGTGCTCCTGAAGCGATTACAGCAGAACCAGCGAACTGCGTGAGAATCAGAAGGACATCAGGTGTTTCACTAAACGGCGACGCTGGCCTGAGAGGGAACGTAATTGACCGGGCGCTCATGCAGCAGAAGTTCCGTGGCCTGCACTCGCGGGTGCGCGTGGAACCACGATTGGACGACTCCGGCGAACAACAAATTGGCAAGCGCAAGCAGGCTCATCCCCTGATGGTGGGCCATCCAGCATCGGACTAGTTCAGGGTCATGTCCCCAGGCGCGGTCGCGCGTGGCCGTGAAGTCGGCAGCTTCGTAGAACCCGTAAGTGCTGAACCATCCATCACGCTGCATTCGGCGCAAGTTCTTCAATGCTTCCCCAGTGTGCAAATTTAGCGAAAGGAAGGTTGAATATGGAGAGATCACCAAAGCGTCGACATCGCCGTGAAAGATGGCTAATTGCGGAACGCCAAACGCATGGTAGCGATAATTTTCGGCATCGTCGCGCTCGGCATATGCAGACTCGGAAATTCCCCAGGGAATTCTCTTCGGCTCAGTGAACTCCTTTTGTGAAAGCACCGCCGCGCGATGCGAGCGGTCCAGCAACGTACCGGGATAGCTTCTCATCCACAAAGTGGGCATCAGGTATTCGAACATCGTGCCCGTCCATGAAATCAACACCGGGCGTCCATGCTCTGTCGTGTGCGCGCGTGCCAGGAAGAACCAGGTTTCCGAAGGGATTTCATCCTTAGCGACAGCTATAAAAGTGCCAAGACGCGCTTCCGACGCCAGGAGGTCGTAGCAAGCCGAGTGGGTTTGGTTCTTCTCGCTTTCGAAACCGATCGACATCAGCTTCCGTTGCCGGTTCCACAAGAATCCGAACTCCATTTCCTGCGCGAGCTTTTCAGCATCAGCCGCCAATGACTGCAGGTCCTGCATCAATCGAACGCAATCCATTCGCGCGCCCGAGACCAACGATAGCAGTCGCTCTATCGAAGCTTTCTTTTCCCGGTCCGTTATACTCGATTCAAGAGCTACATGGAGCCGAGTGGCAAGCCGCGTCAATACATCCGGTAGGTCCTTCAGCTTAACGTCCGGCCGCGGCAGTTGGATAGTCCCGTCCTTTTGCAGGTGAACGAAGTCCGGCAGCATCCACGGTGTCAACTTAACTAGAGTTCGCCGGAACTGACTCAGCCGCACCTGCGCCTGGGCAGCCAGCCAACGGACATTCTCGTTCGCACCGTGCTTTTGATCGCTCGCGATTCGTGCCAGCGCTGCTGGCGGAAACTTCAAAAGCGACACAGCCCAATTCTCGCCGCGTGCCTGGGATTGAATTTTGGAAAGCACTCGTCCGGGAAATCCGCCCTCCTCGGTTAGTTCCTGCAGGTAGTCCAGGAAGCCCTCCGCGGTTTGTTGCTTCAGAATCGGTTCTCCGAGGAGCATGAGGCAGCCTTGCTGAAGCGTCCAGAGCGAAGCAACGAGGTTCCCGCTATCGACGGTGGAGATAAACAGCGGCGGCAAAGGTTCGAGTGTTCGCGTGTCGTACCAGTTGTAGAGGTGGCCACGGTTTCGGGGCATTTTGCGCATTGTTTCTAAAGTATGCGCCGTCTGCTCGATAAATTCCGCGAGGGTCAAATATCCAAATTCGCATGCAACCTGGCGCGCGTTTAATAGAAAACCTACATTGGTCGGAGAAACCCGAGCGGCCACCCGATAAGGCTCCTGCTGAACGTTGTCCGGGATGAGCCAGTTGTGCTCTTGCGTGCTGAATTCTGCGAAGTAGCGCCAGGTGTAAAGCGCGCAGCGACGGAGGAAGACGCGATCCTTGTCGGATGTTTCTGCCTCAGGGAGAAATGCTGGACTGTCCAGCCACTTCGAAACCAGCTTACTGCAGGCCCACAAGGCCAGCACGGGGACAGCGGCAACCAGCGCAGGCTTGCGCACAAGGAACACGATCAGCCCAAGCAGGATTGCAATCACCGGCATCCAGTTCAAATAGGTATCGACGGGAGTGCGTTTGGTGCCAGACTCGGCCTCGGCCGCCGTCTCCCACTCCAGCAGTCGTTGACGGGTAAAAACCCGGCGAATCAAGGTGCGAACCACAGCATCCAGCGAAACCAGCATTTGGTGCGGAAGGAAAATGATGGTCAGCAGAGTGCCGACATTCGAGTTGAACAGCGCCGTAACGGCTTCGCGCGCAACCGAAACCTTTTGTTCTGCAATCGAGCGCACCAGAGTGAACAGGAACTCGAACCATACCGGCATAAACAGAATGAATGCGGCGGCCAGTGTCCAGCTGCGCGCGTATCCCGGAAGCACGAGCCATCCCAGCACGAACAGTAGAAATGTCGCGGGATCGACCAGGCTGCGGCGAAGGTTATCCAGAATCTTCCACTGCGAAACCAGCGAGATGGGGTTCGGCACCTTACGCCCGGTTTCGTCAGGTACTCGGGAAAACAGCCAACTGGTGATCTGCCAATCCCCGCGAAGCCAGCGGTGCCTGCGCCGGTTGTATGCACTGTAGTGCGAAGGATAATCTTCGATGACTTCAACGTCCGTGACCAGGCCCGCTCTCGCATAGGCGCCCTCGATCAGGTCGTGGCTGAGTAGAGCATTCTGGGGAAATCGCCGGTCGAGAACGCGGTGCACGGTTTCGACTTCATAAATTCCTTTGCCAGCAAAAATTCCCTCGCCGTAAAGGTCCTGATAAATGTCCGAAACCGCGCGCGTATAAATGTCGAATCCGGTCTGGCCCGAATAGATATTCGCAAGCCGTGAGCTGCCGGCGCTGTGCACACTGATGCGAACTCGTGGCTGGAGAATCCCATATCCGGCGACAACAATATTCTTGTCGGGATCGATAATCGCGCGATTCAACGGATGCGCCAAAGTCCCAATCAGCCGATGCGCAGATCCGCGCGGCAGCTCTGTATCCGCATCAAGCGTTATCACAAAGCTGACTTCAGCCAGCACCGCAAGATCGCCGACTTTGACCGGGAAGCTGTCGCGCTCGCGGGTAAGCAGCTTGTTAAGGTCCATCAGCTTGCCGCGCTTGCGCTCCCATCCCATCCAAACTTTTTCGCGCGGATTGTAGATGCGATGCCGGTGCAGCATCAGAAAAGATCCCATCTTCATCCCGGCGTATTTCTCGTTGAGCTCCTTAATCAGATTGCCCGCTAAATCTACGAGCGGATCATCCTCCCGCGACGGCACTGGAGAATCGGGCAGGTCGGTGAGCAACGCAAAGTGCAAATTTCGATCGTGATTGCCCAGAAACCTGACTTCCAGGTTTTCGACCAGACGCCGAACCTGTTTTTCGTTCAGCAAAAGCGCGGGGACGGCAACCAGCGTGGTGCAATCCTCCGGAATCTCCTTGGCGAAATCGAACTTCGGAAGAATTTCCGGACGGAGCAGCGTCGTGGTCAGGTAGTTCATGAGCTGGACCGCCGCCTGAGAGCACGGCAGCAGCAGCGTCAGCATGGAAAGCAGGATCAGGCTCGGCGGCGTAAACGTGCTGGTCAGGAGGAGCACGATCAGCGACATCAACCCAAACGTAAGAATTTCGATACCCGGAAGATAAAACTCATCGGGATGCTTCCGCAGCAGCATTCTGATCTTGAACGCCAACGTCGGCCGGAAGCCGATGCGCTGACGCAATTCTGTTGCGCCCTCCGCCAGCAGGTAGTAGCCGATGTGCGACTCCCGAAGCGCGACGCGCGGATCTTCCACCGGACGCTCCTGTGCCTGCCGCGCCATTTCAAGCGCCTGCGTCGCGACCTCCATCTCGGTTGCATCGGATCGCTCCGCGATTTTGACCAGTTTTTCCCGGTAGAGGTTCCGCGATTCGAAGTCCAGGCGCGGATAAGCCCCCGCAGGGTCCTGGCGCAAAATTCGGTCAAAGGCAATCTGCGGTTCGAGCACTTCCTTCCATTGCAGTTGATTGATGTCGATCAGGCTCTTGATGCATGCGCCGATCGACTGCGAAGGCGCGTTCTCGTCAAAGACATTTTTGCAGCGCGCTGCGATTTGCTCGAGCAGCGTAAGTTCCATGGCAGGAACAATCGCCCACAACTCGCGAAACTTCAGCACTGTAGTTTCTTGAAATGTGCTGACGTAAACGCTGAATCCTGACTCACTGAAGTTAAAGTCAGCCGCGTAAAGATAAGCTTCCGCAACCGCCGCCGCGCGCGGGATTGTCGTACCACGAGGAGTAAGCACATGGGGCAGCCTGCGCAATTGTTTGAATGCGCTTCCGGTATTCCAATACTCAGCCCACAGCATGTGCAGGTTCTCGCGCAACCAGCGAAGGTCTTCTGACTCCGGCAGCTTGCGCCCGCGGCGGCCTACCTTTTCAAGCACTGGTTTCAGTGTCGCCGCCATCGCGCTCCATCGGCTGGAAAAGAACCCAGATGAATGCACTCCAGGATTCCACGCGAGCCGGTGTGAGACTTCCTCCGCATTCTTGCGCAGGGCATCGAACTCAGGCGTCGCTCGCGTCTGCTCCTGTATGCGGGCCGCTTCGGCCTCAGCCATTTCGATATGTGTGTTCTGCGGCATTTAGATCTTTAGCGATAGCTGGCGGCCTGTAGCTCGAACATCTCGGCGTACCGCCCGCCCGTGCGCGTCAGCTTCTCATGACTGCCCTCTTCCGCGATATTGCCGTTTTCGAGCACGACAATGCGGTCTGCCATTCGCACCGTAGAAAAGCGATGCGAGATGAACAACGCCATCTTGCCCGAGGTCAATTCCGAGAAGCGCTGGAACACCTCGTACTCGCTGCGCGCATCAAGGGCGGCTGTGGGCTCGTCCAGAATCAGAAGCTGCGAATTCCGCAGGTAGGCACGGGCGAGAGCCAGCTTTTGCCACTCGCCGCCCGAGAGGTCGACCCCGCCCTCAAACCGCCGTCCGAGCATCTGTTCATAGCCGCCGGACAAGCGTGCAATCACTTCATCCGCCAGGCTCTTGTGGGCTGCGGCTTCAACCGTCACTTTATTCGAAAGCTCCTCGATTTTTCCGACCGCAATATTCTCCCGTGCCGTCATTTCGTATCGCATGAAATCCTGGAAGATGACGCCGATCTCGCGATAGAGGTCTTCAAGGTCGTACTCGCGCAGGTCAACGCCGTCGAGCAGAATCTGTCCTTCACTGGGGTCGTACAACCTTGTGATGAGCTTTACGATGGTGGTTTTGCCTTGCCCGTTCTCGCCGATCAGGGCAACCCGCTCCCCGGGATGAAGCGTGAAGTTCAGGCGTTGAATCACCAAACGTTCGGTGCCGGGATAGCGGAACGAAACGTTACGAAACTCGAAGCCTTGCTGGATCGGACGTGGCGCAGGGAGGGCGTTAGGCTTCGAGCGAATGGTGGGTTTCATCTCGAAGAACGCCAGCAGGTCAGTGAGGAAGAGAGCCTGGTCGGCAATGCCGGACAGTGTCGAAAACACCTGCTGGATATTGCTGCTGGCTTGCAGAATAGCCGTGCTAAGGAAGTAGAAGGTACCGATGCTCCAGCGCCCCGCGATCGTCCGCCAGATCACGTACGCATACGCGCCATAGTATCCGCCGGTACTAATAAAGGAGAGAGCCGAGCCCATTCCCAGCCGCTTCTTTGCGAGACTTACGTCCTGCTGATAAACGATGTCCGAGAGCTTCGCAAAACGTTCGGTAAAAAACCGGCTCAGACTGAAAAGCTTGAGTTCCTTCGCTGCTTCCTTTGTGGCTCCGGCCTGGCGGAGGTAGTCCAGCTGCCGCTTGATCGGAGTCTGCCGGAAATTTTTGGCGTAGCCGAGGAATGCGAAGTGTGTTTCACCAATGAACGCCGGCAGTACGGCCGCAACCAGCAGCAGCATGAGCCAGGGCGAGTAAATCATGACCGCCACCGACCAGCCGATTGCCGTGATGATTTGCAACTCCAGTCGCCCGATGGATTGAATCATGACCAATCGATCCGTAGCCTGCACTCGCGCTCGCTCCAGCCGGTCATAAAAAATGGGGTCTTCATACGCGGTGAGGTCCAGCGCCGAGGCATGCTTCATGACTTCAATGCTGACGTGTCGTGTGTATTTGTTCGCGAGCAGCGCGTCGGAGTAGTCGATCATTCGCGTGACAATGCTGCTCAGGACCGCGAGACCAAACTCCGCACCTACCAGCCACCACAGCCTCTGTGTGACTGGTTCATGAGTACGCAAGCTGTGCTCGAGAATGTCGATGATGAGCTTGGGGATGTATCCGAGCGCGACCGGCAACAGGGCGGCGATGATTCGGGCGATGACACCAAACGCGACCACGCCCGGGCCGGATTGCCAGACAATCTTCAGGACGGGGGGAACGTTGCGTAGGGCCGAAAGCCGTTCCTTCCAGCTGCTCCAAAAGCTCTCATTTTGTTGCATTTTCCCGAATCCTAAGACTTGAACAATATGACTGGCGCGGTGTCAGCTGACGCGATGGCGTCAGCAAAGATGCTCAAAACAGGTGCAAAGGTTTGACCACGGCGACCCAGCCCATAATGAGCGGTCCGGCCACCGCAGATTATAAACACTCCCCGCAGGCATCCTCTCGCTGAGAAGTTAAGGGGTTCGTCTTAATTACGCAGGTTATTCCGGCCCGCCGCATTTCTTTGACTTGCGCTGGAGCGCGATACAACATGCGTAAAGAGAAACTTTGCTCCGGCGCGGAGCAACATTCGTAAAAAAAATTCATGGCGGGCAGCAAAAATTCCATTTTTGCCGCTCGTCCACAGCGCTGAATATCAAGAGTTCGTGGATAATCAGAGAACAATTCGTTTGTAAATGAATCCGACCCGCCGTCAATTCCTTCGCGTGGCGCTGACCGGGGCCGCAGTTCTTCCGCTTGCAGGAAAAGCTCTGGCTTCGACTGCCCTCCCCCTCGATTCCGCCCTGAGCGACGAGCGCCTGCTTGAGCAGCTCGAACGCACTGCTTTTGATTTTTTCTGGAACGAATCGCATCCCGCCACCGGCCTCATCATGGACAAAGCCGATGCCGACGGCCATGGCTCGGTCGGGATCGCCAGCATCGCTGCTACAGGCTTCGGCTTGACGGCTTTGTGCATCGGCCACAAACGCGGTTTCCGCCCCCAGCCTGAAATCGAAGATCGCGTCGCCCAGACCCTGCGCTTCCTGGCTTCGTGCCCGGAGCTTGAACACGGCTTCTTCTATCACTTTGTGGTTCCATCCAATGGCGAGCGTGCCCGCCGCTCCGAAATATCGCCGATCGATAATGCGATTCTGCTGTGCGGTGTCCTCACCTGCCGCGAGTACTTCGGATCGCGTGCTATCCAGGAGGATGCGACAGCAATCTTCGAGCGCGTTGAGTGGCCTTGGGCGCTCAACGGCGGCAAGACGTTCGCGCTCGATTGGAAGCCTGAAAAGGGATTCAGCCGCTTCCACTGGGATTCATACTGCGAGTCCATGATGCTTTACCTGCTGGCCATCGGTTCGCCTACGTACCCGATTTCGGCCGACTCATGGCATGCGATCCGGCGTCCCAAGATGATTTACGGCGGCAAGCAGTACATCTCCTCACCCGCGCCGCTGTTTGTGCACCAGTTCTCGCATGCATGGTACGACTTCCGCGACAAGCACGACGATTACGCCAACTATTTCGAGAACTCGGTAGTTGCCTCGCACGCCCACCGCGAATTTTGCGCAGAGTTGGCCGAAAAGTTCCCCTGTTTCTCGGGCGACGTTTGGGGCATCACCGCTTCTGATTCCAGTACGGGTTACGTAGCCTGGGGTGGGCCGCCCCTTCTCGGGCCGATCGATGGCAGCCTGGTTCCCGCGGCATGCGCCGGCTCTCTCCCGTTTACCTATGCGGAATCCATCAGCTCGCTCAAGAACCTGCGCGCGCACTACGGCAGCCAGATCTGGAAGAAGTATGGGTTCGTGGATGCCTTCAACCCGCTGACCGGCTGGTCGAGCAAATACGTGCTGGGCATCGACGCAGGCATCAGTATGCTGATGGCGGAAAACGCCCGCACCCAATTCGTGTGGAACACCTTCATGCGCAACCCGGAAGCGCAGCTCGCCATGGAGCGCGTCGGCTTCATGCCGGATGGATACGGCGTGCCGCAATTCGCGTGATCTCTGCCGCTAAACAACCACGAAGGACACAAAGGAGCACGAAGGAATAAAGGCGAGATCATCCCAAGTCCTTGCTGTACCTTCGCGCCCTTTGTGGTTAATGCTTCTTGATCCATCCCGCACAAAATCTTCAGCGAACGGAGTTGCAACCCGCGGTCAATCCAGGATCGGCAGGTTCAGGCAGGGCTGAACGTGGAATTCCAACTCGGCAACATACTTGAGAGCTTCTTCGACCAGTGAGTTCCTGCAGGGCTCCAGCGTAATCACAAACGGCAGCTTCGATTTCGAATACCCACTTTTCTGGAATACCGAATCGATGTTAATCCCCAGCCGGCAGAAAATCGCAGCCAGCGACGCTATGATGCCCGGTTCATCTTTCACCGTAAAACGCAGATAGTGACGCGAGGTGAAGTCCGCGCTGACCGGAAGCTTTGAAACCCGCGCCTCATCTAGGGCCACTCCATTGATCTGACGCGAGCGAGCAATAGAAATCAGGTCCGAAACGACCGCCACGGCAGTTGCATTCCCGCCAGCTCCATGTCCCGCGAACACCGTCTCGCCGCCATACTTCCCGGTGGACATCACGAGGTTCTGCGGGCCTTCAACCGCAGCCAGGGGTGACGACCCATGCACAAGAGTTGGCTGGACTGTCGCGAACAGTTTCTCAGGAGTTTTTTCTGCTCGCGAAATCTGTCGAATCGTGCAGTTCAGCAGCTTGGCGTATTCAAAGTCCACGGGTTCGATTGCGGTAATCGATCCCGCCTGAATAGCCTCCGCATCAACCGAAACCCTCAACCCGGTGCGTGCCAGAATGGTCAGCTTGGCGCGCGCATCCAGCCCTTCGACATCTTCAGTCGGATCGGCTTCTGCGAACCCAAGCTTCTGGGCTTCTTTCAGCGCCTCGCTGAAAGGAATTCCTGCGCTTTCGATTCGCGTAAGGATGTAGTTGCAGGTCCCATTCAGAATTCCGCACAGCCGGATCAGTTCGTCCCCTGCTAGGCCTTCCTGCAATCCGGAAATGACGGGAACTCCGCCAGCCACAGAAGCGCCAAAAGCGAGATGTTGCCCATGCTCCCGCGCCAGCCGAACCAGTTCAGATCCGTACCGCGCAATTAACTGCTTATTCGCAGTGACAACGGACTTCCCGGACATTAGCGCCTTCCGAACCCAGGTGCCGGCGGGTTCGAGCCCACCAATGAGCTCCACGACGATGTCCGCATCAGACGAGAGAAGATCGTCAAAATCATCGGTCCAGCGGACACCAGAAGTGACCCAATCAACCTGCTTGCGTTTGAAATTCCGGTTACAGATTTGCGTAAGGCGCAAACCTGCGGGTGCGCTCTCGGTGAGTATCCGCGCCACTGAACTGCCAACCGTGCCAAAACCCGCTATGGCAACGTTCAAAGTTTTGCCGTCTTGGTTCGACACAATGTTCTCGCGATCAGCAACTTGTGTGACTGAATTCATTTTGCAATTAAACTCTCGAAGCTGGAGAAATTTCATGCCCTGATGCAGCCACAGCCCGGCTTTTGAATGCCCTCGTGCCAGAACCGTTCGCCCTCGACCGCGCCGCTCCATTCTTCTTATGCGACTGCTTTGTGCTCTCCGGGAAGAAGTAGCCGTGTAAATGGCGCACCGCTCTCGGAACATCCTCTTCCTTCACCACAAAACTGATGTTTATTTCTGACGCGCCCTGAGAGATCATGCGGATGTTCACGCCTGCATCAGCAATGATATTGAAGACGCTGGCGGCAATACCGGGCTTGCCATGAATGTCCTCGCCCACCAGGCAAATGATCGCCTGCTGGTCTTCAGAATTGACGTCGGCGATCTCCTGTAACTCAGCGAGCAGCGTCTTAGGCAACCGTTTGGTCTCCATCGTGAATGACATGCTCACTTCCGAGATTGCCACGATATCCACCGGACTAGCATGCCGGTCAAGCGCCTCGAAAACCGATCGCAGAAAACCGTGCACCATCACGCCTCGCGATGCCACCACGTTCACGATGCTGATGCCCTTCTTCGCCGTGATCGCGCGGAAAGTATCGCGACTCGGCGGCGCCTGTGCGGTGATCTCTGTACCCGTGCTCTTCAGGTTGCGCGAGTTCAACACGTAAACCGGAATGTTCTTGTGGATCGCCGGCAGCAAGGTTGCCGGGTGGAGCACCTTTGCTCCGAAGTACGCCAGTTCCGCCGCTTCATTGAAGCTAATTCGCTTGATGGTCCGCGCCTCCGGACAGATGCGCGGGTCCGTGGTCATCATGCCCTCAACGTCGGTCCAGATCTCGATTGCCTCCGCGTCCAGCGCCGCGCCGAAGATCGCGGCAGAGTAATCCGATCCTCCGCGCCCCAACGTGGTCGGGACCCCGCTTTCCGTTGCCGCAATAAACCCGCCAAGAACGGGAATCTTCTTCTTCGATACCTGCGGAACAATCTTCTTCTTACAACGCACTCGGGTCGGCTCCAGCTGCGGCACAGCGCGAGTGTGGGTCGCATCGGTTACCAGACAATCGCGAGAATCAACCCAGGCCGCACTCAACCCCCGCACCGCAAACGCGTCTGCCACCATCATGCTGGAAAGCAGTTCGCCAAAAGAAAGAAGATAGTCGCTGCCGCGTGGCGTGAGCTCGCGCACCGCAGCCAGCCCTCGCAAAAAGTTTTCCAGCTCAGAAAAATGTTTCTCCAACCGTGGGGCCAGGCTGGCACTGCGCTTTGCTCCCAGAAGTTCGCTGGCGGTTCGAAGGTGACGGGCTCGAAGGTTCTCCAACGATTCGAGTGCTGAATCACAATCTCCCGCCGCCGCCGCATTGCCCATCGCAACCAGTTGATCGGTGACCTTCGCCATGGCGCTGACCACCACGACCGGCGACAGCTTCAATCGGCTGCTGACAATACGGGCCACGCGCTCGATCGCGTCCGTGCTCTCGACCGAAGTCCCGCCAAATTTCATGACAATCATGTCTTGGCTCCCAAACCGCTGTTCCAGACTAAACCTAGCCGGAAACCTGCCCACAAACGAAAGACCCACCCGCCGGGTCGCTTCGGCTGTGGGTCTTGAGCAGATTCCTTATCAGTTCAGCTCAATCATGCCCACGCCAGACAGTAATTCGTGTCCCCGTTGTCATTCGGGGAAAGCGCGAACCGGTCTGAGACATGGACGACATGAAGCAACAATCTTATCCGAGGGCAGCATCGTTCTTTAGCTGGTTTTTGAATCGGTTAAATCGAAAAAACTTCTTAAACACACCTTCCACACTCGCTCCGCAGCTCTCCCAAAATTTTCCATCCGCCGCATCGAAATTCTGAATTTTACTTTCTACCTCAAATGCTTGTAACAAAGAATATACGGTCGTGGTGCGCGCGATCTGAAACCCAGCCGTTGGCTATGGTTGTTGGCTCTTGGCTTCGAAGCCGAGAGCGAATTGTATTCCCAGCCGCTCTGCCAACAGCAACAGCGGGAGCTAAAGCCAAGAGCCGCTTTCTAAATGCATTGGAGAACAAATAACGGTCTGCCGCCGGCACAGGGTCTCTATGATCCCGCACACGAGCACGACGCCTGCGGCATGGGCTTCGTCGCGAGCATTCGCGGAGAAAAAAGCCATCAGATCATCGAGCAGGGAATTCAGGTCCTCATCAACCTGACCCATCGTGGTGCCTGCGGATGCGATCCCGAAACCGGCGACGGCGCCGGCGTTCTCATTCAGATCCCACACAAGTTCTTCGCGCGCATATGCGAAGAATCAGGTTTCACTTTGCCCGGTCCCGGTGAATACGCGGTTGGCATGACCTTTCTGCCGGTGGAGAAGCAGCCGCGCCTCAACTGCGAAGGCGTTCTCGAGCGCATCATCCGCGAAGAAGGCTTAAGCGTTCTCGGCTGGCGCGACACACCCGTCAACGGCGACGCCATTGGCCGCGTTGCTCGCGCCTCGCAGCCTTATATTCAGCAGGTTTTTGTCGCCCGTGCGGAAGGCATGGACGAAGATTCCTTCGAACGCAAGCTCTACGTGGTTCGCAAGCGAGCCGAGAAAGAAATCTCAGAGTCCGACATCGAAGACAAAGAATTCTTCTACATTCCGTCGCTCTCATGTCGCACCATCGTGTACAAGGGCCTGCTGCTCGCTCCGCAGATCACCAACTTCTATGGGGATCTCTCCGATCCCGACGCCGAGAGTGCTCTTTGTCTCGTGCACCAGCGTTTCTCAACCAACACATTCCCCAGTTGGAAACTGGCTCACCCGTACCGCTACGTCGCGCACAATGGCGAGATCAACACGCTGAAAGGCAACGTTGCCTGGATGCACGCTCGCCAGTCCATTCTCGATTCGCCGCTATTCGCCGATGACATCAAGAAGCTTTTTCCGATCATCGAGCCAGGCGGCAGCGATTCAGCCAGCTTCGACAACGCAGTCGAGTTGCTCTTCCAGGCGGGCCGCGCGGTGCCGCATGTCATGGCC
The DNA here is from genome assembly GCA_046735175.1 of Acidobacteriota bacterium. GTDB lineage: Bacteria > Acidobacteriota > Terriglobia > Terriglobales > Acidobacteriaceae > Gp1-AA145. The sequence continues at coordinate 33,333 of JBKPSP010000026.1, forward strand.
ATGCTGATTCCGGAAGCTTGGGCTGGCAATCCGCACATGAAGCCGGAGAAGCGCGCATTTTACGAATACCATTGCTCGCTGATGGAGCCGTGGGACGGTCCTGCCGCAATCGCATTCACCGACGGACGCGTGATCGGAGCGACCCTCGATCGCAACGGTTTGCGCCCCGGCCGCTTCGTCGTAACCGACGATGATCTCGTGGTAATGGCCTCAGAAGCGGGTGTGCTTTCCGTTCCGCCCGAGAAGGTGAAGAGAAAAGGCCGTCTGCAGCCGGGCAAGATGTTCCTCGTCGATACAGTCGAGGGTCGCATCATCTCCGACAAAGAGATCAAGAAACAGCTTTCAGCCCGCCAGCCTTACGGCGACTGGCTGAAAGAGAACCAGATCACGCTCGACCAGCTTCCCGAACCCATGCGCGTGCACGCCGTGGACCACGCCACAATTACCTCGCGCCAGCGTGCGTTCGGTTACACCGACGAAGATTTGAAGATGATCATCGAGCCGATGGCCGCGAAGGGTGAAGAACCAGTCGGCTCGATGGGAACGGACACGCCGCTTGCTTGCCTGAGCGACAAGCCTCAACCATTATTCAATTATTTCAAGCAGCTCTTCGCGCAGGTCACGAATCCGCCGATCGATCCCATCCGCGAAGAGATGGTGATGTCGCTCATCAGCTACATCGGCACCGAGCGCAACATCCTCGACGAGACTCCCGAGAACTGCCACACCCTGAAGCTGCCACACCCAATTCTCACCAATCGCGATCTCGAAAAGTTACGCCGGGTCTCCCGCGGAGATTTGTTGGCCATCACCTTGCCTGCCCTTTTCCGCGCGGCTGATGGCGAGGCCGGCCTGCGCTCTGCGTTAGATGAACTTTCGAAGCGCGCATCCCTGGCCGTGAAATCCGGCTACACGCTACTGATTCTTTCTGACCGCGGTGTAGATAAGGACTACGCGCCGATCCCGAGCTTGCTGGCGCTGGCTGCCGTCCACAACCTGCTGGTTCGCGAAGAAACGCGCACGCAGGTCGCGCTCATCATCGAGTCCGGTGAGCCGCGCGAAGTCATGCACTTCGCGCTCCTGATCGGTTACGGCGCAAGTGCCATCAATCCGTATCTCACCATTGAAACCCTCGAAGACCTCTCCGCGCGCGGTTATCTCCCCGGCGGCATGACGCCGGATGTCGCCATCAAGCACTTCATCAAAGCGGTCAACAAAGGCCTGCTCAAGACTTTCTCAAAGATGGGCATCTCCACGCTGCAAAGCTATCGCGGCGCGCAGGTGTTTGAAGCCATCGGCCTGAACAAAGAGTTGGTCGAAGCATATTTTGCGGGGACAACTTCGCGTATCGGCGGAGTCGGTCTCAACGTTCTGGCCCGTGAAGCGCAACTGAAGCACGAATTCGCCTTCCGCTCCATTACCGAGGTCGATACCGAACTGGCAGTCGGCGGCAGTTATCACTTCCGCGTGAACGGCGAGTATCACCTGCTGAACCCGCTGACCATCAGCAAACTGCAGCACAGCGTCCGCGACGGGAACTTCAAAACCTTTCAGGAATACTCCGACCTGATTGATCAGCAGAGTCAGAACCTCGCTACGCTGCGCAGCCTGATGAAGATCAAGAAGGCGCGCAAGCCGGTGCCGATCGAACAAGTCGAGCCTGCGAAAGAAATCGTCAAGCGATTTACCACCGGAGCCATGTCGTTCGGTTCCATCAGCAAAGAAGCCCACGAAACGCTCGCCATCGCCATGAACCGGATCGGTGGTAAGTCAAACACCGGCGAAGGCGGCGAAGACGAAGACCGTTTCAAGAAAGATGACAACGGCGACTGGCGTCGCAGCGCGATCAAACAAGTTGCTTCAGCCCGCTTCGGCGTGACCACGAACTATCTGGTCAACGCTGACGAACTCCAGATCAAGATGGCGCAAGGCGCAAAGCCCGGCGAAGGCGGCCAGCTTCCCGGTCACAAGGTTGACGACGTCATCGCCCGCCTTCGGCACTCGATCCCCGGCGTCGGCCTGATCTCCCCGCCGCCGCATCACGACATCTATTCGATCGAAGATCTCGCGCAACTGATCTACGACCTGAAGAACACGAATCCGCGGGCGCGAATTTCGGTGAAGCTAGTGTCCGAGATCGGCGTCGGCACGGTCGCTGCCGGAGTCGCCAAAGCTCACGCCGACGTTGTCCTGATCTCCGGCGACAGCGGAGGCACTGGCGCGTCCCCGCTCAGTTCCATCAAGCACGCAGGAATTCCGTGGGAATTGGGCCTCGCCGAAACGCAGCAAGTGCTTCTTCTGAACGATCTGCGCAGCCGCATTCGCGTGCAGACCGACGGCAAGCTGCAAACCGGTCGCGACGTGGTTATCGCGGCCCTGCTTGGCGCAGAAGAATTCGGTTTCGCCACTGCGCCTCTGGTCGCCATGGGCTGCATCATGCTGCGCAAGTGCCACCTGAATACTTGTTCAGTCGGCATCGCAACGCAAGATCCCGAGCTGCGCAAGAAGTTTTCCGGCCAGCCCGAACACGTCATCAATTTCTTCTTCTTCGTTGCGGAGCAGGTGCGACAGTTCATGGCCGACCTCGGCTTCCGCAAAGTGGATGAAATGGTCGGTCGCGTGGACATGCTTGACGTGCAGCCTGCGGTCGATCACTGGAAAGCGAAGGGGGTCGATCTCTCCGCGATCTTCTACAACCCGCCGCTTCCTGGCCGCGTGGCACGGCATTGCGTACACGCTCAAGACCACGGACTGGATCAGGCGCTCGATCATCAACTCATCTCAGCAGCCCAGCCGGCTTTGGATCGTCGCGAACCAGTTGAAGTGAATCTCTGCGTCCGCAACGTGCACCGCACTGTGGGCGCAATGCTGAGCGGCGAAATCGCTCGGCGATACGGATCGGACGGCCTGCCCCACGACACCATTCGCATCCACTTCGAGGGCTCCGCGGGCCAGAGCTTCGGCGCATTTCTCGCCAAAGGTGTGACTCTGACGCTCGAAGGTGATGCCAACGACTATGTCGGCAAGGGACTATCCGGTGGCCGTCTGATCGTACGTCCGCCAAAAACGTCGCGGTTCGCTGCCGAAGAAAACATTCTCATAGGGAACGTCGTTCTCTACGGTGCGACCAGCGGCGAAGCATTCTTCAGCGGTGTTGCCGGTGAGCGCTTCGCCGTCCGGAATTCCGGCGCAACCGCCGTGGTTGAAGGAGTGGGCGATCACGGCTGCGAATACATGACCAACGGCCTGGTGGTCGTGCTTGGTTCATGCGGGCGTAATTTCGCGGCAGGGATGAGCGGCGGCGTCGCGTATGTCTTCGATGAACGCGGCGACTTCACCGAGGAACGGTGCAACCTGGCCGCGGTGGATCTTGAGCCTGTCATCGAGCGGCGCGACGTGGATCTCGTGTATGGCCTTGTTCAGCGCCACGCTGAACTGACCGGAAGCAAGCGCGCTCAAAACATTCTTGAAAACTGGCCGGATTCGCTGCCGCGCTTCATCAAAGTTTTTCCGCACGAGTTCAAGCGAGTGCTCGGCGTCACGCGCTCTCGCCAGCAATACATCCCTGGCCAACCCGTGCTGGTGCCCGAACTCGCGGAGGCGCTGCATGGGTAAGGCCACAGGATTCATGGAACATGGCCGCGAGACACCTACGCGCCGGCCCGTCATCGAACGCGTAAACGACTGGTTCGAAATCTATCAGGACTTTCCCGAAGAAAAGCTCCGCACGCAAGGGGCACGCTGCATGGATTGCGGCGTGCCGTTCTGCCATACCGGATGTCCAGTAAACAATCTCATTCCTGACTGGAACGACCTCGTCTATCGCGGTCGCTGGAAGGAAGCTCTTCGCCAGCTTCATTCCACGAATAACTTTCCGGAATTTACCGGCCGTATTTGCCCAGCTCCGTGCGAAGCCGCCTGCGTCCTCGGCATCAACGAGCCGGCAGTCACCATCAAGCAGATCGAAAAGAGCATCGTCGAGCGCGGATGGGAAGAAGGTTTTATCTGCCCGGAGCCGCCCAAATTCCGCACGGGAAAGAAAGTCGCCGTGGTTGGCTCCGGCCCCGCGGGTCTCGCGGCTGCGCAGCAGTTGAATCGCGCCGGACACTGGGTCACGGTTTACGAGAAAGCGGATCGCATCGGCGGCTTGCTTCGCTACGGCATCCCTGAATTCAAGATGGAGAAGCAGGTGCTCGATCGCCGTCTCGAGCAGATGCAAGCAGAAGGCGTAAAGTTCGTGGTCAACGCTCACGTCGGACAATCCGTTCCCGTCGAAGACCTTCAGCGCGAATTCGATGCCATTCTGCTCGCCGGAGGCGCCGAAGCTCCACGCGATCTGAACGTGCCGGGAAGGGAACTGAAGGGCGTCCACTTTGCCATGGAGTTCCTGCCTCAGGCCAACAAGCGCTGCCACGGAGACGAGCTTGGCCAGTCTCTGGAAATTCTCGCGGCCGGCAAACACGCCATCATCGTCGGCGGCGGCGACACCGGCGCCGATTGCCTGGGCACGGTTCATCGGCAGAAAGCCGCGTCCGTGCATCAATTCGAAATCATGCCCATGCCTCCAACGGACCGAGCCCCCTCAACACCGTGGCCGCTGTGGCCTATGCAGTTGCGAATCGAAGGCGCGCACGAAGAAGGCGGCACCCGCGAATGGAGCATCGCAACCACAAAATTTACCGGCGATGAAAACGGAAACGTGAAGCAGTTGCATGGCATCAAGGTCGGCCCTCCTCCCAAATTTGAGCCGATCGCTGGTACCGAATTCGTGATGGACTGCGACCTCGCATTGCTCGCCATGGGCTTCACCGGCCCTGTCCGTGCAGGTATGATTCAGCAACTCGGCGTCAAGCTCGACGCCCGCGGTAATGTCGAAACCGGCGCTGACTACATGTCTTCCGTCCCCGGCGTATTCGCAGCCGGCGACATGCGGCGCGGCCAGTCGCTGGTAGTGTGGGCCATCGCGGAAGGACGCAAGGCTGCCATTTCGATAGACACGTATCTGAAGCGGCCGGAACCGAAGGCGAAAGCCAAGCCGCGCAGCCGCTTCGACCTGATCCCGGTATAGTCTTAGGAACGCATGTCCAAGCCAGTCCTGGTTTCAGCCAAATCAGCCGCAGCCGACACGCCCCCGGTATCGCTCAACGCCATTCGCGAAGCGATGGCCCGCGTTCGCGACTCCATCTATCTCTCGCCTTGCGCGCGTTCAGAGTACTTTTCGCAGCACACCGGAAACTCGGTTCACCTCAAGCTCGACAATCTGCAGCGCACCGGCGCCTTCAAAGAACGAGGCGCTCTCAACAAACTTCTTACTCTGACCACGGAGGAACGCTCGCGAGGAGTAATTGCCGCCTCAGCCGGCAACCACGCCCAAGGAGTCGCCTATCACGCTGGCCGTCACGGCATTCGTGCGCAGATCGTAATGCCGCTGACCACGCCCTTAATCAAAGTTTCAGCCACAAAAAGCTACGGCGCTGACGTCGTCCTGCACGGCGCGAACTACGACGAAGCCTGCGAAGAAGCCGTCCGCCGCAGCGAACAGTTCGGCATGACCTTCATCCATCCCTTTGACGATGAAGTCGTCATCGCCGGGCAAGGCACCATGGGCTTGGAAATTCTGCAGCAGGTGCCGGACGTCGAGGCCATCATCGCTCCCATCGGCGGCGGCGGTCTTATTTCAGGCGTCGCCTGCGCGGTAAAAGAAAGCAAAGCCGACGTCCGAGTCATCGGCGTTCAACCCGCTCGCCTGCCCTCAATGAAGGTAGCAATCGCCGAAGGACATCCAGTCACGCTAAGTCCCGCCGCGACCATTGCCGACGGCATCGCCGTCCGTCGCGCCGGTGAAAAGACCCTGGGCTTCATTCAGAAATACGTGGACGACATCGTCACCGTCGACGAAGAAGAAATCGCCAACGCCATCCTTCTCCTGCTCGAACGCGAAAAAACTCTCGCCGAAGGCGCTGGCGCCGCGGCCATCGCCGCTCTCGTCAATCGCAAAACTTCACTCAGCGGAAAGAAAGTCGCCGTCCTGGTCTGCGGCGGCAATATCGACGTCAGCCTTCTCTCGCGAATCATGGAACGCGGCTTGGTCAAAGATGGCCGCCTTGTCCGACTGCGCGTCCACCTGCCGGACTATCCCGGCGCGCTGCATCGTTTGACGGGAATCCTGGCGCAGCATCGCGCCAACATCGTCGAAACTTCGTACGACCGCGCCTACTACGGCGTAAATCTCGGCGACACCGCCATCGACATCACCATGGAAACCCGCGGCCCCGACCACATCGCCGAAATCCTTTCCGCGCTAAGCGCCAGTGGCTACGCGCACGAGCGCATTTTGTAGAGCTCAGCAGCTTGGGTTTGAAAGGGCACGGCTTCCAGCCGTGCCGTACGGTTGCTTTGTTCGAGTTACGGTGTGGCTGTGAGCCGCACCCTTTCAAGACAAAGGCTTGAGCTCTTGTATAGGCCCACCCCGAACCCCCATTCGTAACTAGCGCACGTTCTCTGCTGCGCTATCATGAATTCTGTTTCCGTGATTTTTCCCCTGAAAAAATTAGCGGTTCTCGTCGTCGCAGCCACGCTGCTCGCTGCCTGCGGCCGCCGCCGCGAGCGTGTGCTCGAAGTCGACTACGTCTCCGCTCCCCAGGTCACGCTTCGCGACCAGCTCTCTCAGGTATTCAACCGCGTCGGAACCGCCAAGAACGGAGAGCGCGTTGAGGTACTCGATCGCGAAAAGCGCTTCGCCAAGGTCCGCACCGCCACCGGACTCGAAGGCTGGGTAGAGCAACGCTACTTGGTTGACCAGCAGACTTTCGACGCCTTCCAGAAACTCGCGCTACAAACGAAAGACGCCCCCGTGATCGGCAACGCGACCACCCGCAATGACACCAACCTTCACGTCGAGCCAGGCCGCGACACCGATCATCTTTATCAGTTATCGCAAAGCTCGAAAATCTCAATGCTCAAGCGGGCCACGGTTGATAAGAAACTACCGGGGGGTTCAGTCAAAAACCCGCTGCCCGGCGCCAAGGACTCGAAGCCGATGGAGGACTGGTGGCTGGTCCGCGATGCCGACGGCCACGTCGGCTGGGTGCTCGGCCGCATGATCGACCTCGATGTCCCGCTCGACATCGCGCAATATGCCGAGGGCCAGCGGATTGTCGCCTGCTTCGTCTTGAACAAAGTCCGCGACGACGACAAGGACGTCCCCCAATACCTCATGCTCCTCAGCGAGTCGAAAGATGGCATGTCCTTCGACTACAACCAGGCCCGGGTTTTCACCTGGAACGTCCGCCGCCACCGATACGAGACCGCCTACCGCGAGCGCAAGCTGAACGGCGTCCTCCCGGTCACCATCTCGGAAGAAGACTTCGGCAAAGAAGGCCGCCTGCCAACCTTCACCCTCCAGGTCAAAGACGACTCCGGCAACACCATCCCGCGCAAATACAAGATGAACACCCCCATCGTGCGCCGGGTCAGCTAACGTTTGATACCCCAAGTCGGAGGTGCCACAGCCTTTTACCTACATCATTCCGTATAACCCCGTCGAACCACCTTCCATTTTTTGTATTTTCTCCCTGCGACGACCAAGACAAGGTTTCGTAATCTCTTTTCGTTCCAATTACATATGCGATTATCCCCAATCAGCCCATATTGGTACCAGGGTTGCAAAACCAAGTACAGACTTGGGCCGCATAGCGCCCACTCTCAGGAATAAAACAACAATGAGTTTCTTTAGTTCAGGAGAAATCCGCATGAATCGAATCGTCTCCTTCAGCTTGGTTGCGGCGATATTCGCCATCGTCCCCGCCTTCGGCCAAGGCGGCAGCGGCGAATTGACGGGTCTTGTGACCGATCCGACGGGTGCCGTAGTTTCCGGCGCCGAAGTCACGTTGACGAATAGCGCTACTGGCGAGAAGCGCACGACAACCACAACGGGCGCGGGAATCTACCGCTTTGTAGCTCTGCCTGTAACGGGGTCTTACACGCTAGAAGCCGCGCCAAAAGGCTTCAAGAAAACCCAGGTTGCCAACGTTGTGATCAGCGTTGGAACCGTCACCTCTCATGACATCCAGTTGGAAGTCGGTACTGGCAGTGAGACCGTCAGCGTCGAATCTGGCGGGGCACAGCTCGTTCAGACCGAAGACTCGTCGGTTTCCCAGCTCATTGATCACCGAACCTGGGAGTCGATGCCGATTCAGTCGCGCAGCCAGAACGAGTTGATCAACATGGTTGCTGGCGCTGAACCGGAAATGTTTAACAACACCGGTCGTGGCGCTTCGGTTAACGGAACGCGTTCTGGAACTGGCAACTACTTGGTTGAAGGCGCAGACAACAACGAGCAAGGCCAGGGCGGAGTTGCTCTATTCGGCCCCGGTGGCGCAAACACTACGATTTCGCCTGATGCGATTCAGGAATATCGCGTCATCACACATGATTTCCCGGCCGAGTACGGCAAGGCCGGCGGCTTCATCACTGACACCGTGCTCAAAAGCGGCGCCAATAAATGGCATGGGTCGGCGTTTGAGTACAAC
>JBKPSP010000027.1:0-71658 GCA_046735175.1 Acidobacteriota bacterium
GCTCGGCGAACTGTCCACAGATCTGCATGCAAAAGGCCTGAAGCTGTACGTCAGTGTTCCCGCGGCGAATCCCCAGTTTCCCTACGCTGCTGCCGCCAGTGTTGCTGACGGTTTGGTCTTGATGAACTATGACGAACATGACAGCGGGCCAGGAGGAACTGCCGGACCCATCGCTTCGCAGGACTGGTTCACCGATAACCTCGAAGACGCGAAGAAGGTCATCCCCCTCGATAAGCTGATTTGTGCCATCGCGAGTTACGGCTATGACTGGGAACGTCATCCAAAACAGGGCCGCATGCCGGCCAAAGATATCGGCAAGTCGGCCTCAGTGCAGGACGCCTGGCTCGCTGCTCGCGATTCCGATGAATACGTAGACTTCGACGGCGACAGCCTCAATCCGCATATCAGTTATCTCGACGAGAAAAATCTGCAACATGACATCTGGTTTACCGACGCTGTGACCGCGCTCAATCAGATGCGGGCCGCGCGCCAACTTGGAATCCGCACCTTCGCCTTGTGGCGCCTGGGATCCGAGGACCGTTCTCTCTGGAAAATTTGGGACTCTCCTACCGACAACGACGCGCCGGCGAAATTGAGCGACGTGCCGCCTGGGCAGGACGTTGACATGGAAGGTGACGGCGAGATCTTAAATCTGGAAGCGACTCCCACGAACGGCTCCCGCACCATCACTCTCGACCGCACCGGACTTATCACCGACGAAGTGATGGACTCGCTACCCGAGCCCTACCGCGTCGGCCGCTACGGCGCCAGTCCGAATCAGGTCGTAATCACCTTCGATGACGGCCCCGATCCTGAATGGACACCGAAAATCCTTGACATCCTGAAGAAAGAGCACGCCACAGCGACTTTCTTTCTGATAGGAAACCAAGCAGACAAGTTCGCTTCTATCACCTCCCGAATTTTCCGTGAGGGACATGAAATCGGCAATCATACATTCACCCATCCGGACATTAGTGAACTGTCTGACCGTTTTGTTCAACTTGAGCTGAATGTGACAGAACGCTTGTTCGTTAGCCGGTTGGGTATGCGGACAGTGCTCTTCCGTCCGCCATATTCGCTGGATGCCGAACCGGACACCGAGGATGAGGTCCGGCCGCTCGAGATGTCGGAAAGCATGGGCTACCTGACTATCGGAGACAAGATCGACCCCAATGATTGGCGCCAGACCGACGAGGCGCATCGCAGCGCCGAGCAGATCGTCCAATCAGTGCTCGACAATCTGCCTCCGTGTCCGCCAGTGAAACGCCTAACCTGCGGCAACATTATTCTTTTGCACGATGGCGGTGGCGACCGCCGCGAAACCGTGCGCGCCCTGCCTGTGATCATCCAAGGCATTCGTGCCAGGGGATTGCAGATCGCCAGCGTCGCCGATCTACTTCACAAGAACCGTGCTGACATCATGCAGCCGATCCCCACCAGCGAACTGTGGTCCGCGTGGCTCACACTCTTGGGCTTCTGGATGTACGGTGCTGTGCAGAAGTTCATCGTTCTCGTCTTCTTTATTGGAGACGTGTTGATGACCGGGCGACTGCTTTCCATCGGCGCACTGGCGATCTACGACCGCCTCTGTTCGAAGCGGATCCCCGATGCCAAAGACTTCAGTCCCGCCGTTGCGGTGTTGATCCCCGCGTACAACGAAGAAAAAGTGATCGAGCGCACGATTCGCGCCGCGCTGCGCTCCAGCTATCACAATCTGCGCGTCATCGTGATCGACGATGGCTCCCGGGACAGGACGCTGGAAGTTGCCCGAACCTGCTTTCCGCGCGAACAAATCAATGGACGTCTGGTGGTCCTGACTAAACCAAACTCAGGCAAGGCCGACGCACTGAATTTCGGGTTGCAACATCTTCGGCCGCAGGAAGAAATCTTCGTTGGCATTGATGCCGACACGGTGATCGCTCGCGATGCGGTTGCCTTGCTGGTCCCGCACTTCTTGAATTCCAAAGTCGGCGCGGTCGCCGGCAATGCAAAGGTCGGCAATCGCGTAAACCTCTGGACCCGGTGGCAGGCACTTGAATACATCACCAGCCAGAACTTCGAACGACGGGCGCTGAATACCGTGGGAGCTGTCAGCGTGGTACCCGGCGCAATCGGCGCATGGCGCGTCTCGGCCGTGCATGAGGCAGCGGCATTCCACACCGATACGGTAGCCGAAGACGCAGATTTGACCATGGCCTTGCTCCGTCGTGGTTACCGAGTCGAGTATGAAGACCGCGCGCTCGCGTACACCGAAGCCCCGGTTAATGCGAATGGGCTGATGCGGCAAAGATTCCGCTGGTCATTCGGAATTTTGCAGGCGGTCTACAAGCATCGCGAGGCGTTTACCCGGAAAGGCGTGCTCGGCTGGGTCGCTATTCCAAACATTGTTGTATTCCAGATTCTGCTGCCATTGGTTTCGCCATTCATCGACATCATGTTCGTGGTCGGTTCGGGATGGTTTTTCCTGCAGAAACAGTTCCATCCGGAATCAGCATCACATTCGGATTTTCAGCGCCTGGTGATCTTTTTCCTCATGTTCCTGGTCATTGATTTCGTCACGTCGGCGATTGCCTTTGCGTTGGAACGCAGTACCCCAGATACACGAGAGGATTCTTGGCTGCTGAGCCAGGTGTGGCTGCAGCGGTTCGCGTATCGTCAACTGTTCTCATGGGTGCTGTTTAAGACAGTGAAGCGCGCAGCTGAAGGCGAGCCATTCTCCTGGGACAAACTGGAACGCACTGCCGCAGTGACCTATCAGGAAGCAGAAGATTCTGTTCACGTACATTGAAGTTCCTGGCCCATGCCCCGAACCGTCATCGAACCTTTTCGTATCAAGAGCGTCGAACCGATCCGTTGGACGACGCGGCAACAGCGCGAAGTCCTGCTGCGCGCTGCACACTACAACTTATTTTTGCTTCCCGCCGAAGACGTGTTGATTGACCTGCTCACGGATTCTGGCACCGGCGCCATGTCCACCCATCAATGGGCCGCAGTCATGGAAGGAGATGAAAGTTACGCCGGAAGCAAAAGCTTCGAACGTTTTCGCGCTTCCGTTCAGGACATCTTCGGCTACAAACACGTGATTCCGGCCCACCAGGGCCGCGCCGCGGAACGCATTCTCTTCGGAGTTGCCTGCAAAAAAGGCGACGTGGTCCCCAACAACACACACTTCGATACGACGCGCGCGAATGTAGAGTTCGCTGGCGCGGAAGCGCTCGATCTCGTGATTCCCGAAGGCCGGGAGCCGGCAAATAAGCATCCGTTCAAGGGAAATATGGATGTCGTCGCCCTGCGAGAGATCATTTCGCGCGTAGGCCGGGAGCGAGTTCCGTTGGTGATGCTGACGGTCACCAACAACTCCGGCGGCGGTCAACCCGTCTCAATGGAAAACATGCACCAAGTGAGCGCTGTCTGCCGTCAGAACAAAATCCCGCTCTATTTCGACGCCTGCCGATTTGCCGAGAATAGCTACTTCATCAAGCTCCGCGAGCCCGGATATGACTCGAAGACTCCCAAACAGATTGCCCAGGAGATGTTCGGCTACGGCGACGGTTGCACCATGTCGGCAAAGAAAGATGGCATGGCCAATATCGGAGGATTTCTCTGCACCAACGACGACCTGCTGGCGCAGCAGGAAAAGGATTTGCTCATCCTTACCGAGGGATATCCAACTTACGGCGGTCTCGCCGGCCGCGATCTCGAGGCCATTGCGGTCGGAGTACAAGAGGCCCTCGAAGAAGACTACCTGCGTTACCGCATTGCTTCGACCGCCTATCTGGGCAATCACATCTCCGAACAAGGCGTGCCCATCGTTCAACCGCCGGGCGGTCACGCTATTTATTTGGACGCGCGCGCCTTTTTGCCCCACATCCCGCAAAGCGAGTTCCCAGGCGTAGCTCTCGCAGCAGAATTGTACTTAGAAGGCGGCATTCGATCGGTCGAAATAGGAACGTTGATGTTCGGCGCATCGGCCCAGATGGATTTAGTGCGCCTGGCAATTCCGCGCCGCGTATATACCCAAAGCCACATCGATTACGTGGTCGAGGTGATTCTCGAAGTTTGGAAAGAACGCGACACAATTCGAGGACTGAACCTTTTGTATCAGGCGCCGTTCTTGCGCCACTTCACCGCCCGGCTCGAACCGATCTAGCTTGCGCTCCGACCGGTTCCCTTCGTGTACCTTCGTGTCCTTTGTGGTTCATTGACGAAAGCCCGATCTCCACAACGGACGCGGGCCTCATAGCGTTCCTTCCCTCACGACTGACGAGTCGCACATAAATCTTCGCCAACTCATCCACGACGTCATCCCACAGGAATTTCTCGCGTGCACGCTCTCGTGCTCGCGCCCCAAATTTTTCACGAACCTGGGCGTTGTCCAATAGATAAGTCAGCATTCTCCGCAAATCGGCAACGTCGCCGCGTTTGAAGGTGAAGCCCGTATCGGCGAGCGCTTCCAGATTTTCTGGCGTGTCGCTGGCGAGCACGCATATGCCCGCGCTCATTGCGTCCAGCAGAGCGAGAGACAGGCCCTCAAGGTCCGAAGGAAGCACAAACAGCGCGGCATTGGCCAGGATTTCATGCAGGGCATCGCCGGAAAGCCAATCCAGGAAAATGACTCGATCACTCGCATGCGTCCGCAAGGCTGCGGAGTATTCGTCCGTATGACTGGAGCCGCCGGCGAGCACCAGTTTGTATGACGTCGCGATTTGTTCAAATGCTTCGATCAGCAGGTGGCAGTTTTTTTCGGGAGAAAATCTTCCGAGGAATAGAACGTATCCGTTGGGCGACAGGCCCAGGCGTTCAAGATGCCCAGCGCCTACATTCTCGCGAATTTCGGTTCCGTTCCCGACCAGCAAAGTCGGTTTCGCATAGTTCGCTCGATAATAATCCTGCAGTACGCGCGAGACTACGATTGTCTGGTTCGGGAATCTGGCGGAGGTCCACTCGGCAAATCTGAGACAACGCCGTGCAACCCGCCCCCACTTCGCGCGTTGCCAGTCGAGCCCTTGAACCGTAACCACAGTGCGTTTGCCGAACACACGTGGAAGAAAAGAAAAGATTGAAGGCCCGATGCAATGGTAATGGACAATATCGCTCCTGCTGAAACACGCATGAATAGTGGAGAAGAACGTATGCACAAGAGTTTCGAAGTGTTTGGAGCGGAGTGCGGGGATGCGCACCACGCGAACGCCTTCTGCCTGTGCGTCGGCGGGAGTGAAATAACTTCGACAATAGGCGGTTACCTCAATTCCCATGCTCGCTAGCCGCTTGGCGGTCTCTTCATAGTAGGTTTCGATTCCGCTGTATTTTCTTCTGACTCCCCGGCCGCCGATGTACGCCACGCGAATTCGTGGCGAAGGCTGGTGTGAAGCGCATCGCGCGCGAAGGCCCTCGTAAAGGTTCTCCAGTTTCCCGAGGTGGTCTTCTTGCGAGTGCAGTTCGCGCACCAACTCACGCCCGGCCTCTCCCATCTGTTGCGACAACGCCGGATTACACTGCAACCACGCCATCGCGGCAGCAAGCCGCTCAATGTCACCCACGGGATACAGAATCCCCGTCTTGCCTTGCTCAACCAGTTCTCGCCGGGAGCCCAAATCTGAAGCAATCACTGCTCTGCACATTGCATAAGATTCGAGAATGCTCTTGCCCATGGTTTCGTAGGCATAGGAAGGAAAAATCGTAAATTGCGCCGAGGAGATTAACTTGTCCAGGTCATCTTTTTTAAGATGCCCGGTGAACTCCACGTTCTTCAATCCGAGCGATTGAGTACGCTTTTCCATATCCGCCCGCTGTGGCCCATCACCCGCCACGACCAACCGGAGGTCAGGCAGCAACTTCATCGCGCGGATCAGATCTGCAACTCCCTTCTCGCTCGACAATCGTCCGAAATAGAGCACCGGCGCTTGAGAACCAGGGTGCGGCGTTGCGCTCAGTGGCAAGGCTTGATGATGAGGCAGGACCTCGATTCGGGATGATTCCCAACCATTCTCGACAAACTTCTCCTTCACAAACCTGCTGGGCGCTACGATCAAGTCCACACACTTTTCGTAAGTAGCAAGCCAGCGATGAACATATGCTTCGAGTGCAAGCCCGACGGACGCCGCAGTTCCTCCCGCGTAGCAGCCTTCGCGAACAACGTTGTAGAAGCATCCTCCTTTACACCTCTCGCACGCCTTACCTGCGGAAACCATGTTGTAACTCGGGCAGAGCAGCTTGAAGTCGTTAACGTGATAAAGCACCGGCACGCCGTGGGCCTTCAGTTCCCACAAGATCGAGGGCGAAAGCTGGTGATAAATATTCCGTACATGCGCGACATCCGGGCGGAACTCTGCAATCATCTGGCGGATCTTGCGCCGTGCTTCGACCGAGTAGATGGCACGAAGTCCCAAGCGCGCTTTGCTGATTGGATTTGTTTGGCGCTTGAAGTCAACGTACGGAACAAAGTTGTGGTCGTCTTCGGTGCGAGCGCCGCGTGGATCGGCCATCGAGAACAACGCCACTTCATGGCCCCGCGCCCGCATCAACTCCATGGTTTCGAACAGGTACGTCTCGGTCCCGCTAAACCCGAAGTTGTACTTGTTGCAGTAGAGAATCCTCATTGGTCTCCCTCTGGGACGCTCTGGGCTGCGCACCATGATTCACTCGCTCAAGAAGGTCGACGGCAACTTCGACGACATTCCGGCGGCTGTCGTAACTGATTTCAATCTGGCGCCGGGCTTCCCGGCGCAAACCATGCAGGTGTTCCCCGGCCAGGCGAATCGCGGTGAGTTTTGCCAGGAAATCGTCCATAGATCCGGGCTGGTACAGAAATCCTGTCTTGCCCGAGGTAATCAATTCCGGAACACCGGTGATAGCTGGCGCGAGCACGACGCGCTCCATGGCCATTGCTTCCATCAGCGCGATCGGAACGCCTTCGCTGTGACTGGTAAGCACCACCACGTCTGCTTGCGCATACAGCTCGCGTAGCGCGACCTGATCGACCGATCCGAGCAAACAAACTTCGGGGGTGAGTTCCAATTCGCCGATCAGTTGCTGCAGTTTTTCGCGTTCGGCGCCTTCCCCGGCGATCTTGCAGACGAATGGAACGCGCGCGGTTTTGAGCGCTCGGCACGCGAGCAGCAAGAAAGCCTGATTTTTGACAGGGTGCAAGCGCCCAACATTTAGAATCGAAAAAGTTGACGTAGCCAGAGCCGCGATCGGCACCCATCGGCTCACGTCAATTCCTAGCCGGTGTACCGCGATCTTCTTTCGGGCAAACGGATACCGATCCAGCAGGTACTTCCGGTTGTATTCAGAGATGGTGAAGCAGCAGTGGCAGTTTTGCAGTTTGCAATCGAGATAATCGGCACGCACCAGCAGGTCAGAGCCGTGCAGGGTCATGCTGAAATCGATCGCGAGCATACGCGCCGCGGTCATCGCGCACCAGGAAGCAAAAAAGCCGTGATGCACGTGGATGTGATCGATACCCTCTCGCTGCAACGTCGCTGCCAGGTAGGCGCCGAGCCAGGTGTGAACCAGCGCTCTGAGCCGGCGGTGATACGGCTCCGGCCCGCGTAACGCCCTGAGGAGCATGTCAGCGATGGCGCCGAATCGCGATACGCAAAGCCATGTCGCCCGCAAGCACGCCCGAATTCTCAGCGGAAAAACATAGATCGCACCGTGGCCGATCCGCGATCGTGGATCTCTCGGCTTTCGAAACGCGCAAGGTACAACCCGATGTCCTCGCCGCCGCAGTTCCGTGATCTCCTGTGAGACGTAGCCTTCGGATGGCTCGGGAAAGGAATTCGCGAGATAACAAATCGAGGTCACACATCCTGCATGATTAGAAGTTCCCTGGCGTGAGTCTTCTGCGCGGCCAGAATTCCGGCGAAGGTAAAAACAAGCCCATTTACAAATTGATAGTTCATGACCACCGCGCTCGCGTTAATCAAATACACCGCGAGGATGATCACCCACAAGCGCCGGAACTCCGCATCGGCGAACGTCTGCGTGTTTCCTCCGCGCGACAAACGAAAAAGGCACACAATCAGCCACGCATAAAGTCCGAGCCCGACAATCCCTCTCTGCACAGCCAGTTCCAGAAATGTGTTGTGGAAGACGTAGTAGTCAGGACGGAAGTCACTGACCCGACGCGCCACCTCAGCTTGTACCGTGGCCTCGTCTTGCCATCCAAGAACCGGCCGCTCCAAGAACATCTCCCATCCTGCGGCATATATTTCGCTGCGAAAATCCACGGGAGATTGGTCTCGCAGGCGTTCGGCAAATTCGCTCGAATTGAGGTTCCGTAGCCAGAAGGCAACCGGTCCAATGCAGGCGAGAACACACATCGTTATCGCGACTCGGCGCACTTCGCGATTTCGACAGAACACCCAAATGGCCGCGATCGAAAAAGCTGCTGAGATCCAAACCGCTCTGGTTTTCGTTGCCAGAAGTGCAACCGGCATCGCGGCGAACAGCAGCATGGCAACTGGCGCTGACAGTCTGCCTCGCCGATAGGAGTTCAACGCGACCAGCCCCAGAATGTTGAGTGAAACTCCATTCGCAACGGCTTGCAGGAACGGCCCACGCGCGCGGTCTACATGAATTCCGACGCTGGGGTCCAGAATGAATCGGGGGAAGATCAAGGATTTGATGCCAAATAGAAAGAAGATTGAAACGACACTGAGGTATACAAGAACAGCAATGCAGAACACCTCGAGGTAGCGCAGTTGGTGCGGAGCTGTGAATGCAGCACCAGCTAAATGAAAGAGCACCAAAGGCACGATCCACTTGGCAGCGAGCAAACTCCACGATTGCGCCTGAAAGGGAGAACCCCATAGGCCAGCGGCCGCGAGCAGCGTAAGCGCCAGGAGCGGCCAGGTGATCGGATGAGTTCGTGTCTCTTCAGCCCGCGCACACACGCGCAAGGCAACACAGCCCATGAGCAACCCCAGTGCGATCCGGTCCACGGGAAAAGCCTTGAGGTCCGGTGGACGAAACAGCATTGCTGTCAATGTCAGCAGGAAGAAGAGGGCTGGGGCGCTTGCCCATGCGTGCAATAGCCGGAACGGCAGGTGCAGCATCGTGGGTTTCCATGCGTTCTCGACAGACGGTGCTACAACATTGGCAGCACTCATGCGCCACTTCCGCGCGCAACAGCGCCGATCGTCCGCCACAGAATCCGGAGATCAAGCCAAAGGCTCCAGTTGCGGATGTATTCCACATCCAGGGCAACGCTCTTCTCGAAGGAAGGGTCCTGTCGGGCAGTGACTTGCCACAATCCAGTAATCCCGGGCACGAAATCCAATCTGCGCAGATGGTGAGTGCCATAGCGCTTGAAATCATCCGGCGGATGCGGCCTCGGTCCCACCAAACTCATTTCGCCGCGAAGCACGTTCCAGAGCTGTGGAAGTTCGTCGAGGCTGTAGCGGCGGAGAAGTTTGCCAACGCGGGTGACCCGCGGGTCATCGGTGATCTTGAAAAACGCGCCTGTTCGTTGATTGCGCTTCCGAAGTTGCTCTTTACCAGCTTCTGCATCCGCCGCCATGGTCCGAAACTTGTAGCAGCGGAACCTTCGCCCTTTAGTCCCCACTCGCTGACTTCGGTAGAGAACCGGCCCTTCGGAATCGATAGCGATCAAGGCTGCGATGACCAACATCAGCGGGAGAAGTGCTATGAGCGCAAGGGCTGACAACGCCACATCGGCGGCACGTTTTGCAAATAGTTGAATCGCCGGCCTCTGTTCGCGGCGGACACCTATCACGCGCGCGCGCCCGATGCGTTCAACGGTTATTTCTCCCGACTCTTGTTCGTCCAACTCAGGAATCGCGAAACTTACATCAAGTCGCTGCCGTCGGGCTTCACGCATAACGGACAATAAGTCGACATCTTGCGAAACCACCAGGATTTCATCTGCAAACTGCTCGCGGGCAAGGGCTGCGAATTCTGCGCGCGCGCAGAGTTGCCGAAACTCGGAGGCTGAGATCACTCCGGTCACGCATCGATTCGAATTCCTAATCTCGGCAAGCGTGTTCATCGCCAGAGCGCCACTTCCAACTGCGAGTACGTTGCGGCGACTACATCTTTCCACCGATAGCGCCCGAACGGTCTTGCGCCCGAGGATTGCGAGAACGCAACTAAGTGGCACAGCGAGGAGCACAGACCATTGAGAAACGTGCGCTCGGAGGCCATACAGAACTGCAGCGAACAGTAACGAAGTGAACAGGCTTGTACCGAATAGGGCGAAATCATCCTGATCGAGCCACGTTCGGCGTTGCCGAACCAATCTGCGATAAACGTCGTTCTCAGCGCCAGGGATCAGGCGGGCGAGATCGGACGCTTGCGGTAAGCGTGGCACCGGCCGCGCGGCAATCGACGCAGGCGCAATCCGGCCATCAAGAATGTTGGTAAGTTGCCCCATTTCGAGTCTTCCGTTGTGCACGGCGCTCCTCCCCAGAAGCGCCAGTGCACGTTACAGCCGGCGATAAATCGTTTCCGGCACATCAAAAACGCGATCGATCAAAACCGTTCCCAACAAGGGCAGTTTGTATTGCCCAACCTGTTGCTTCGCGTTCAATGCGACCTCTTTCCTGGTTTTGTTTGCGGTCACAACCAGCACGGCGGCATCGCAAACGCCGGCGAACGCCGGCAACTCGCCACTTCCCGCGCTCGTGGCGAAAAGAAAATATTGGAAAATCGTGCGGAACTCGGCCATGGATCCGCGCGGCGCGAAGCTCTCCTGGGCCAGGCGATCGCGGAACAACCATCCCGGCAGACGCCATACGCGATCGCTCAGCGCCACCGAATGAGCGCGCCACACATTCGATTCGGCAACACTCTGTGGAGGCCGTTTTGACGAAGGCGATACCAGCGCTCCGCCAATGACCGCCGCCTTCAGTCCTGAAATCGTGGCAAGTGTCACCGCGCTCTTCTCGCACAACTCGACAACACGCGTCTCCTGATCGGCTGCAAGAAATAGAACCTTTCGGGGCACAACACTTGACCCCGTCGACACGAAGACTTGCCGAACGAGCCCGGCATAAGGATCATTCGAGAGAACGTCCGGCCCGAAATCGGCGCCAGAAACTGTCGCGGTATCCGTCTGCGGAATGCGGGCCGGGGATCCAAGTTTCCAGAGCTCCGCGCTGACGCTCATACTCCCCTCAGTCTTTCTTTCGGCAGAGAGCGCGGTTTAGGCAGCGCAGCCAGCACTGGCGTTCCCAACACCTGCATCACGTCACCGGGACCGCGGAGAGATGGATCAAGATAGTTGGCGACGAACGCACAACCGGTGCTGACGGTCATCGCGCCAAACATCGCAACCAATGTTGAACTCCACAGCGGCCACACCGGCAAAACCGGCACATGAGGCGCTTCCGCGAGCGTGACGTTCAACATTCCGTTTTGATCGAGCGCATCTCCTATACGCGCCTCTTCGCGCTTGTTTACGTACAGCAGATATTTGTCTGCCGCTGACTTTAAGTTTTGTTCCAGGTCGCGCTGAACGATTGCGTTCTCGCCTAGCTTTTGCGCTGTCTGGCGATAGCCGATGATCTGCTTCAATTCGGTCACGTGCCGCTCTTCAAGTGCGTCGAGTTCAACTCGACTCTTCAAAGCTTCCGAATGGGCCCACTGGTATTCCGGGTCTTGTTCGGTTGTCTCGTCCCGCAGAGGCCTGAGGTCCTCCGCATCGATCGCAGATTTCGTCTGCCTGATCTGGTCCTCGACTTCCTGCACCAGGCGATAAGAGGGCTGAAATTTCGTCAGCAGTTCGGTGCGCCGAAGCTGAAGTTCAAGAAGTTTGGACTTGAGCTTTTCCTGGAGCTGCTGGTTGTCGGTATTTCGGACCTGTCCTACCCGACGCTCTGGCAGGTCATGGAGTTTTGCCTCAAGGGTGTGCGCGCGCTTCGTTGCTTCTGCAATGGAGGCACGCAGCCCGAGATCGCCAGCCTCAGCTTCACTTAATTTCTGAAGCGCCAGGTCACGTTCCAGTTCCGGGGACACTACGCGGTTCCTGCGCGTGAAGTCCATCAACCGTCGTTGTGCCGCATCCAGTGCCTGCCTTGCCTGCTGCATCTGCGATTCGAAAAACGTCTGCTGGCCCGAAGGACGCTTCATTGCAGCGTGTTTCTTGATGTATGCGTCAGCCAATTTTTCCAAGACTGCGGCTGACAGTTCGGGATTGCCAGAGCTGTAGGCGATCGTGATCAGCCGTGACTTACGGACCGGCAACACATCCAGTTTTTGAGCGAGACGTTGTACAGCCTTCTGTGTCCTTAGCTCTTGCGAATCGTTTCGCAAAGATGGCAGCCACGAATGTCTTTCGGCGAGTCCCGTTCCGAGAACGACCTCTCGAAGAATGTCGCCGTCGCGAACCAATTCCATCTCAGAATTCATTTCCTCTTCCGAGATTTCATCGTGATCGAACGCCGGCGAAACGGTCTGCGTGGGTGTTAACGCCGGATCGATGCGGCCTCGGCGGACAAGTATCTTCATTTCCGCTTTGTACGACGGCATCAAAATGGCGTAGCCCGTGATTCCGGTGAAGATGAGAAGGAAAACGATGACAAACATTAGCTTGTGACGAAACAGAATGCTTGCCACATCTCTCGCCGTAAGTCGGCGAGACGGATCGAACCGCGCAGCGAGTTGTAAGGAATCCCCCATATTTAAAACTGCGCCGGCGTAAAGAAAGTGCTGAGACTCGATGCCGGAAGAAATTTCTTGATCTTCGAAATTCTGTTCTGCGGAACGAAGAGCATGTCTCCAGGTTTTAATTCCTGGTCTTCTTCCAGGTTCCGCGAAGCAAGCATTGCTTTGAGATTTAATACGTGAGTTTCAACAATGCCACTGCTGATTCGCCGAAAAACCACGACTTGGGAGTGTTTTGAGGCGTCGGTGAACCCACCGGCGATCTGGACCGCCTCGGCTGCCGTGGTTGGAGAGCGCAACTCATACTTGCCCGGGCGTCCGACCTGGCCACCCGCCACAAAAAACGGATGCTCGAAATCCTTAAGGGTGACGCTGACCTCGGGGTCGCGCAGCGAAGGTTGATACGCTTTCGTGATTGCATCGTGCAAATCAGCTAGAGTCAGGCCCTCTGCCAGCAGATCACC
The DNA here is from genome assembly GCA_046735175.1 of Acidobacteriota bacterium. Taxonomy (GTDB): domain Bacteria; phylum Acidobacteriota; class Terriglobia; order Terriglobales; family Acidobacteriaceae; genus Gp1-AA145. Next base: position 13,095 of record JBKPSP010000027.1, read on the forward strand.
AACTGACTTCAACGATATGAATCCATCCGGCTGGACCGTTAACTCCTGGTCAAATTCCGGCGTGAAAGTAAATCGGACTTGGACGACATCGCTTTTTCGCAACCGGTACAGCGGACGGCGTTCCCCCGTCAGGGCCGGACTCCCGTTTTTAGGATTTCCTGTGCCGTCCGCCACACTGGTTTCTGTGCTGACTGCCCTGCTTTGGGTCTGGGCAGGGATCGCCAATGAGATCAGCCATGCGGCAAACATCGCACGAATTGCACGCTCGAGAATCATTGGCGCTTGGCTGACGGACGAATCACTCCGTCGCCATTGGCAAGTTAGCCTCGCGTGCCACGACCTACAAGGCGCGAAAAGTACGGTGTACGAAAGTAGGTAGAGAGATCGGCTTACAACTTCCGATGTAGAAGCGCATTAATCGATGAAGTTGCAAGCACTTGCAGCAAGCGTGGCTGCCTGATGGCATGTTTCTTCAGGCCAGCCTTCAAAATTCAGCTTGCTTATCATCGGAAGTTTTCCACAGGCTAAAAGCCACTAAATACGTTCCTTGGTCACTGAAACCATGAGCCAGACTCGATAGACTGCCGCTAATCCCAGCAAACTTCGCTGCCTGGTGGCTTATGACAAATCATGATTCGAAATCGCAGGTGAGAATTAGCGTGTTGCTGGCCGACTCCAAACCACTGGAGAGCCAACTGCTTGCCGCGTCGTTACAGCAGCGCGGCCTTGAGGTGATTACGTGCGGAAACGACGTGAGTTCCATTTTGGAACTGATGGATCGCCGTGCCGTGGACGTTGCGGTCCTGAGCTGTGCAGAGCCGCATTCCGGGCTGCCCGACATGGCGGCGCTACGAACTTTGCATCTGACGCATCCACAAATCCCCAAGATATGTTTGATGGAAACCGACGCCAGCGAACTGGCAGTGCAGGCATTTCGTTCGGGCGCGCGCGGACTGTTTTGCCTGTCAGACTCGTCTTTTCAGGTGTTCTGCGAATGTATTGAGCGAGTGCATCGTGGAGAAATCTTCGCAACGACAGAGCAGTTGAATTGCCTGCTGGATTCTGTTTGCCAATTGCCATGTCTTAGAGTGCTTAGCGCCAACGGAGAAAAGCTTCTGACCTCGCGTGAGGAACAGGTGGTCGCACTGGTTGCCGACGGCCTGAGTAATCGCGATGTCGCGACCGAACTCGGGTTGAGCGAGCACACAGTGAAGAAGTATCTGTTTCGCATATTTGAGAAGTTAGGCATCTCGAGCCGGGTGGAACTGGTGCTCTACGCCCTGAATCACGGCGCTACACAGCAGTTACAGTGGGTGGTGGCGGGAGCGTAACCACGTTTCTGTTCGCAATTGCTTGATAGGCCCGCCCCTGTCATACAATGGCAGTGCCTTGCCATTGCTGAAGCGCAAAACCGTCCTTGGCGCGGGGTTCCTTTGTATCGCCTTGACCCTGGTGGTGATGTTCACCAGCCCGGCCGCATTTCGCAGCCCGTTGGCCTTGGTGGTCATGGCCCTGATTGGCGCGGCCGCGGTACTGCTGCAGATCCAACTTCGTGACGGTGAATCGAGTCACTTTCGTCCGCCGGTGTGGCTCAACGTCGCGGGTATTCTCTTTACTATAGGGGCGCTTTTCCCATCCGCCTTGCACCTTGGCGGGAAACTCGTGCAGGCCATGGTACTCGGCGCGGTGGGCAGCTTTGCCATCAGCAGCGCGCTCATTCTTCATGGGTTTCGCAAGGACTCGCCAAGACCGGAATGAACTCGACGAAAACTGAAGTCAATCTTCGCGACCGGGAAAAAGAAGCAGCGGCCTCAGCCGCGCTGGACCTGGTGCAACCAGGCCAGATTGTCGGGCTGGGATCAGGTTCCACCGCAACTTATTTTGTGAAATTTCTGGCGGAGCGCGTCCGCCAGGGATTGAAAGTCACGGGAATCCCGACATCGCAAGCAACCAAGGAGCTAGCCGAGCAGCTTGGCATTCCCCTCACCACGCTCGACGCCCACCCTGAGATTGATATCGATATCGACGGCGCCGACGAGATCGATCCGGACCTCAACCTTATTAAAGGAGGCGGGGGCGCCTTCCTGCGAGAGAAGGTGATCGCATCGGTCTCAAAGCGGTTCGTGGTGATCGCGGATTCCCTCAAACAAGTCAAACAGCTGGGCAAATTTCCGCTGCCGGTTGAGGTCATCGCCTTCGCCCAATCTCTGATTTCTCCGCAAATCCAAAAACTCGGCGCGCAAGTCGTTTTGCGGCGTCACGCGGATGGCAGCGTCTATATCACTGACGAGGGACATCACATTCTCGACTGCACCTTCGGCGTGATCGATGACCCTCCCGCGCTTGCTGCAGCGATCCGCAAGATCCCCGGCGTGGTCGAGCACGGACTATTCATCGACATGGCCGAAATGGCGCTCATCGGCCGGGACGGATCTATCATTACACTCCGCCGATGACCGCTATCAATATGAGATGTCTCAGGATTGCAATATTTGCGATCGCCCTTGTGCCCTTGCAGGCTGAAGGCCCGCAACCCGTCACCATCGAAGTCCGCGCCGATCATCCCCAGGGTTCTCTTCCCACATCGTGGAATTTCTTCGGTTACGACGAACCGAACTACACCTACGCTCCGAATGGAAAAAAGCTCCTCAACGAAATCGGCCGGCTGAGTCCAACGCCGGCCTACATTCGTGTCCACAATCTTTTCACCACCGGCGACGGCTCATCCTCATTGAAGTGGGGATCGACAAATGTCTACACGGAGGACGCGTCCGCCCACCCGGTCTACGATTGGAAAATTATCGACCGTATCTTCGACACATTTCACGACTCCGGTCTCAAGCCTCTTGTCGAACTCGGCTTCACGCCCGAAGCGCTCTCCACGCACCCGGAGCCTTATCGCCACAATTTTCCCAATGGATCCATTTACACCGGCTGGGCGTACCCACCGAAGGATTACCAGAAGTTCGCTGACCTCGTTTTTCAATTCACAAAGCATCTCCGCGATCGCTACGGCGATGCCGAAGTGAAAACCTGGCTTTGGGAAGTGTGGAACGAACCCGACATCGACTACTGGCACGGAACGCCGGAAGAATATTTCAAGCTCTACGACTACTCAGCGGAGGCCGTCCTTCGCGCCTTACCCGGAGCAAAAATCGGCGGCCCAGACTCCACGGGCCCGGGACGCCCCAAGTCCGCCGACTTCCTTCGCCACTTCCTTCAGCACTGCGATACCGGCACCAACTACGCCACCGGCAAACCTGGCGCGCCGCTCGATTTCATCAGCTTTCATCCCAAAGGATCGCCAACGTGGCAAGGCGATCACGTCCAAATGGGCATCGCCGCACAGCTGAACGCGATCGAGCAGGGTTTCAAAATCGTCGCTTCATTTCCTAAATGGCGCAACACGCCGGTCGTTCTCGGCGAATCCGATCCCGAGGGCTGTGCCGCATGCTCGGCCGAAAAGAATCCGCAGAACGGCTACCGCAACGGCGCGCTCTACGCCGCTTACGAAGCCGAAGCCTACAGCCAAACTCTGGCGCTCGCCGAACGAGAACACATCCATCTGCTGGGCGTAGTCACCTGGGCTTTCGAGTTTGAAGATCAGCCTTATTTCGCCGGGTTTCGCGAACTCGCCTCAGGTGGCCTGGACAAGCCTGTTCTCAACGCATTTTGCATGTTCGGCTTGATGGATCGAGATCGGGTTGAAACCATTAGTTCCGCTTCCTTACCCACTGATCAAATCGTGCGCGATGGAGTCCGGGCCGCCCCCGACATTCGCGCCATCGCCACGCGCTCCGACCGCAGCCTGGAAGTATTGGTCTGGAACTACCACGACGACGATCTCCCCTCGCCTTCCAATACAGTACACCTCACGATCACCGGGTTACCGCAGTCCGTCAACCGCACATTGCTCGAACACTTCCGCATCGATGCTCGGCACAGCAACGCCTTCACCGCCTGGAAAGAAATAGGATCGCCGCAGCATCCGTCACCTGAGCAATACAACAACCTTGAATCAGCCGGACAGTTGCAGCTTCTGACTTCACCCTCCTGGATTCAACTCCAGCATGGCACCGCCACTCTCGAATTCGAACTGCCCCGCCAGGGCCTCTCGTTGATAAGAATCAGCTGGTAGCGGAGCCTGCCCTGAGCTTGCCGAAGGGTCGGACATTCCGTCCGACAATCTTTTACCACTCCGCTTGACAACTCACCCCAACCGCCATACTCTGCCTGCGTCCGATTCGTCGCGATCGAGTTCCCGCAGTACATATCTCAACCCCAGGAGAGTTCTATGGCACACGGGATCATCTGGTGGATCGTAGTTGGACTGATTGCCGGCTGGGCCGCCGGAAAAATCATGAAAGGCGGCGGCTACGGCGTCATCGCCGACATTCTGCTCGGCATCGTCGGCGGCATCGTCGGCGGCTGGATCGTCGGCCTGCTCGGCGGCGGGGGTGGTGGCGGGCTCATTTCCAGCATACTGGTGGCTATCCTCGGGGCGGTGGTTTTGATCTGGCTTACGCGGCTGATTAAGAAGGGGTGAGTACTATCATGCAGGCCCACGCAAGAAACTAACTTTCGGCGGGTGGCCCACTCAAGCCGGCTTTTGGCTTGAGTGGGGAAGTTGTTAGAGCAAGCGTTGGATTTGATCTGTTCGGGGACAATGGACAGGACCATGACGAAACTTCTTGCTGTCATACTCAGCTTATCTACATATATGGCTGCCGCAGCCGAGAAGCCGGTAACGATAGTCAGCACCTCTGTGTCAGGCCGACACGTGTTGGTTCATATTCAGCTTGACGGGAAAGCTGATGAGATGACATGTACCCGGGGTGTTAAAGGCTGTGTCGTGCCAGATCCGGGCGCCTATTTAATGATTGAACTTTCGCCCGAAGAGAGTCTCTACACTGACTGCGACAATGTGCGAATCTACTCGCAAGAAACTCAGGCCGGGCAACGAAACGAGATTGGTGATTTCTGTGTTCTGTAGGCAGGTGGTCACCACTCAAGGCCATAGTTGGCTTGAGTTGGAACGTTACTCGCCCTCGCCCACCTTCAGCACCGCCAAGAACGCCTCTTGCGGGATGTCTACCCGCCCGATGCGTTTCATGCGCTTTTTCCCTTCTTTCTGCTTTTCGAGGAGCTTGCGTTTGCGGGAGATGTCGCCGCCGTAGCATTTGGCAAGGACGTTCTTGCGCATGGCGGCGACGGTTTCGCGGGCGATGATCTTTGCTCCGATAGACGCTTGAATAGGAACTTCGAACATCTGTCTCGGGATCAGTGTGCGCATCTTCGAGACCAGCGCTTTGCCGCGTTCGTAAGCGAAGTCGCGGTGCACGATGATCGAGAGCGCATCCACCGGATCGCCGGCGACCAGGATGTCGAGCTTCACCATCGGCGATTCCCAGGTCCCTGACAGGTGGTAGTCCAAAGATGCGTATCCGCGCGAAACCGATTTCAGGCGGTCATAAAAATCGAGGACGATTTCGTTCAGCGGCAATTCGTACTGCAGCATGACCCGCGTCGAGCTCACGTATTCAAAGCTCTTCTGTTTGCCGCGCTTTTCTTCGACCAGCGCCAGAATCCCGCCCACATATTCTTCGTTGGTAAGAATAGTCGCCAGAATGATCGGCTCGTCGATCTTCGCAATTTCGCTCGGATTCGGCCACCGCGACGGATTATCCACTTCAATCACTTCACCATCGGTCTTCGTAATCTGATACCTCACACCCGGGGCCGTCGTTATGAGATCCAGCCCGAATTCCCGCTCCAACCTCTCCTGAATAATTTCCATGTGGAGGAGGCCTAGGAAGCCGCAGCGGAAGCCGAATCCGAGCGCAACGGAACTTTCTGGCTCGAAGAAGAATGAGGAATCGTTCAGGCGCAACTTTTCCAGCGCCTCGCGCAGTTGAGTGTGCTCGTGAGAATCCACTGTGTACAGACCAGCAAACACCATTGGCTTGATGTCTTCGAATCCGGGCAGAGGCTCGAGCGCGGGGGCGGAGTCGTCGGTTACGGTGTCGCCGATTTTCGTGTCGGCAACGTTCTTGATGTTGGCGATCAGAAAGCCGACCTCGCCAGCATGGAGCTCGTCAATCTCGACCGGCTTGGGCGTGAGCACACCGAGAGTTTCAACGTCGAAGACCCGGCCGTTCGACCACAAGCGAATCTTCTGTCCCTTGTGCAGCCGTCCTTCGAAGACGCGGACTAGCACAATCACACCACGATAAGGATCGAACCAGGAATCGAAGATCAACGCCTGCAGGTGACGTTCGGAGTTGCCTTTCGGCGGCGGAACCTTTTTGACGATGGCTTCGAGCACATCGGGGACGCCTTCGCCGGTTTTGGCGCTGATGAGTAGAGCATCAGTCGCGTCGAGGCCGACCGCGCCTTCAATCATCTCTTTCGTGCGTGGGATATCGGCGCTCGGGAGGTCGATCTTGTTGATGACCGGAATGATCTCCAGCCCGTGGTTGATCGCAAGATATGAATTCGCCAGCGTCTGCGCTTCAACTCCTTGGGATGCATCCACCACCAGCAGCGCGCCCTCGCATGATGCCAGCGAACGCGAAACTTCGTAGGAAAAATCGACGTGGCCCGGAGTGTCAATCAAATTGAGCTGATAGGTTTCGCCATCTTTCGCGGTGTACATCAACCGGACGGCGTGGGCTTTGATGGTGATTCCGCGCTCGCGCTCCAGGTCCATCGAGTCGAGCACCTGCGCTTCCATCTCGCGGGCGGTCAGGGCACCGGTCAACTCCAGCAGGCGGTCCGCAAGCGTAGATTTCCCATGGTCAATGTGCGCCACGACCGAGAAATTGCGGATATGCTGGGGATCCATAGGAGAGCGGATTAAGTACTGATTCTAACAGCCGTATAGCTAGGGGATTGGCGGGCGAGAGCGAGAGCGTTGTTTATTTGAACCCGCCGGTGACGGCTTCTCGGTACTCCAGCCAGAACGCAGATGCGTTCTGTAGTCCAGCTTCGGCAAGTACGCGAAGGTCTTCGCTCAAGGTGAGCGGCTGGTCGTGATCGCGGGTCTCGAGATCGGCAATGAATGCACGGGTTGAGGACTCGTTCCTGAAGCGCTCATCACGTCCGGCGGAACGGCGGACAATTCCTTCAACACGAAGTTCCTGATAGCGGTTTTGTATTTGTACGTCATTTGCCACGATCAAGTCCGCATTCAGGAGCCACCCGCTGGGGTTCAGGAACCCGACCGCTTCGCGCAGCGCCGGAACTTTGTCGGTCGCCGGGAGATGATGCAGCGCAAACGCCGAATAGACCAGATCGCCACGCTCCCCGGCAATCAAACGCGACAGCTCGCGAAAATCACCAACGCGGAAATCAACGCGATCGGCGAGAGAACCCAACCTGCCTCTAGCCATATCCACCATGGCAGCCGCGCCATCAATTGCGATCACGTGGCAGTTGGCAAAATTTCTGAGAATCGCTTGGGAAAAGAATCCGGTTCCGACGCCGAGGTCGAGCGCGGTAAATTCTTTCTCGCGATCGAACGGGACCAGATCGAGAACCACCTCAAGCATTTTGTGCCGATTGGGATGCATCAGGTCCATATCGGCGTCGTAGGACGCGACTCGTTCAGGGATGTCGTAGGCGGCGACTGAGTGGCTTTTGGCGGTGCTCATGGAACGATCAGTTTAGCATTCGGCGTGAACGACTCTCAGTTCCAGAACATCCATGCCAACTCAAATTGGGAAATATTTGCCACCTGAAGGAACTTCTAATCTCGAACTAATCGCCCTCTTAATCTCGCTTGTCACAATCGGATCATGACGGCAGCTGCGGTCCCGGTTCCGAGCGGTGGTGTCCTGGTAGCCAGCGCTAACGCCCACCTTCACGGTGATGTCTTAAGCCAGTTCCAACTCGGTCGCGGGCCGATTTGCATCGCGAGCGGCGGGGCCGAAGCTCTGGCAAAGCTGGACAGCGGCAACTGGCAGACGCTCATTCTCGATCGCCATCTTCCCGATCTGGATGCGGAAGAGTTGAGAGGGATCACCGAGCGGCAGTATCCCGGAATCCGGGTCATGCTGCTTGATCCAGCATCCGCTGAACCACAAAATCGCGGATTGGTGCGGACCCAAACGCCGACTCGGAGCACAAGTGCAGCCAACTCCGGGCCTGTCCCCGGCATGGTAGGCGAGAGCAGGCCCATGCGGGAGATGTACCGGATGGTGCGGCTGGTTGCGCCGCGCAATACGACAGTGCTCGTGACCGGGCCAACCGGCAGCGGCAAAGAGTTGGTGGCTCGCGCCCTGCATCGTTTAAGTGGCCGGGCGAGCGCGGGATTCGCGGTGCTCAATTGCGCGGCCATCCCGGACACACTGATCGAATCCGAATTGTTCGGCCTCTTGCCGAGCACCGCCGACGACAGTCCCCTGCTGCAGTGCCTGCGCTCGGAGATGCGCGACATTCTCGCCCGGGCCATCGGCGAACTGCCAGAAAAGGAGCGGCAGGTACTGGCTCTTTACTACTTCGAGGAGTTAACCATGAAAGAAGTAGGCATGGTGCTGGGCGTGGGCGAGTCACGAGTTTCGCAGATTCATTCCATGGCGGTGGTGCGGCTGCGAGCGCGAATGGCGGAACTGACGGCGGCCCACGGTAAAGCGGCAAAGAAGGCGGCGGGGGCAGGGTGAGGGTCTCAGAATGCAGAATTCAGATTCAGAATTTAGATTTTAGATTTCAGATTTCAGATTGTGACCAGTTGAGTGGGTTGCTGGCTTTAGATCTGCAATCAAAAATCTGAAATCAGAAATCTGCAGTTGAAATATGGACAAGGTTCTAAACCAGCAGGAAATCGACGCGCTTGTGCGCCAGGCACGCGGGGGCGCGACCGCGCGGACGGAAGCGCCGGTCGTTCGCTGGGACTATCGCCAGGCGGGGCGGCTCGGGCGCGAGCAGATGGAAGCCATCAGCGGATTACACGAAGGGTTTGCGCGCAGCTTGACTCACTCGATGGGCGCCTATCTGCGTTTGAGTTTTAATGTCGCGCTGGTCTCCGCCGAGCACCTCAGTTACCGGGAGTTCGTCGGCAGCGTTCCGGAAGGGACCTATCTTTCCTCCTGCAAGCTGGCTCCTTTTGGCGCGCGTGGGCTGGTTCAACTGGATATAGGAGTTTCCTTCGCCCTCATCGATGTTCTGCTGGGTGGTGAGGGATCCGCCCAGCCTCCGGTGAGAGAGGTCACGGAGATTGAAGACCAGGTACTTGAAACCGTGATGCGGATTATCTGCCGTGAACTGCAAGTTGCATGGAGTGCTCTGGGCCTGGAATTCCAATTTGAGCAGCGCCAGCACGCGGCCCAGGTACAGCACCTTCTCTCTCCGGACGAGCGCGTGCTATGCCTGAGCTTTGAAGTAACCATGAAGGATTGCCGGGGAACTATGAGCGTGATCGTGCCCGCGGTAATTTCCAGCGCGCTGCTGCGAAAAATTTCCGTAGCGCGGCCGAAGACCTACACCCAGCTTGGTTCGCCGGACTCGGCGCAACGTCTGATGGAGCGGCTGCTGGCATGCCGCTTCCGCATGCAACTGGGAATGGATGTGCGGACGTCCTCAGAGCAACTGGCAGGCATATCCAAGGGCATGGTGCTGACGTTCAGCCGGGACAGTGATGGGACTTGTGACCTGTTGGCCGGTACGCGCCCGGTCTTTAAGGCCCGGGTGGCGCGGCGAGGAAACAATCGAGCTGCTCAGATTCTTGGCGCGCTAGAAGGAAAGATGGAGCGGGGGGCCATATGACGGTAACGGACGATACGCAATCAATCGCTCGCGAGTTCATGCAGCTTTGGGCTACAAGCGCGTCCAACGCGATCGGCCAGATTGTGTCGGGAGCATTTCAAATAGAAGTTACCGAGGAGGCGCCTGCCGGACCGCTTGAAGCCGCAGAAACCGATATTTATCTGACAATCACTGTGGCGGGGAGTGCGCGCGGCGAGATGAGTTTCCGCCTGCCGGCGAATGTTGCTCTCAAAATGGCAAGAACGTTTTCCGGGGAGCCGAGCGCGGAGAACAAAGAGTTGACCGCCGACCATCGCTCGGCGCTGGATGAATTTTTCCGGCAGATCGCCGGACATGTCTCCACCGCGGCGAAGGAGAAATGGAATGAACTCCCGATCACGGTTGCATCCGGCGAAGCGCCCACTTGGTCACCCGGCGCCAGCGGATGGCTCTGCTCTGCCGCTGGGACACCGTTCGCCATCGCAATGGAATGGCGGCTGAGTGCGGCACTCACGACTTCGTTGCAGGCATTCCGGCAAGCGTCTGCCTCGACCAGCCAGTCAATACGCCCGTCACCCGCAACGAACGAAAGCTCCGCGTCCAATTACGACCTGCTCATGAATGTCGACCTTGAACTAACGCTGCGGTTCGGGGAGCGCGAGATGCTCTTGAAGGACATTCTGGAACTGGGTGCGGGTGCGGTCATTGAGCTTGACCGCGAGGTGGAAGACCCTGCCGATCTCCTGCTGGACGGAAGATTGATTGCCCGCGGCGAGGTGGTCATCGTAGACGGAAACTTTGGATTGCGAGTGACAGAGGTCGTCCCAGTTTCACAGACGCTGGCCTGAACCGCATGGCAGTATCAACACAGCGACTTCGCGAGGCGGTACTGCACTGGGAAGCCCGCGTACTTGGATGCCAGGCACCGGATTGCTCCAGGCACCACCGGATCTGGAAGCGAATTTCGAGCCACTCACGGAGTATTCGCGTACATGGCGTGCAGTATTGTTTTCCGCAGTGCTTTGAACGGGAGCTGCAACGGAAATGTGAAGCTCTGCAGTTATCGGAAGGGTTCGAAAGCCGCCGGGAGCGCCGCATTCCGCTGGGACTGCTGATGCTTTCGCGAGACGACGTGACACCTGCGCAGCTTCATGAAGCTCTCGCCGAACAGGGCCGCCGGAACGAGATGCGCATCGGCGAATGCATGCAGCGCCTCGGATTTGTTGGGCAGCAGCAGGTCACAGCCGCACTGGCAGCGCAATGGCGCTGCCCGGTCCTGCATAAGATGCCGCGGCAACTGCTGCACTGCGGCCTGCCCCACGGACTGCTGCTGGAATTCGAGATGTTGCCGGTGCATTTTGTATCAGCCACGCGAACTCTTCACGTTGCGTTTGCCACGGAGATCGCATATGGCGCGCTGGTCGCGGTCGAGCAGATGCTGGATTGCAGGACGGAAGCCTGTCTGGTCACACCCGCGGCGTTCCAAGCTGGGATTGAGCGTTTGCAGCAAACCGCCGCCCCTTCGGAAAAACTCTTCGCCAATTCGCGCAGCCCCGCAGAAATTGCGCGAATCACGTCGAGCTATGCTGCGAGGCTCGAGGCAGAGAACGTCAAGCTTGTCGCTTGTGGAGACTTGGCCTGGGTTAGAATCGACGGCGACCGCGAGCCGACGAATTTACTATTTCAGCGACCGTGTTGAAAGGCGGAATTGGCATTTTGGCGCTTGGCCCGTATGGATGGATGCTCACCCTAAGTTTTAGAGCTCGGCCGCAACACAAGCTCTGATCCCTGGGCTAGATAGCCCTTTCGGCGAAACCAATCCTGCATCGCGCTTTGCAGGCCGGCGAGCGGAACTCTTTCGCCAATCTCGACCACACCGTCAGCCACCGGGAGGGTATCGTCGAAAACGCTGGCATTGGTAAAACTGCGCATGGAAAAGCTATCAAGCCATTTCAATGGGCATGGAAGCCGCTCGCCTTCGTGTTCGTACTCCACGAGGATTTTGCGGGAAAACATGAGGGAAGAATAGCAGCACTCAGCATTCAGCACTCAGCATTCAGCATTCAGCCAGGGAAGAGGGCTGTAGATTCCAATAGGATTGCATGAATCGGTTCGATGAGTCATCGCGAATGCGTGGCTATTTGTTCGGGCTGAATGCTGAGTGCTGAATGCCGAGTACTTTTCTACATCGCCGGCGATGGCGTGGCAGAGGCTGGAGCAGTTGTCTCGCCGTTGACTAGATCCTTGAGTTCTTTGCTCGGCTTGAAGAAAGGGATCTTCTTTGCCGGAACTTCAACGCGATCGCCAGTTTTCGGATTGCGGCCGACGCGGGGCTTACGTTGACGGGTACGGAAGCTGCCGAAACCGCGGATCTCGATTTTGTCGCCCGCCCGCAGCGAGCGCACGACGCTCTCAAAGATGGTTTCGACGATGACCTCGCTGTCTTTGCGGGTCAACTCCGCCAGCCGAGACACCTCGTCGATCAAGTCCGCCTTTGTCATAGCTTCTCCCCAAGACAGCTTCTAGTGACTAGCTGCCCCCGGCGATGGCCAGCGCAGCAGCTTCTCCATAACATTCTCAAAAATCGAGGTTTATGGCAAGAGCCGAGACGGCTTCTCCCCATCTATCGCCACAAATAATAGAAGCCCATCTGCTCGTCCAGCAATTTCTCTTTCGTCGGGAGCCAGGGTGATACATCTCCCATCAGCAGGTCGAGCAAAGATTTCCGTTCGCGTTCGGGATGGACCAGCACCGGCTCGCCGCTTATGTGGACTGCTTTGGCTGTGTCCTCAACCGCGCTGCGGAAATCTCCGATCTGGTCCACGAGATGCATGCCCAAAGCCTGCTCGCCGGTCCAGACGCGACCATCCGCGATCGGCTTGATGTCTGAGTCTTTTACATGCCGGCCGTCAGCAACGGCGTGGACGAACTGGCTGTACATGTTATCGATCAGGCCCTGCAAATACTGGCGTTCGGCCGGAGTCAGTTCGCGGCGCGGGTCGCCGGTGTCTTTGAATTCACCCACCTTGAGCACTTCAGGTTTCAGCTTCGCCCACTTCAAAAGATCGCCATAGTTCACCCATTCAGCGATCACGCCAATCGAACCCACCACACTGCCGCTGTCGGCGTAAATCTTATTGGTCGCTGACGAAACGTAATAAGCGCCGCTGGCGCCGACTGTCTCGATATCGGCCACGATGTGCTTGTGCTTTTCGTCGCGTATGCGCTTGACTTCGCGATAGATCTCTTCCGAGGCGGCCACTCCTCCGCCGGGCGAGTTCACGTGGATCAGGATGGCCTTGATCGAGTCGTCATCCGCAAACTTGCGCAACTGCTCGACTACATCACTGGGATCGAGAATGACGCCATCCAGGTCGACGACGCCGATTTTGTCGCCAAAGGCGTGGATCCCGGCCCGCTGGCCGCCTCCCGCATGCAGCGCTACGTAGACCAGGGTAAACACGGCCAGCACAAAGAGGAAGAATGCTCCTCCCCCAATCAACACCCAGAGCCATACGCGCGAGCGACTGTTTTCACCCATAAATGGCTAGTAGTTTAGCACTTACGGGAGCCATGAGCAGCGAGCTTCGAGTGAACTGAGCGTTAGATCGCTCGCGGCTCACCGCTCAGTGCTTGTGGCTACGCGGGAGCGATGACCTTCAGCACCTTTGGCTCTACGCTGAATTCCACCGGAGTCTGGCAGACGAACTCGCCATCGGCGTAAACGTCTAATGGATATTCCGTCTCGATGCGGAGTTTCTCCGCCTGCTCATACTGGACTTCTTCGAATCCCAGATGCCGGCCGAAGAACACCGTAGGAAAAAGGCAGAACAGCTTGAAGGTGTCCATGCTGCGGACCGTGCACAGGTCGAGCTTGCCGTCATCGAGTTTCGCTTGCGGAGCGATCTTCATGCCGCCGCCGTAAGTTTGTGCGTTGGCGACTGCGGCCAACATCGTGGGTCGAAATGGCTGGCCTGCATTGCCATTGTTTGAAATCTTCATGGGAAGAGGAGCGAAGCGAAAAAATTCACGAGTGGCGGTTAAAGCGTAACCGCCATGGCCGCGAATCCAACTGGGAAGTTCGTTGGCATGCTTGTTGATTTGGCTGTCGAGCCCGATTCCGGCCACGCAGCAGAAGTATCGGCTGCATTGCGCCGATGTTTCTGACCCCAAGCCTCTGATTACCCCGAGGTCGATCGTGCGAAAGCCCGCCGCCTCTTCCGCGAACTTGCGCCACGCATCGATCGAGTCTTGCAGGTTTCGCAGGCCAAGAGCGCGAGCAAAATCATTCCCGCTTCCGCAAGGCACGACCAGCAGCGGAACGTCTAAATCGAGCAATGTCGTAAGTTGATGGTGGATGGTACCGTCGCCGCCGAAGATGATGATGGCTTCAGCCTGCTCGATCAGCGATGTCCATCGCACATTGGTGGCACGCTGGAATTCAAGGAAGTCTTTCGACACGTTCCCCGGCCCAAGAATCGCAGCAGCGCGCATGCGCGGGTATTAGAGCACAGAGAGCAGCAGGGGAATAGGTGTTTCTTGATAATTGAGTGATCGTGTGTTCCAAATCGGAACGAAGTTAGCTGAATGCTTATTCAGGAGAACGCTTTCCCAGCTTAAGCGTACACCAAAATTAGAACGTCAATTTAGATGAACTCGTTTAACGCGCTTTCCAACCCGAACCAGGATCCCGCCATTCGAAGGAATGTTCACGATTGGAGTGCTCACGGCATTACCGTTGATCGTAACCGCTCCTTCCTGAATCTTGCGTTCTCCTTCGGTCCGGGACGACACCAAACCAGCTTCTTTCAGAAGCTTATCAACGCGGATCGCGTAGCTTCCGTTCTTTGACTCTGATCCAGCGGCCACCGCGGACTTATCGATCGTGACCTCTTCTACACTCTCTGGCGCTTGGTTCTTCTGGAACTGCTTCGCCCAATCCTCTGCGGCTTTGGCTGCCGCTTCGGCGGAGTGAAAATCCTTAACGATGCGCGCTGCCAAGTCTTTCTTCGCCTGCATCGGGTGCGCGTCCTTCTTCATGCGCTCGATCTCGGCCATCTGCACGTCAGTCAGCAGTTCGTAGTAGCGCCACATCATCTCGTCGGAAATGGACATCAGCTTGCCGTACATCTCCAGTGGCGCTTCCTTGATTCCTATGGCGTTGCCGTACGACTTGGACATCTTCTGCACACCGTCCAAGCCTTCGAGGATGGGCATCGTCAAAATGACCTGAGATTCCTGCCCATGAGCGCGCTGCAGTTCGCGGCCCATCAGCAGGTTGAACTTCTGGTCTGTGCCGCCGAGTTCAACGTCTGCCTTGAGCATCACCGAGTCGTATCCTTGTGAGATCGGATAGAGCAACTCGTGAAGGGCGATCGGTTTTTCTTCCTGGAAGCGCTTGTGAAAATCCTCGCGCTCGAGCATCTGCGAAACGGTGAATTTGGCCGCGAGCTTAATCCAGTCTGAAGACTTCAATTTGTCAAACCACTCGCTGTTGAAGCGAACTTCGGTGGTCCGCGGCGAGAGGATTTTGTAAACCTGCTCCATGTAGGTCTTGGCGTTCTTCATCAATTCTTCGGCGCTGAGAGGCGGGCGAGTCGCCGAGCGTCCTGTGGGATCGCCGATCATGCCGGTGAAATCGCCGATCAGAAAAATGACGGTGTGGCCAAGGTCCTGAAAGTGCTTCAGCTTGCGCAACAGCACGGTGTGACCGAGGTGCAGGTCGGGTGCAGTGGGATCGAAGCCGGCTTTGACGCGCAGCGGTTTGCCTGCCGCGAGGGACTTCTCAAGCTTCTCGCGCAGTTCTGACTCCTTCACAACCTCGGCGGAGCCTTTTTTTATGTATGTCAGTTGTTCATCAACGGGGGCGAAAGTTGGCATTGTTCAAGCATTATAAGGAATGCAGAAGGCAGAAGTCAGAATTCAGAAGTAAACCGGCCTGCCCATTTGACCGGAAGATGATTCCGCACTGGGTCTTACTTCTGCATTCTGACTTCTGCCTTCTGACTTCGTAACAATCGGCGACCCACGATGGTGAATTCGCCCGCAAGAACCAAGTTGATGGCCTCGCTGTATGCAATGTGCTCCTGCTCCAGAATCCGCGCTGCAAGCGTGTGTTCATCATCAGAATCGAGAACTGGGACGGATTTTTGCAGGATGATGGCCCCGTGATCCAGTTCCTCATCGACGAAGTGGACCGTGCAGCCCGCGACCTTCACTCCGTACGCAAACGCCTGCTCCTGCGCCTCGAGTCCCGGGAATGCCGGCAACAAAGAAGGATGGATATTCAGAATCCGTTGCGGGAATTGCTTTACAAACCATGGCGAGAGCAGGCGCATGTAGCCGGCGAGGCAAACAATATCGACCTTGTGCTGCTGCAAAGCTGCGACGACTTCCCTATCGTGGTCTTCACGGGCCTTGCCTTTCGAGGGTATGACCAGAGCCTCAAGGCCGAGTTGTCGCGCAGTCTCGATCCCGCCTGCGTCGGTCCTGTTGGAGATCACCACCGCAATGCGTGCGTCCGGGATTTTTCCAGCCGCGACGTTTTTGGCAATCGCCTCGAAGTTAGATCCGCGCCCGGAGAGAAGAATGCCGATGTTTTTCATCGCAGGCCCACGCAGCCATCTTTGTGATCTTGTCTACTCATCGCGATAAAACGCTAAATGCTGGTGTGAATGTCCGTCAATTGGGCCCCCGTGCACCGCCGGAGGGTGCGAACTTTGCGTGAACCGTTTACAGTGGCTGAGGCATCTTCCACCCATGATTTCACGAGCACTGCAGGCCTTTGTGATTTGCGCATGCGCTATTCAACTTGCTGCGCAGCAGGGTACCGCCTCGCTGCCCGAATCTCCGGGGCAAACGTCACAGGCAGAGAAGGACCAGTCGGGCAGAATGCTCGGCATTCCGCAGTTCGGCGTGACAAACGAGAAGCATCCGGCGCCGATGAGCGCGGGACAGAAGTTCCGCCTTTTCTACCGTACGGCTGTCGATCCAGCGGAGTTCGTCGTCATCGGTTTCGAGGCGGGCATCAACCAGGCAAGTAATTCCTTCCCCGGCTACGGACAAGGCGCTGCCGGATACGGCAAGCGTTATGGTGCCGCATTCGCCGACCAGTTGTCGGCTGAGTTCTTTAGCAACTTCGCCTATCCGGTACTGCTTAAGCAGGACCCACGCTACTTCCGAATGGGCGATGGCCCGGTCAAGCAGCGATTTTTTTATGCGCTTGCTCAGGAATTCGTCGGACACAAAGATGGAGGACGAAAAACCTTCAACTGGCCGACCACTTTGGGGGCTTTAACGGCGGGAGGCATTTCTAACGCTTACTATCCGGAAGACGACCGCGGTTTTGGACTGACCGTGAGCCGCGCGGCCATATCAATGCTCTATGGAAGTTTGAGTGGAGTGGGCAATGAATTCTGGCCCGATATCTCGCGAAAACTGCACCGCAAGAAATCAGTGCCGGGCGATCAATCCCAGAAATAGCAGAACGGAAAGCAGAAGCGCCGCCCAGGCGTTGGCGCGCACGAATTTGTGCGTCGCCGGCCAGGGGAACATTAGGACGTCGAAGACCGCGATCAACCGCTCCGGCCACAAGAGGCCGGCCATTCCGAAGGCAAGAGACAACTGCACAACCAGAGACAAAACCAGATGGTTCATCCCAACGCTCCAACGCAAGATTTCAGGACGGAAAACCGTTAGTAGAAGTCTAGCGTGAGTACGTGAGGGCGAGTCAACGAAAAAACGCGGGTTTGCAAACTTAGGTCAGTCTTCCTTCTTGGACGTGCCGGCCAGCCAGCGGAAGAACATATTCACCAGGCTGAGGAAGATGGCTCCCCAGAAGGAGGAGAAGAACGAGTCAACGCTGAAAGCGGGGCGCAGCAGGGCCGACGCCAGCTCCAGCATGAGGGCGTTGATGACTAGCCAGAAAATTCCCAGCGTGAGAACGGTGAGAGGAAAGGTAATGACTTTTAGAATCGCGCCAAGAGTTGCATTGATAAAGCCGATAACAATGGCTGCTACGAGCGCCGCAGCCAGTCCGCGCACGTGAATACCCAGCGGCAGCTGCGCGACCACCCATACCGCGAGCGCGCTCAGGATCCAGTTGATGAGGATGCGAGTCATCTTGCTCTGAGCTAAAGAATATAGTTACTGGACGGCATACACGCAAACTGCCTCAGCAAACCCGCGCAACCACGAACGCGGTGTCATCCCAGCGAAGCAGTAATTGAGCGCCGCGAAAACGCTGCGCAGTCGAGGGACCCTGTGTTTTTGGTCTCGTCCCTGCTTCTTACGGCCGTAAACACAAGGTCTCTCGACTACGCGGCTCGCGTAGGCGAGCCCCTTCGCTCGAGATGACATCGCCTGTAGGGATTTACGTCTGACGCCTGAAGCCTGACGCCTTATCGTAGTAAACTTTTTCCGGTCATGGCACAACTTACATATCTGGAGGCCATCCGCCAGGGCATCTGGGAAGAGATGGAGCGCGATCCGGCCGTCTTCTGCATTGGCGAGGACATCGGTATCTACGGCGGAGCTTTCAAAATTACCGACGGATTCATTGATACCTTCGGCCCCGAACGCGTGATCGATACTCCGATCGCGGAATCGGCAATTGTGGGCGCGGCTTTCGGCGCGTCACTAACGGGAATGCGCCCTGTTGCCGAATTTCAGTTCATGGATTTCATCAGCTGCGCCATGAATCAGATCAGCAACATGGTGGCGAAGACGCATTATCTGTGGGGAGCACCTGCGCCGTTAGTCCTGCGCGGGCCGAGCGGCGGTGGGGTGCACGGCGGCCCATTCCACTCTCAGAATCCTGAGATGTGGTTCGTGCACAATCCCGGACTGAAGGTGGTTTGTCCGGCGACACCGTACGACGCCAAGGGGCTAATCAAGTCTGCTATCCGCGACAACAATCCGGTGGTGTTTTTCGAGCACAAGTATCTCTATCGCCGGATTAAAGAGGATGTGCCAGCGGATGATTACGTGGTTCCTCTCGGCAAGGCGCGGATTGCCCGCGAGGGCCGCGACATTAGCATCATTACTTATGCCGCGATGGTCCACCTGGCGCTCGAAGCCGCAGAATTGTTGGCGAAAGAGGGAATAGAACTCGAGATTGTCGATTTACGTACCTTGGCGCCGCTTGATCGCGAGGCGATTGCCGATACCGTTCGCAAGACCAACAAGGTCATCCTTCTTCACGAAGACACAAGGACCGGAGGCATCGCAGGCGAGATTGCCGCCATCATCAATGAGGAAGCATTCGACGACCTCGACGGTCCGATCGTGCGAATTACGGCACTCGACAGCGCCGTGCCGTTTTCGCCGCCGCAGGAAGAGCACTTTCTGCCCCAGTTGAAAGATGTGGTCGAGAAAGCGCGTTGGCTGAAGTCGTATTGAAATCCGATGTAGAGACGTAGCTTGCTACGTTTTTTGCAGGCGGCGTGTGTCATCGCACGCTGCTGTGCCGCTGCACGCAAGACGTTGCAAGCAACGTCTCTACGTTCGATCTTGAGGAGATTCCCATGCGAGCTTTCGTACTCGGGATCATTGTTACGATTTTTGTGGCGTTTGCCATTGTGCTCGGCGTGGCCGAGTTCGGGCTTATGCCGACGAATGCTGACGCGACTCCGCCGGCGTTCGAAACGAAGATGGCCGGAAACGCGCTTGATGCCGCGATGGAGCGCGCGGCGCCTCGGGTGAACAATCCCGTGCCGCCGACCGATGAGAACCTGATTGCCGGCATGAAGATCTACACCATGAACTGCTCGGTGTGCCACGGCACACTCGACTACAAGCCCAGCCCGCTTGAGCATTCGCTCTATCCGCCGCCGCCGCAGGTCATCATCGATCCCCTCGATGATCCCGAGTGGCATCTCTACTACGCGATTCGTACTGGCGTACGCTACACGGGAATGCCAGCATGGAACAAAGCCCTCAGCGAGCAGGACATGTGGAAGGTCACCGGCTTCCTCTCGCGTCTCGATAAACTCCCGCCGGGCGTGCAGGACTACTGGAAGAAATCCTTCGGAACTTCACCTGAGGAACACAAGGGCGAAGGGCACGAAGAACACGGCGGGCACGAGCATCACGATTGAGCATGCCCGCTTCCCAAAAAGCTCTTAACCGCAGGGGCGCAGAGAAGGCCCGCCGAGGGCGCAGGAGGGAGTCTTTCTCTGCGAACTTTGCGCTTTTCTTTGCGATCTCTGCGGTTAAAGACTCTTCTGAGTGTAGCGCCACGTCGGGGCGGACGCCGGACGGCCTGCGACGCGTGACGATATAATTACCAGTTACTATTCGCTCAATCCACACTGAGCCAGGTGGAAGGAAATCATGCCGACTGACATCGTTATGCCCCAAATGGGCGAGTCCATCGTTGAGGGGACCATCACCAAGTGGCTCAAGAAGCCCGGCGACAAGATCCAGCGCGACGAGCCGCTGTTTGAGATTTCGACCGACAAGGTTGACGCTGAAATTCCTGCGCCCGCGTCTGGCGTCCTGTCGGAGATCAAAGTCACTGAGGGCACGACCGTTCAGGTGAACACGGTCGTCGGCACAATTTCTTCCGATGGCGAAGGGGCGGTGAAGAGCGCGCCCACTGCCGAGAAGAAGGCTGCACCAGCCGCTTCCCCAGCAAAGGCTCAGCCACCGGCACCGTCTCCTCAAGCGAATGGAACACCGGCAGCGGCGCCGCCCGCTCCGGCCACGGCAAAGCATGATGAAGATGAACATGCGCGATCGTCACCGCTAGTCCGGAAAATCGCGCGCGAGCACAACGTGGATTTATCGCAAGTCGAAGGCAGCGGCCTGGGCGGAAGAATTACCAAGCAGGACATCCTGGCGTTTATCGAAGGCGGAGGTTCTGCGGCTCAGGCGCCAGCTTCGACATCGGCAGCCTACCAAGCGCCCGCGCCTTCGCGACAGCCCACGATCGAAGCACCCGCTGCGGTTGCGCCACCCCGTCCGGCCGAAATTCCCGGCGATCTCGTGCCTCAGTCGCGCATGCGGCAGCTCATCGCCAAGCACATGATCGAGTCGCGCCGCACCAGCGCCCACGTCCACTGCATGTTTGAGGTGGACCTCACGCGCATCGTCAATATCCGGAATAAGAACAAGGCCGCGTTCGAACAGCGCAATGGCGCGCGCCTGACGTTCATGCCATTTTTCGTGCGCGCGGCAATCATCGGCCTGCAGCAGTTCCCGATCGTGAATGCCTCGACCGAAGGCGACAACATCCGCTATCACCGGCATGTGAACGTCGGCATCGCCGTCGCGCTCGATTGGGGATTGATCGTTCCCGTGCTCAAGAACGCCGACGAACTGAACTTTCTCGGCCTGCAGCGCGGAATCACCGATCTCGGCGAGCGCGCCCGCAATAAGAAACTCAAGCCGGAGGAAGTCGAAGGCTCGACGTTCACCGTCACTAATCCCGGCCAGTTCGGCGCAGTGTTCGGCTTGCCGATCATCAATCAGCCGAACTCGGCGATCATGGGCGTCGGCGGCATCACTAAAATGCCGCTGGTCGTCACCGACAAAGACGGCAACGACTCCATCGCCATCCGCTCCGTCGTGCACCTCACCCTCGGCTACGACCACCGCCTGATAGACGGCGCCGTCGCCGACCAGTTCATGGCGTACGTGAAGAAGACGCTGGAGGGGTGGAGCGAGGATGTTGGGTAGGCGGCTCGCGTTTCCTTTCCTGTATGCCGACAGAGACTAGAGATCACAACGTGTACATTCTGGGTGCCGGATTTTCGCGGGACTCCGGTGCTCCACTGATTCATGATTTTTTGGATAGGTCGCGTGAGTTTTTCGACGATCCGGAGTCCGCGCTCGATCAACAGGAGCGCCAGCAGTTCGAAGATGTTTTTCAATTTAAGCGAGAGGTCGCGAAAGCCCGAGAGAAATTTCGCATTGACCTCGATGATATCGAACAGTTTTTTGGGCTTGTCGAAATGTCGCACCGTCTCGGCACCGTCAGCGCGGGAACTCGCGACGCTACTGTCTACCTCATCGCGAAAACTCTTCAGCTTGCTATAGCGAGGAATGCCCAAAGACCGCAGGTAAAGCTCCACTTACTACAAGGTTTTGCTGCACAAGATTCATTTAGTCAATACGTTCGCAAGCTTGTCGGGTACCAGCCGGACATGTTTGAGACCGACATCTACACGCATTTCGCGCTCTATCTATCGGGAAATACGACGACCAGAGAAAGCTGCAGTCACGCTCCAATACAGTTATTACGTTTAACTACGACCTAGTTCTGGATGAAGCCCTAGATCGAGTTGAGGCGAATCCAGAATACGAGCTCGCTGGCGCTGCTTACGAAGAGGCGAAGATCGGCTACCCGGTGGTTCGCCTCCTTAAGTTACACGGCTCGACAAATTGGGCGATCTGCGCATGCAAGCAGATCCATGTCCTTGGAAAGAAAGCCACAGCTGAGCCTGCTATGTTCAGATCTATGGCATGTCGAAAATGCGGAAAGGGTGGCCTTAAGCTGCTTTTAGTTCCACCGTCTTGGGACAAAAGCGAATATAGCCAGATTATGCAACCAGTTTGGAAAACAGCTGTCGAGGCGATCCAGCGCGCCACGAGGATCTGTGTGATTGGTTACTCAATGCCCGAAACCGATGCCTTTTTCAAGTTTTTGCTGACTCTTGGATTGGCAGAGAACGACGGACTGTACAAGCTCATTGTTGTCGATCGCGTCCTGCAAGCTCCCACTGCTGACGAAGTAACAATCGAAAAACGTTGGCGAAACATGCTGGAAGGAGTGTTTGTCAAACGACGCTTTCACTTTTTCGACCGCGGTGTGGCAGAGTTCATGAAAGGGCCGATTCAGTATCACCTACGACGCGGAGAGCAAGTCAATATGAGTTAAATTCCAGGGGTTCATACAGGTTCCCGGACGATTTTTGTGGGTACAGTCTTACTTGAGAAGGAGTGGTAGATCGCACAGCGGAGCCTGTCCGTGTTCAACCAGTCCTCAAACTTTGCATCTTGTTCCATCAGCGCAACCCATTCGGGGGCTGGCCCGGCCTTTCCTTTTCTACTTACGGAACCTCCACGATGAGGCTGCCCCAGCCTTTGCGGTTTTCAAAGGCTGGGTTATCACGAACGATGAACCAGGTGGCGGTTGTCGCAATGTTCGGGTGCGAATGGAAGTTGAGGGTGCGGGAAGGCTGGCCCAAGCGGTCGAAAATCCCTGCCCTTTGAAAACCACAAAGCACGGGGCATCCTCAATTCTAGTGATACATACCGTGAAAAGCGGGCCGTCTCCCAATCTGGGATAAGTTAGACCGGCAGCTCGTACTGCGCTATCCTTCTGGCGGGGTTTGAGCCATGAACAAACGGACCTTCCTCAAGCTCGGCTCGGCTGCGGCAGCCACTCCGTTCCTCTCACCCATGCTTGCCTGGGCTTCGAAGGAAAAGCTGACCAACTGGGCGGGCAATCTCGAATACGGAACGGAGCAGCTCACTTCGGCCGCTTCGACAACAGACGTTCAGAACTTTGTGAAGGCTCACAGCAGCTTCAAGGTCCTCGGCACCCGCCACTGCTTCAACGACATCGCTAATACCTCACACGAGTTCCTCTCGTTGAAGCCTCAGGACAAAGTTGTTGGACTGGACGCGAAGGCGCGCACGGTAACGATTGAAGCCGGCATGAAATACGGTCAATTGGCCCCTTATCTTCATCAGAACGGATTCGCGCTTCATAATCTCGCCTCGTTGCCACACATTTCAGTTGCGGGCGCGTGCAGTACCGGTACGCACGGATCGGGAGAGAAGAACGGAACTTTGTCCACTGCCGTCTCAGCGCTGGAAATGGTTCTGGCCTCGGGAGAAGTGCGCATGCTATCGCGCGAGAAGGACGGGGAGACATTCCATGGCGCGGTGGTTGGTCTGGGAGCGCTGGGTGTAATTACTAAACTCACTCTCGATCTTCAGCCCACCTTCATGATGCAGCAGTACGTTTACGAAGACCTGCCGCTCGATCAACTGACGGAGAATTTCGATGCCATCGAAGCTGCCGGATACAGCGTGAGCCTGTTTACCGACTGGCAGAAGCCGCGCCTGAATGAAGTCTGGATCAAGAGCCGGATGGACGCGGAACACAAATTCGAAGCTAAGCCGGTGTTCTACGATGCCAAGCTCGCAACACGCAATCTACATCCGATCGCAGATCTCTCGGCAGAAAACTGTACCGAGCAAATGGGAGTTCCCGGGCCCTGGTACGAACGCCTGCCGCACTTCCGCATGGGATTCACGCCCAGCGCAGGCAAAGAGCTGCAGTCAGAATACTTCGTGCCTCGCCAGCACGCGGTGGATGCGATCCTCGCGGTGCAGCGGCTCCACGAAATGGTCAGCCCGCACATGCTGATCACCGAAATTAGAACCATTGCCGCTGATGACTTGTGGATGAGTACTGCCTACAAGCAGCCAAGTGTGGCCATCCACTTCACCTGGAAGCAGGATTTGCCAGCGGTCAGTAAGGTGCTGCCGGTCATCGAGAAAGAGTTGACTCCGTTCAAAGTCCGCCCGCACTGGGGAAAGCTGTTCACCATCAGTCGTGAAGAACTGAAGACGAGGTACGAAATGCTGCCGGAGTTCGTCGCGCTATGCAATCAGTTCGACCCCAAGGGCAAATTCCGCAACAGCTTTCTCAACAGAAATATTTTTCGCTAGGTGGAACGGAGTCGCCCAGTTGCGAACCTTCAAATCGCCGCGCTATGCTTTGTTCCTGATGCAACGCCTCACCGCCAGGCTGCTATTGCTGCTGATCGCGCTGGGAGTGTGCCAGCCGCTGGTGGAGGCGCTCTCTGCCGCGCCGCCGCATGCCTGCTGCTTGCGAAAGCTTCATGCGCGTCCGAACCACCCGGCACAGGTGCAAGATCGTAGGAAGGCAGGCGGCAACTGCTGTCCCCCGCTGACTACGCCGCATACGGCGAATCCGGTTTCTGGCGGTCAAACGCATTTTGCCCGGACAATCTCCAACCTGAAGCTCATTTCGCAGGATTGTTTTCTTCACAACGCGTTTCAATCCAGCCTCTCCACTCGCGCTCCGCCGTCCCACCTCGGGTAAATCCAGGACAGCAATCCTTTGAATCGCAGGAGGGGGCGCATGCTTCAACGCTGCGCGCTGCTTGCCGGAATTTGTGTGATGCTGTGCGGCGAGCTCAGCGCTTCGATATTCGGCTCAATTACGGGGCTTATTCATGATCCCGAGCACCGGCCGGTTCAGGGTGCGAAGGTGATCATCTGGTCGAACACGACGCAATGGACGACTACAACCACAAGCGATCAGGCCGGACAGTTCCGCTTCGACAATGTTGCACTGGGAACTTACACCGTGGAAGTTGATGCGCCCGGTTTCTCGCCGCAGACCCAGCAACTGACGCTGGGGTCGGAAGGAGAGATGCGATTGCATTTTCCGTTGAGCATCGCTCAGGCGAACGAATCGGTCCGGGTCACGGATGTCGTTTCGCAGGTAAATGCCGATTCTTCTACCTCAACCAGCGTGATTGACCGCGAGCAGATCGCGGAGACGCCCGGCGCAACCGAGCCCAACAGTATGGCAATGATTACCAATTACGTCCCGGGCGCGTACATGATTCACGATCAACTGCACATTCGCGGAGGGCACCAGGCTTCCTGGTTGCTCGATGGAGTGCCGGTGCCGAATACCAGCATTGCGTCCAACGTTGGGCCACAGTTCGATCCCAGAGACATTGACACAATCGAAGTGCAACGCGGGGGATACTCGGCGGAATACGGCGACCGCACGTACGGCGTTTTCAACGTCGTCACACGCTCGGGTTTCGAACGGAATCGTGAAGGCGAATTCGTCGTGGGCTACGGAAGCTTCAACCAGACCAGCAACCAGATCAGCTTTGGAGATCACAGCGAGCGGTTTGCGTATTACGGCAGTTTGTCGGGATACCGCACCGACCTCGGACTCGAAACGCCGGTGCAGAAGGTGATCAATGACCAGGGTGCCGGGTTGAGCGCGTTTACGTCACTGATCTTCAACAAGGATGTGAACAATCAATTGCGTTTGGTGGCGTCGGCCCGCGGCGATCACTACCAGGTGCCGATCGATCCGTCTGCGCCGTTGCACGATGTGGA
The DNA here is from genome assembly GCA_046735175.1 of Acidobacteriota bacterium. Lineage (GTDB taxonomy): Bacteria > Acidobacteriota > Terriglobia > Terriglobales > Acidobacteriaceae > Gp1-AA145. The sequence goes on from JBKPSP010000027.1 coordinate 38,961, forward strand.
AAACGAGCGCGATGATTTCGTGAATTTCTCATGGTTGCATACCATGGGGACAGGCGTGACGCTCACGGTTTCGCCGTTCTACCACTTCAATCGCGCGCATTACGAGCCGAGTTTTGCCGATGCAGTGCAGTCGGAATACGATCGCGGATCCAATTATGTTGGCGGCGTGACCACGATCGGTGTGGTTCGCGGACGCCACAACTTTCACGCCGGACTGCAAGCCTTCGGTGAGCGCGATAATCAGTTCTACAAGGCAAACACGTTGCCGCCGGGCGGACCGGACACATTTCCCCCATCCCGAACCGTGCCCTGGACCAACACTGAAGCAGCTTTCCTCGAGGAACAATTCAAAGCCACAAGCTGGCTTACCTTGAACGGAGGGGTGCGACTCACCCATTATGGCGGGCCGGTCAGCGAGAACTCCGCCGATCCGCGCATCGGGGCGGCGGTTCAGATTCCACATCTGCACTGGGTCCTGCGCGGATTCTATGGACGCTACTATCAGGCACCGCCGCTGGTGACGGTGAACAATCCCGTTCTCAGCCAGACGTTTCTTCCGCTCCACGGCGAGCGCGATGAACAGCGCGAGATCGGGCTGGCAATTCCGTTCCAAGGCTGGACGTTCGACGTGAGCAACTTTCGTACTGCCGCGCGTAACTTCTTCGATCACGATGCGCTCGGCAATTCGAACGTCTTTTTTCCTCTGACGCTGGCGCATGCTCGTATTCGCGGATGGGAGGCGACGACGACCTCGCCCCGGATCGCCAACCGGGCGCAATTTCACCTGGTGTATTCGCATCAGTATGCGGAATGGTCAGGCGATGTGACTGGGGGGCTCATCGGCGGGGACTCATGCGACACGCTCTGCTTCCTGGATCACGATCAGCGGGACACGCTGACCACGGGATTAGACCTTGCTTTGCCGTGGAAGGCTTCGGCTGATGTGAACCTGAGCTATGGGTCCGGGTTTTTGAACGGCGACGGCGATGTGATGCCGACGCACTTACCCGATCACACCAGCTTCGATCTAGGGCTGGCGAAATCGTTTGGCGAAAAGTTCACGTTGCGCCTGACCGGCCTGAATCTTTCGAACAATCATTACATGCTCGATAACAGCAACTCGTTTGGAGGCACGCATTTTGTTAATCCGCGGGAAATTTCGGCGCAGTTGACGTACAGATTCCGCTATTGAGAAGTCGTGGGTCCCAGTGGTCGTTTCTGTCCGGACAGACTCATGGAATGTTCGGCGCACTCTGCAGTTAATGCTTTTGAACCGGAGAACTGAATGAACGCAAAACTTCTTACTTTCATCTGCCTGGCTGTGGCGCTCTCGACATCCTGCAACAAAGCCCCGGCCACGGCCGCCAAGCGCTACCATTTGAAGGGCAAAGTGGTTTCTATCGACAAGCAGGGCAAAATGGCCAACATTGACTCCGAGGCCATCCCCGACTTCATGGGTGCGATGACCATGCCGTATACCGTCAAGCCTGAAGGCGAACTCGACCAACTCAAGCCCGGCGACGCGATCACGGCTGATGTGGTTGTGCAGGACGAAAGCGCTTGGCTGGAGAATGTTGTGGTGATCGCACCGCCCCCGGTTTCCAAATGAAGTACGCGCTCTTGATCGTCGCGCTCGTCGGGCTGGCCGCTTCGTCACTTGCGCTGCGCGAACACTATCGTCCCTACGGCGACTCTCCATGCGACATCAATGCGCATTGGGATTGCGGAATCGTGAATCATAGCCCGTATGCGGTGGTCCATGGAATTCCGGTAGCGGTCGTCGGAATCGCGGGGTACCTCTTGCTCGGAGCCCTTGCCCTGAAGGGTGCCTACCGACTGATGCTCGCCTTTGCTCTCCCCGCGCTGGCGTTTTCTCTATCTCTGGCACGGATTGAGGCACATGATCTCGGAGTTTGGTGTCTGTATTGTGTGATCTCGCTTGGGGCGATTTCGATCATGACGTTGCTGCTGGTGGGCGCTGTTGCCGTCAGTTTGCGTAAGCAATCGGCGTAGAAGGCCTCGACGGAAACGCTTCATGCAAGTTTGATCTAGGTTATCGTTCTCACAATTAACTGGAGGCACCATGAGAAATTTCCTCGTTGTGGCATTCGTGTGTGTGGCTTCTTTCTTGGCGCAAAGCCAGCAACTCATAACTGCACCGAAGGTCATTAAGACGACGGGAACGGCGGAAATAAAGGTCACACCCGACAAAGCGATCATCCAGGTTGGGGTCGAGCGGCAGAGTGCGACCGCAAAAGGCGCGAAAGCTGCCGCAGACAACATCTCGCGAAAGATCCTCGCGGCACTCAAAGCGAGCGCGGTGGAAGACAAGGACATCCAAACTGCCTACTTGTACCTGCAGCCCACGAGCTATTACGAAAAGCACGTACGCATCAACAACTTTACGGCGACCCAGTCCCTCTCGGTTACCGTTCGCGACCTTTCTCACTTGGACAGTGTCATGGACACTGTGATGTCGGCCGGCGCCAATCGCATCGATGGCATTGAATACCAATCCAGCGAACTGAGGAAATACAGGGACCAGGCACGCGATGAGGCGGCCAAGGCAGCAAAGGAAAAAGCCATCGCTCTCGCGACGGCGCTGGGAAATCAGATTGGGAAGACGTATTCGATAGAAGAGGTCCAGCAGTGGAATGGCCCTTACGGCTACGCCAGCCTCCAAGCGAACGCGGTGTTCGAAGGACCGATGAAATCACGGGTCCCTTCCACCGCTCCCGGACAACTAACTGTCACAGCGTCCGTAGTCGTCAGCTTTGATTTGTTGTGAAGCTGAGAATTGGAAAGCCCCACGTCTCATGGGTGCAAGAGAGGTTCCGTCGAGCTTCGCTCGACTGAACGGGCGGGCCGCCCGTTCCACATGGCCTGAGGGAGATTTCAAGCAAAAACAAAAAGGCGACCTTTACAGGTCGCCTTAACCAAGTTGTAAGTGGTTGTTAGACAGCCTTTACGTTCTCGGCTTGGAAGCCCTTGGGGCCCTTTACTACGTCGAAGCTGACTTGCTGACCTTCCTGCAGGCTGCGGAATCCGTTGCTTTGAATGGCCGAGAAGTGAACGAACACGTCCTCGCCGTTCTGGCGGCTGATGAAACCATAACCTTTGGCGTCGTTAAACCACTTTACTGTTCCTGTTTCCATGGTATTGCTTTGTTTCCTTTGTGTTGAAATCGCGCTGAGTTTTCGCTGGACTTCTGCAGGCAGGTCACGCAGGTGCGGGATTGCTTGTTGCAGTGGTACCGCTAAATCAAACGCAGCTACATTATACCTTAGATGGTCAAGAAAGGCTAGACGAATGCGGACAGACCTTCAAAGAACAGGCTAACTGTCCACCCTAAGCTGGTTGCGCTGACCTCTATGCGAAAATCCTTGCGTGATCGCGGAAACGATCCCGGGTGGCTACGACGGAGGGGGAAGGAGGGTCACAGCCGCCTACTTCCACCGCAACGCACACGGGGCCCTGCCAATAGGGCGTTACCTGAGCCACCGCTTAACAGTCCAGTGCAGTTGTTTAGACGATGTCCGCCGATTCCTGAATGAATGTCGCGGGGTCTCCTCCGTGGATTTGTTTGGAAAATACAGGTGGCAACCGCCAGAGGATTTCGAACGCTTGAAAAAGGGAGGTTGTGTAGATTTCTCGCTATGGACATGGCGGCAGTTACTCGCCCTGGGCTACGATGCACGCTTTGTTGGCGGGAGAAGTGGCCGCTACGGAACAGGGCACGCTTGGGTTGAATATTTCGAAGATGGAAAATGTTTCCTTGTTGAGCCGCAACTCAGCAAAGCTGGAGAGAGGATTCCAAGGCTGACCACAGTCCGCTACCACCCTAAGGTTTCCGTCGCGCAAGACGGGGAAAAACTCTTGTATTTTGCTCATCGGGAAACTGAATTCGCTCCTAAATGGCGGACTCTATTGTCGCTTCTATGGGAGTGGTTCACCTTTTGGGCGTTGTTCTGGCTGAAAAACGCTCACCATCTGCCACTTTTGCTTGGGCGGCTTTGGCGAAGAAAAGTCCAACGGTAACTAAGTTATGCCGAAAAATACAAAAGGCGCTCGCTTTTTGGCGAGCGCCTTTACCCAACGCGGGGCTGGTTGACCCCAAACTTATTTCGCAGTTACCAACGAATGCGTGATCGCGTGGACTGACAGCGCGATTCGGTTCTGCACGCCTACTTTGCGCATCAGCTTGGCGACGTGAGCTTTTACAGTCCGCTCTTCGATTCCCAGGGCTGAGCCGATTTCTTTATTGGAGCGGCCGGCGACCAGCATCTCCAGGACTTCTTTTTCGCGGTCGGTGAAAGTCACGCGGCCGGCTGGGAAGATGCGTCCCGGAGCCGAACTGACGCGCTCAATAAACATCGAGAGCACGCGGCGAGGGGCCCAGACCGAACCTTGATGAACGATTCTCAAGGCCTGCACAAATTCGCTGGCAGAAGCGGCTTCGTCGACGTAGCCTTTTGATCCCGAGGCGATCGCTTTGAGAATGGTTTCTTCGTCCATGCCGGCGCCGGTCACGATGATTCTGAGGTCGGGGCGGGAAGCCTTCAGGCTGGCCATCACGTCGAACAGGTTTTGGCCGTTGCGGTTACCGAGGAGCACGAGGTCGATGTCCTGCATGACCGCGATATCGGGCAGGCTGGCCGAGACCAACTCGAAATCCGGTTCGGAATCAAACAGGGCGCGAAAGCCAACAAACCGCAGCGGATCGCTTTCAACTACGGCGATGCGAATCTGCGCTTTCTTGCTTGGTGTCGCCTTCATTGCGGTTCCAGCTTTCATAGGTATGGCTGTCCTCGGAGGTAGCGATGTAAGTAGGATATCTGCAATAGAAAGCGATGCAAGTTCCGTAACGTATTGTGAATTACGGGAGTAACATGGATTTGCATCCGAACTCGTGGTGCTCCGGAAGAAAATCTTGAACCACAGAGGGCACAGAGGTTCACAGAGGAAAACACATAGGCATGAACATTCGACGAGGGCTCATTAGAGGAATTTCAGTTTTGCTGCTGGCGGCGGTAGTGTCGGCACAGGCGGCGTATACGCCGAAATTCAAGGGCGATCCGGCGCGGTCGGATTCGGAGGCGGCGGCGCTCGGATATCTGCGGACGTTTTTGCGAGCGCAGAAAATCTACAAAAAGAAGAACGGTAAGTACGCGTACACATTGATGGACCTGTCGAAAACCGGGTCGTTCACCCGGCGCATGGCGTCTTCGACCGATCGCGGCGACTATACGGTGAAGTTTCGTCCGCATAAGGACAAGGACACGTTCGAGATCACGATGGTGCCGAAGCAGGAAGACTCGACGCATCGCTCCTTCTTCTCGGATGAACAGGGAAAGCTTCGGGTGGACGAGACGAAAGAGGCGGATGCTGGGTCCGACGTGTTGAAGGCGGACTGAAAGAACCATCGTTCGTCGTACGTCGTTCTTCAAAACTGGGAGCCTCTAACCTCCTGCGCCAACCTTTACGTCCACTGCCTTTCCGTTGTGGAAGCTGATTCTGACCGGTTTGCCGCCGTTGGGGTAGTTGAGTGTGCGGTCGGTTGAGTCGCTGCCTGATTCCAGCAAGCCGAGGCCGAGCGCAAAATCTGCCTGGATTTCATTCATGCCGGGCTTGGCTTGATGCTGGTCGATCGCCTGCCACACGTCTCCGGGCCAATGCTTGTAGAGCCCGTGCGGATCTTCGAAGAACAGCATGTCATTCACCCAGAAATTGTAGAACCCACCTTGTTCGGTTCCGATTGCTGTGGCGTACGACTTCCCCGCATCGTCGAAGACGGCAAGGAGCTGTTTTTGGGTGCCCTCTTTTGGCGACGCGCCAGTCACCAGATCTTTGACCTCGAGCTTTTGCAGCGGGAGAAGCTTGCCAGCTTCATGACCGAGATCGGCGTGGTGCGACTGCAGATTGTAGGGGAAGTAGGCGTAGGCATATCCCACCTTGACCCATGCCGGCTGTTTCGTAAGCTCGGCTTTGGCGGATTTCAGGTCGTAGGGAAAAATCTTTTTGGGATGAACATAGAAATCGGGATCGATGGCCGGGGCCTGCTGTTTCTGTGAGACGGCTGAATCCTGATGGCGTTCGTAGAAGATCCAGGCGACGCGGATTGCGGCGAGGACCATGCCGAGAGTGAGGATGGTTTGGATTTTCTGTTTCATAAAGCCATCAGCCGTCAGCCATCAGCCGTCAGGAAAACCAGTTCCTGGGTTTTGGCTCTTAGCTGACCAGCCAAGGTTCACGCTAAAGGCTAACAGCTAGGAGCTAAAAGCTAAAAGTTTTACCTGATGGCTGACGGCTGATGGCCGATGGCTCGCTTGAGATAAACTGAGAGCGAGACATTTATGTCAGCCCTCACGCAGGAAGAAGTCTTCACGGCGCTAAAGGATTGTTACGATCCGGAGATTCCGGTCAATATTGTCGATCTCGGGTTGATTTATGGGGTCAAGATCGATCCGATCGAAAATGAGCAGCAGGACGTTACGGTGGACATGACATTGACCGCGCAAGGCTGTCCGGCGCATGTGCAGATCGGGGAACAGGTGAAGTCACGGGTGCAGCAGCTTGCGGGGGTGCGGAACGTGAACGTCAACGTGGTCTGGAACCCACCGTGGACGCCTGAGCGCTTGAGCAACGATGCGCGCAAGCAACTGGGCATTGAGTAGCTGAGCGGACGGTGCCCCGGGCTTGTTAAGCCGGAATCTCGGTCGTCCCTACGGGACTTGGAACCACTTCTTAATGTTCCAGCGCTGAAGGGCGGGGCTAAGCTCGGCCGGCCTTCCGGGTCTGTTGCGAGGAGTTAGGGATATTAAGATTGCACGGGCAAGGACCGCCGATGCCCCACAACTTCTTCACGATCAGCTGCGCAGCAGAGTGTCAACCCAATCGCGGTTGCGGCGATCATTGGCGGCCGCAAGATGCTCGCCCACGCGCGACGCGACTTCGAGCACAGTCAGCCCGCGATCAATGTAGTGCGGCAACTCCGCTCGAATGGAGCGAAATTTTTCCGGATACTCAGAAGCCAAGGCGGTAAGGCTCACTCCCATGAGGAGGAGTCCCGGGCCGGGCTTACCCTTGACGAAACAGATCGTGCTCAAGGCAGCGGAGCCTGCGATGAGCGCTCGTTTCCAGTTTTCCATTTCCTGCCGTTCTTCTCTTCTGGTCATAGCTTCTCGAATATACTGCCGAGTGCCTTCGGAGGGCTAGGATGCGAACTTTCAGGGTTGTGACCTGCTTATCAACACTTTTTGTTTGTATTGCGTGGGGAGAGTCAAAGCCGCGCGCCCGCGATTTGGGTGTCCCATTCGATGGGACGCCGGGGACCCTTAATGCGATTACAGATGTAAAGGGAGTAGAAGTTGGCCAGACCACGCTGATCTCGGGCGAAGGCAAGCTGAAGGTCGGGATTGGGCCGGTACGGACGGGTGTGACGGCGATCTTCCCGCGAGGCAAAGATTCTCTGGACCCGGTTTTCGCAGGCATCTTCAGCCTGAACGGCAATGGCGAGATGACGGGAGCGCATTGGGTTGAAGATTCCGGATTTCTGGACGGGCCGGTCATGATTACGAATACGCATAGTGTCGGGGTGGTGCGCGATGCGGTGATCGCATGGCGAGTGAAGCGAGCGCCGCCTGACCAGGAGGGCTATACATGGTCCTTGCCGGTTGTCGCTGAAACCTGGGACGGCGATCTAAACGACGCTAACGGCTTTCACGTAAAACCCGAACACGTATTCAGCGCCCTCGACGCGGCCGCTGCCGGACCGGTCGTGGAAGGTAATGTTGGCGGCGGCACAGGCATGGTTTGCAACGAGTTCAAAGGCGGCATCGGGACCTCATCGCGGAAGCTTGACGCGAAGTTTGGCGGTTACACCGTAGGCGCTCTTGTGCAATGCAATTATGGGTGGAGAAGTCAGTTACGGATTGCAGGCGTTCCGGTTGGACGCGAGATCACCGAGAACACGACACGCGACGACGATGTCGGATCAATCATTGTGGTTGTCGCAACCGATGCTCCGCTGATTCCGACACAATTGAAACGTGTCGCCAGGCGCGTGACTCTGGGGTTAGGCAGACTCGGCAGTTTCTCGGGAAATGGTTCCGGAGACCTGTTCATCGCTTTCTCGACGGCAAATTCCGGAGCTGCGGACGCAACGGGGGTACGGAAGCTGGAGATGCTTCCGAATGAACGCATCAATCCCCTGTTTGTAGCGACCGTCCAGGCCACGGAGGAGGCTGTAGTCAATGCGATGGTTGCAGCCGAGACTATGACAGGCATCAACAACCACACTGTCATGGCTCTGCCGCACGACAAGCTGCGGGAAGTCTTGAAAAAATACAACCGGCTAGTGAAGTGACGCGACCGGGAGAGTGGTTACTGCGGTTACCCCGAATTTACATCATTTCCGGCCAACTGGTTTAGACTTACGCAACGGCGGTATCGCATCTTCCCCGGCAGGTCGCCACATCGACTGAGGAACAACGGCGTTGAGTATCCGGCCGAAACCAGCTCCCGCGCTTACTGAAGCCGAACAGCGACTTCGCACCATTGTCTCCAAAGCCCCGGTCATTTTGTTTGCCGCCGACCAGAACGGCACGGTGACGCTTTGCGAGGGCAAGGCACTGCAAAAGCTCGGCAAAGTTCCTGGCCAGTCCGTCGGGCAATCCCTGCTCGAGATGTATGGAAAATACCCGGCTCTGATCACGAGCATTCGCCGCGCTCTCCGCGGTGAAGAGTTCTTGAGTGTTGAGGAACTTCCCGAGCTTGGTCTGTGCTTCGAAACCCACTGGGTGCCGCAGCATTCTGAGGATGGCGAGCTGGCCGGCACTATCGCTGTAGCGGTGGATGTGAGCGAGCGCAGCCGTAACGAGCGCGCGAGGGAGGAGGCCGAAACTCTTTATCGCAGCCTGGTGGAGCAACTCTCGGCCGTCACCTACATCGCGGAGCTGGGAGTTGAGGGCGAGTGGCTGTTTGTCAGCCCTCAGATTGAATCGCTCCTGGGATACACGGCGCAGGAATGGCGCGCCAACGCCGCCAACTGGATCGAGAACGTGCATCCGGAAGACCGCGAAATTGTTCTGGCGGCAGAGGATGCAACCCTGCAAGGGAAATCTTTCCGGGCGGAGTATCGGATGTTCCGCCGTGACGGCAAACTTATTTGGATCAACGATAGCGGCTCGCTGGTGCCGGGGCCGAATGGCCGGTCATTGCTGCACGGTGTTCTCCTCGAAGTAACTGAGCAAAAGCAATTGCAGGTGCATCTCTCGCACAGCCAACGCATGGAAGCTGTGGGACAGCTGGCGTCCGGCGTCGCGCACGACTTCAACAATCTGTTGACGATTATCAAGGGCTACAGCAGCCTGCTGATGGAGCGGGATCTGGATGAGACTGACGCACACGCGGCGCGAGAGATCCAACAGGCTGCGGAGCGCGCGGCTGCGCTGACTCACCAGCTTTTGGCATTCAGCCGCAAGCAGACCCTGCAGCCGCGAGTGCTGGACTTGAACAAGATTGTTCACGGCCTAGAAATGATGCTCCGCCGCGTACTCACCGAGAACGTGGAGTTGCGCATCCAAACGGCGGCAGATTTGGGACTGGTGAAAGCCGATCCGGTGCAGATGGAACAGGTCCTGATCAACCTGGTGGTGAACGCTCGAGACGCCATGCCCAAGGGAGGTACGCTAACCATTGCCACTGCGCCCCGTCAAGTATTGCAGCACTCGGGTGAGGGCGAATCGTTGATGCGCGCAGGTTCGTACGTGAGTCTGACCGTATCGGATACCGGCATAGGAATGGATTCGGCGACGCGGACCCGGATATTCGAACCCTTTTTCACCACGAAAGAGGTTGGCAAGGGAACCGGATTGGGCCTCGCAACCGTATATGGCATTGTCAAGCAGAGCAACGGCCATATCGAGGTCGAAAGCGAACCCGGGAAAGGCGCCGCTTTCCGCATATCATTGCCCAGAGTTGAACAGGAAGTGACCGCACCACGGAAGCCCCCAATGACCGAGCCCAAACACGGAACTGGAACAATTCTGTTGGCCGAGGACGAACCGCTTTTGCGAGAGCTGGGCCAAACCATTCTTACCCAGGCGGGTTATAAGATCCTGACCGCACCCAATGCCGACGCGCTTGAGACGTTCGTCGCCGAGCACGAAGGCAAAATCGATTTACTGCTGACTGACGTCGTCATGCCGGGCATGAGCGGGCCGGAACTGGTGAAACTGGTGCGCGCGCGCTGGCCCGAGGTGCGGGTTCTGTATATGTCCGGGTACGCGGACGACGAAATTGAGGATCTGGATCGCGATGCCGGATTTTTGCAAAAGCCCTTTACGCCAACCGAACTGACCGAGAAGATTGCGGAGATGCTGGCGAGGTAGAAGCGGCTCTTGGCTCTTGGCTCTTGGCTCTTGGCTCTTGGCTCTTGGCTCTTGGCTCTTGGCTCTTGGCTCTTGGCGTTCTCCGCGGCCTTTCTCTGCGATCTCTGCGGTTAAAAGCTTTTGCAATAAGCCGCAGGTGAGTCTGTGCTACAGTCCTCTTTGATGTCGTCCCAACCATCCGCACTCCCTGAACTTCTTTATTGCCCGAAATGCGCGACCGAAGTTTCCGATCCCCTGACTTGCGGCGATTGTGGCGCGGTTATTTGCAGAAAATGCGGGACGCCACTGGAATTTCCCGACGAACTGGGTATGGGGTGAGCTCGCTTCGATTACGCCTTTACGCCTCAAAATCTGTTGTCGTTGACTTCAATCCAATAGCCGTCAGGATCCTGGAAGTAAATCTGGTGCACTCCGTCCGGGCGGTTGGTGACTTTTCCGTCCTCGCCCTTGAAGTCGCTGTATTTAACTTGCATCTTGTCCAGATGTGCCCGGAATGCATCCACCGATGCCACGTGGAAGGCGAAGTGTAGTTCCTTATCCTGTTGCGGAACGTCTGCGGCTTTTCCGACTACGTGCAATTGCTCGTGCGGACCGATGTGATACCAGATGTGATTGTTGTCCTTGAACGGATCGGGAATTCGTTTCAGTTGCAGCACCTTGTCGTAGAATTCCCCGCTCTTCTGCAGATCGCGAACGTGCCGTGTGGTGTGGTCGAAGACTGGCGAATTGCTCTGCGCGAATGATGGGCGAGAGAGCAGAACAGACACGAACATCACTGCGGCAATTGTAACTTCGGCAATTCTGCGAGTCTTCATGGCCCGGCATAGTACCACAATCCGAGCGTGGCTTGAGGTCTCGAAGCTTACACCGGAACCGCTGTCTTCCTTGGGGGATTGAAGAACGGCAGCTTCGTCACCTTCGCAGAAGCTTTCTGACGCATGGCCTCAATGGTGACTTCCATCTGCAGCGTGGTGCCGGGATTCGCGTGATTGGCCTCGACACTGGCGAGCGCGATCAGCTTCTTCAGGGTCGGAGACCAAGTGGTAGAGGTCGCTTTTCCTACCTGCCGATTGCCGGAGTAAACCGGGACGTGCACGCGTGACGCCTGGCTGGGCGCGGCGGGCGTGAGACCGAGATCTTCGTATAAAGCTTCGATTTCGTTCCAGTCGAGTTCGAGCCCGACCAATTGGCGCGCGACTCCGTTACGGTTGTCACGTTCGAGGGCGGCGCATCCGACGAAGTTTTCCTTTTCCAGGTGGACCATCTTTGCGAAGCCCAGCTCATACGGCGAATACCTTTGCGAAGCGATCAGGGCTCGGCGTGAACTGGTGTAGTCAACGTCGAGCAGGAGGAGTCCGGCTTCAATGCGCGCAACATCTAACGCCAACATCCCAGTTGGATGGAGATCGAACTGTCTGCCAGCAGTCGTAACTGCGTCCCAGATCTTTACCGCGTCTTTCCAGTCCACCCAGATTTCATAGCCGAGGTCGCCGGTATAGCCGGTGCGCGAAATGTCGACGGGGATGCCGGCGATCTTGCCACTGGTCATGCGGAAATATTTGAGATTGGAGAGTTCCGCCTCGGCGATGGTCTTCAGCACCTTCGCGGAGGTCGGACCTTGCAAAGCCAGGGCGGCAGTTTTTTCCGATACGTCTTCGATCTGCACCTGCATGTTCAAGCCGTTCTGGTGAAACCAGCGGATATTAGGTTCGGCGGCGGTCCAGCGGTAGCGGTTTTCATCGAGGCGCGTGATGGTGCCGTCGTCGATGACTTTGCCCTGCTCATCGCACCAGCAGCAGTAAATGACCTGGCCCTTGGCGACTTTGTTGATGTCGCGGGTGATGATGCGGTTCACGAGTTTGGTCGCGTCGCGGCCGGTGATCAGGTACTTGTAAAGCGGCGTGATGTCGATGAGCGCGGCGGCGTTGCGGATAGCGTTGTACTCGTGTTCGTGGTGAACTTCGTACACGCTGACGGTGTAGTATCCCGACCACTCGCGATAGTTGAGGCTATGGCAGAGTGAGAGAGTGCGTTCGTGAAATGCGGTTCCGATGGGCATAGGTATTGGTAAATTCCGAATCTGGATTATACCCATCGCCGGGCGCGCGATGCAGTTTCCCAAAATGGCCAGGGAAGAAATCAACCCGCAATCCTTGTAGCTAAACCAAAAAAAATGGGCATATGATCCACAGCAGCGCCACATAGTCCGACACCTGTGGCCGGTGCACCTTCCGAAAGCCCGCTTCCTTGAACGGAGGCCCGATGTCACTGTTAAATACTGGCTCCGCCTCGTTTGTACCCTCGCGTTTCCTCAAACATCAGGTTCTTACCATCGCGGTTGGCGTGTCCCTCACGATCGGGGCCTTCGCCATTTGGCCGATATTGCCTGTTCAGTTGCTGAGCACAAACTATCTACCCCACGCATTTTGCTATTTGAGGAGGCCCGGGTTGGTGTGGACCCACGTCTCTGCAGATTTACTGATTGGGGTGTCATACCTTGCGATCTCGATCACGCTCGGATATCTGGGTTACAAAGGGCGGCGCGATGTTCCGTATCACTGGATGTTTCTGGCGTTCGGACTCTTCATTCTTGGCTGTGGCGGAACGCATTTCGTGGAAGCGGTCACGTTTTGGATCCCCGTGTATGTGCTGGCGGCCGCGGTCAAACTTTTCACCGCTGCAGTTTCGCTCACTACAGCTGCGGTGCTTCCTTTTACTGTGCAGCACGCGTTTGACCTCATAAAGCAGGCTAGAGCAACGGAACAACGGACGGCAGAACTGCGCGCAAGTGAAGAGCGTAAGGATGCCCTGCTTCAGGAAGTCCATCACCGGGTGAAAAACAATATGGCGGTGATTTGCAGTCTTTTTTATCTGCAATCGATCCATACGAAGGACGAGGAGACCGCGCAGATTTTTCGTGACATGGAGAATCGCGTGCATTCCATGGCGCTGGTCCACGAAAGCCTCTACGGATCGGACAACCTGGCGCGCATCGACTTTGCCGAATATTCCCGGCGTTTGGCGGAAGATATTCTGGCGTCGCACGGGAGCCCTGACGTGTTAGTGCGCTTGCGTGCCGAACTGGAGCCTGTAACCATGGGCGCTGACTTAGCGGTGCCATGTGGGCTCATCCTCAATGAACTGGTCTCGAATGCGTTTAAGCATGGCTTTCCTGAGGGCGCGCGCGGCGAGATCAACCTGACGCTGCGCGGTGATGCAGGCGGCAGATATACTCTGTGCGTTCAGGACAGCGGGGTGGGGATTCCCGCCGGCCTTGATGTCAGAAACAGCCGATCTCTTGGACTGAAACTGGTGCGGTTGCTGACCCAGCAGATTCGCGGTTCGTTCGAGCTGGTGAAGTGTGACCAGGGGACCTCAGCCAACCTGCACTTTGAGGTGAGCCAACATGCATGCTGATTTAATCACGACTGAGCCACGCGCACTGATTGTGGAAGATGAAGCTCTGATCGCGGAAGAACTGAGAGAGCGGCTTTCGCGGTTGGGTTTTTCGATCATTGCGGCTGTGGATTCCGGCGAAGAAGGTATAGCAATCGCTACGCGAGAACGTCCTGACCTAGTCTTGATGGACATAAGGTTGAAGGGCCAGAAGGATGGCGTCCAAGCTGCTAAAGAGATTCGCGAGCAGGTTGATGTGCCAATTGTTTACCTGACTGCCCACTCGGATCGTGGCACTGTGGACCGGGCGAGTAATACCGACCACGATGGTTTCATCCTGAAGCCATTCGTGAGGCGAGAATTGCAGTCTACGATAGAGGTCGCGATGCAGCGGCATGCGATGAGGGCGCAGGAGAAGGTGCAGTAGAGGGACGCAACAAATCCCAGTCTTCAACGGACTTTCATCCCAAACTCGCACGGGCGAGAGAGGAACCTCACGACGCGCGTGGATTAGCACGGACATGAGTGGGATTGTGGATTACACATGCGCCTGGAATCTGGCGTAGCTCGCAAGCTGACGTTAGGTTCCCTCCCTTTATGAAGCCTGGATTGTAAGCCCTATTCGATTCCTCGACCAGTCAACCGTTCGATTACGGTTTTCACTGGGCCTGAGAGTTCAATGCTCCCCTCAAAACTGCGCGTTTCTATTCCGTCGCTCTCGGCGACAATCATGTCTTTGTCGTGAAACTCAAAAATAATCCTGGGTTGGCCTATGGGAAGCCCGTGCCGTCTGGAACGAGAAACCACAAAGGCCCACATTGACTGCCCAGCCCGTAGTCGGCTGTCGTACCCGGCTTGGCGGAGTTGTCGCAGGAAGTGAAGCACTTTAGTTCGTGAAGGGAAATGGAAATCATCGACGTAGGAACGTTCAACCCAATTCCAGCTGTGCAGAAATTCGCCTTCTATGGGATTCCCGCGTTCGTAATACTCGGCGATTTCTCCTATGGAAAGCCACGGGAATTCTTTGCGCATTTCTGACGGTTGTACATCCTCGCAGAGCCATCTTTTCAGGACAGCACCGAATTGGCTCAAATCATCTACATCGTGACGAAACATCTCACAGTCATCCCATTTGCAGGATGCTTGAGGGACATCGTTACGAAGATAAATATGACATGAGCGTGCGTGAGTTCGAAACCAGAGTGATCGGAACTCAGGCGACGCAAGGCCTTTCTGGAGTTCGGTTGAAAGCTTCTGCAGTTCCGGAAACGCCTTAGTAACAGAGGTAAGAATGTGAGTTAATTCGCGTTCTGGCTTGTCCACAAATGCGAAATGGTCGTAGAGCGAGGACAGTGACTGACCATCCAGCCAGCATTGAACAGCTCTCTCTGCCTCGTCGATCGACCGCGTTCTGCCAGCCGCAACTTTCTGCTCTACATCTTTAAATACGATCAGGAACTCAGGGCCGCGATACTCACGGAGTCGGTAATGGAAGCAGTGCACAACAGCCAATCGTTGCTGCCGCTTCGCACGGCATTTGGAGTTCGTTCCCTTTCCGTTAATCTCCACAGTAACATCGGCCGAACGTGGGAACCGCTGAACTAGACGGTCGGATAACTCGCACGCGTAATCTTCCTGGGGGTATTGCATAGGCGAAACTTAGTTTATCTAATACAGCAAACAGCTCATCTGGGCTAAAATGGTTTGCTCATGTCACGCCTTCTCCAGTGGAGCGTTCTTCCTAGCGGACTCTGATCCGCGTCGCGCGAAGTCCTGTTCGCGAGTATTATTCCTGTTCACATAGAATTCAGCGGCTTAAGCCGCGGACCATCTGTATGAATTTTGCGGCACGTCTGAAGACGTGCCCTGATACGAATCAACGGCGTAAAGCTGACAGCTGAGAGCTGACAGCCAGGAGCTAGAAGGCAATGGCTGTTTCATACGACGCAATCGTCATCGGAGGCGGGCACAACGGGCTCACGCATGCGGCGTATCTTGCGAAGGCGGGCAAGAAAGTGCTCGTGCTCGAGCGTCGGCACGTGCTCGGAGGGGCGGCGGTTACGGAGGAAGTTTTTCCGGGATTCAAGTTCTCGGTCTGCTCCTATGTTGTGTCGCTGTTGCGGCCGGAGATCATTCGCGATCTCGACCTGCCGCGGCATGGCCTCGAAATCCTTCCGCTGGACGGCACGTTCACGCCGATGCCTAATGGCGATTACCTGTGGCGCGTGAACGATCATGGCAGAACGTATCGCGAGATCGCACGGCACTCGCGACTTGATGCGGATGCTTACGACGACTTCGGCAAGGCGATGCAGCCGATGTGCCACTTCGTGAAGCCGATTCTGAACATGGTGCCGCCCGACCCAACCGGGCTGAATCCGAAAGAACTTTCGAAGCTGCTGTTCATGGCTCGGCGATTCCAGAAGCTTTCGAGCGGTGATCGCTACAACCTGGTGCAGCTCATGACGATGAGTGCGGCGGACTTTCTCGATCAGTGGTTCGAGACGGATGTGCTCAAGGCGACGATGTCGGCGTCCGGGATTATCGGGACGTTTCTCGGAGTGCGTTCGCCCGGCACAGCGTACGTTTTGCTGCACCACTACATGGGCGAGATCGACGGCGCATTTCGCGCCTGGGGATTCGCACGTGGCGGCACCGGCGGAATTTCAAATGCGATTGGCGACGCGGCGGTCGAAGCGGGCGTGGAGATTCGAAAGGAAGCGGGAGTTGCGAAGATTATCGTGAAAGCCGGGCGGGCTGTCGGCGTTGCGCTGAGCAACGGCGATGAAATCTACGGAAAGGTTATTTCATCGAGCGTCGATCCGCGGCATACGTTCATTGAGTTCATCGATAACGCAAATCTGCCAGGAGACTTTCTCGACGAAGTTCGCCGATACAAATACCGGGGATCTTCGGGGAAAGTGAACCTTGCGCTCGATGCTCTGCCGGACTTCAGATGCATGCCCGGGCCGGGTGCGCACTTGCGCGGTGCGATTTCGATTTCGCCGGCAGTTGAATACATGGAGCGCGCTTACGACGACGCGAAATATGGGACGTTCTCGCGGCGTCCTTATATCGACATGGTGATTCCGTCGTTGACTGATCCGAGCGTAGCGCCTCCGGGAAAACATGTGCTCTCATGCTTCGTGCAGTATGCACCGTACAAATTGAAGCCCGGGCTTGATTGGGACCAACTGCGCGATGATTTTGGGAACACAGTGATCGACACGATCTCGGAGTACGCGCCGAACCTGAAGAACATCATCCTGCACAAACAGGTTGTGACGCCGCTCGATCTTGAACGCGAGTGGGGGCTGAGCGAGGGGAACATTTTTCAGGGCGAACTGTCGCTGGAGCAGCTTTTCTTTTTGCGTCCCGCACCGGGATGGGCGCGGTTCCGAACGCCGATCAAGAATCTGTACATGTGCGGCTCGGCAACGCATCCCGGCGGCGGGATCATGGGTGCGCCGGGAAGATTGTCGGCGCTGGAAGTTTTGAAAGATGTGGGTTGATTCCTCTGTGTGACTCTGTGATCAGAAAAAGAACGAACAGTTCCCGATAGAAGCTTTAACCACAGAGGACAGAGAGGTACACAGAGGAAAAGCCACAGAGAAGCAAATGCCTAACTCTCACGACATCGTCATTATCGGCGGCGGGCACAACGGCCTGGTCACGGCATTTTATCTTGCCAAGGCCGGATTAAAGCCGCTGGTATTGGAGCGACGTAATCAGGTTGGCGGCGCGGCCATCACGGAGGAATTCCACCCTGGTTTTCGCACATCCGCCCTCGCGCACTCGGCGGGGCCGCTGCGCCCGGAAGTCGGGCGCGACATGCAGCTTGAGCGGCATGGGCTGAAGATCGTCACTCCTGAAATCGCGGTAACAACGCTTTCGCCTGATGGACGCGCGCTGATGATTCCGGCCGACATTAACAAAGCCGCGGAGCAAATCGCCAGGTTCTCGCAGGCGGACGCTGCAAAGTACCGTGAGTTCCAGCCTGCATTAGAAAAAGCCTCACGGGTGATCGCAAAAACTCTGGCGATGACTCCGCCAGAAATTGAGAATCCGACGAAGGCTGATCTGTTCGGGCTGCTTCAGATCGGACGGTCCGTGCGCGGGCTAGGAAGGAAGAACACGTTCAACCTGCTGCGCTGGGCGCCGATGGCGGTTGCCGATCTTGCAGCTGAGTTTTTCGAAACAGAATTACTGCGCGCCACGGTTGCTGCTCGCGGGATATTCGGGACATTTCTGGGGCCGTGGTCGGCAGGGACGGCGCTGGTGCTGTTGCTTCGCGCCGCGGCGGACGCGACTCCGGTTGGCGGCAATTTCTTTGCTGTTGGCGGCGCAGGAGCGATCACGCAAGCGATGGCTGCCGCGGCACAGCAAGCCGGCGGGGAGATTCGCACTGGCGCGGAAGTGATTGAGATTCAGATCCAGGGCGGAGTGGCGCGCGGCGTGGTGCTGTCATCAGGAGAAGAGATCACGGCGCGCGCGGTGATTTCGAACGCCGATCCGAAGCGGACGTTCCTTAAGCTGACCGATCCTTCGTTGCTTTCGCCTACATTTACGAAACGTCTGCAGAATTATCGGACGAATGGAACCGTCGCGAAGGTGAACCTGGCGCTCGCGGGGCTGCCGACTTTCAAGGGTCTTGAAGGGAATACCGAGGCGCTGAAAGGCCGAATGCAGATCGGGCATGAGATTGATTATCTGGAGCGCGCGTTTGATGAGTCGAAGTATGGGAACTTTTCGCGCGCGCCGTATCTGGAGATCACGATCCCGTCGCTGACCGATCCTTCGCTTGCCCCGGACGGCAGGCACGTGATGTCTGTTTACATGCAGTACGCGCCTTACAAATTGAAGAATGGCACTTGGGACGATCAGCGTACCGCGCTCGGCGACACGGTGGTGAAGACGCTCGCACAATATGCGCCTGACCTGCCGGAGAAGATCTTGAGCCATCAGATCATCACGCCTCAGGACCTTGAGGACAACTACGGGCTGACCGGCGGGCACATCTTCCACGGCGAACTGGCGCTGGATCAGGTGTTCACCATGCGTCCGATGCTGGATTGGGCGCGGTACCGCACGCCGATTCACGGGTTGTATTTGTGCGGCTCGGGGACGCATCCCGGGACGGGGTTGACCGGCGGTTCGGGGCAGAATGCGGCGAGGGAGATTGTGAAGGATTTGAAGAACCGGCGGTGAGCTTCTCTGCGGCCTCGTTGGTTTTCCCTGCGTACTCTGCGGTTAAGAGCTTTTCGGCAGCTAAGAGATCTTAACCGCAGAGGTCGCCGAGAAAAATCGCGGAGATCGCCGAGAAAACTCTTATCCAAGCCGATTGGTCGGGTACCATCGCATTTACCGAACCTACATGACAAGGAATTCTGCCGTTCTGCTACTGAGCTGTCCCGACCGCAAGGGCATCGTCGCGGCGGTGTCGGGATTCGTTGCGCAGCATGGGGGCAACATTCTGCACGCTGATGAACATGGAGATCACGACTCCGACACGTTTCTGATGCGCGTCGAGTTCGATCCTGCAGGGCTCGATTTGCCGCTGACCGATTTCAATTGGCAGTTCAAGAAAATTGCCGAACAGTTCTCCATGCAGTGGCGGCTGGCGCTCTCGGATGTGCGGCAGCGCATGGCGATTCTGGTTTCGAAGTACGACCACTGCCTGGTGGACCTGCTGTATCGGCACAAGAGCGGAGAGTTGGCTTGCGACATTCCCTGCATTGTTTCAAATCACGCGGACAGCCAAGCCATCGCAGATTTTTACCGCATCCCGTTTTATCTGATTCCAGTTGAGAAGGACGCCAAGCGAGCAGCCGAAGGCCAGATTCTGGCACTGCTTGAGCGCAACGCGGTGGACTTCATCGTGCTCGCGCGCTACATGCAGATTCTCTCGACGGATTTTGTAAACAAATATCCCAGCCGCATCATCAACATTCATCATTCGTTTTTGCCGGCGTTTGTTGGGAGCAGGCCCTATCATCAGGCATTCGAGCGCGGCGTGAAGCTGATCGGCGCAACCAGCCACTACGTCACCGAAGTGCTTGACGACGGTCCCATCATCGAGCAGGATGTGGTGCGCGTTTCGCATCGCGATTCGGTCGAAGATTTGATTCAGAAGGGGCGCGATCTGGAGAAGGTGGTGCTGTCGCGCGCGGTGCGGTGGCACATTGAGAATCGGGTGCTGCTTTATGGGAACAAGACTGTAGTGTTTGAGTAATTTAGAACCGGGGTCCTTCGGATCCAGGGTTCCCGCCCTGGAATAGAAGTATTGAGATTGCTTACCCGGGCGCATGAATCTATCATGCCTGCTACAAAGGAAAAACATGGCCGCACAAGACCAATTACTGTATGTGTAATTAACCTGAAGGGCGGTGTGGGAAAGTCTACTATTGCCGCTCTACTGGCACGAAGAGCGTTTACGAGAGGTCTGGATGTTCTGGCAATTGATCTTGACCCGCAAGCGAACCTTAGCCAGGGGCTTATGCACAGTGATTACAGAGAGTTCTTGAAACAGCAACGCCCTTCCATAGTTGAAGTTTTCAGCGGATACATCCCACCATCTAAACAGGCATCGTCGCCCTCTTCCCTCCCTATCAACGCCACATTCGAAGTTATCGCCCAATCAGACGCTAAGTCACTTCAATTAATTCCGGCGCGGTTTGATTTTTCTGACAACTTACTGGGTGCAATTCGGCCAGATCCTAAGGTGCTTGCCAAGTTTCTAAGTTCGAATTTCAAGCATAAAGACCTCATCATCATTGACTGCTCACCGACGGAGTCGATTCTAACAACCGCCGCCTACCATGCTAGTGGCAACGTGCTAGTACCCGTAAAACCTGAGTACTTTGCCACGGTGGGCTTTCCATTACTACGAGAGTCTCTTGAGAATTTCAGGAGCCATAATCGCGCCCACCACATTTCTGTTGTGGGTGTCGTTATCAACAATGCCTTCTACGATGGGGGAAACAACGGAGGTCCCGAGAAGACGCGCGCCCTGGCTGATATTAGAACGGAGGCCAAGAAGAATGGGTGGAGAGTGTATGCGCACGAAATTGAGCACTCGAGAGGATTCCCCAAGATCATGCGCGGCGACTACAGTTATCCCGGCAATGCCCAATATTTCTACACATTTGCGAATGAATTCTTCGAATCTATTGGTGTGTAGCTGTAGGAATTCGGTAGGATAAACAGATGAAGAACCAAAATGGCGTTCTGCCCAGATTGGTCCAAATACTGGTGGACGAGTGGGGGTACGACAGAGTAGCGCAAGAACTCTCTCGTGTTAACCGATTCTCGGATATTTCTTTGCCCTCACGCCGTTCAAGAAATGGTTCGGCGAAACGCAGGCTCAATCCAACGGAGCAAGTACAGAAGATGCCACTCGAGTCGGGCCGACGAGAGGCGCTACTGCGACTCGCGAAGCGATATGAAGAGCGACAATTTTTGCCAAATGTCGCGGCAGTCAGAGAATTTTTGTCGATGGCGGGTTACGATCCAGGTCCGATGAAGGATCGGGATCAAGCGTTTCGAACCCTACTCTTAACGCTTCTTCAACTTCCAACTGAGCGGCTCAACCAGCTGACGCACTCTTCCCTGCACTCAGGTCCTTCGCAGCTCGGCCCAATATCTGACGCAATTGCAGCGGCGGGAGAACAGATGCCGAGGCGGGCCCATCCATCCGACACGTCCTCGAACTCCGAACATGAGGTGCAAAAGTTTTGACAGGTTTTCCTTACCAAGGTAACTACCTCGTAATCCCTCCCCTCTGGCAGTATTAATTTGGAACCGGTTTCATCGAGGGAAAACTATTGGCTGAAGATCCCAAATGGGAGCTTGCCATCCTCGCCACCGTGCAGGGCTTTTACGAGAAGCTTTTGCAGGAGGCGGTGGAGGGCGAGGTACCTGTGCCTGCGGGTCTCGAGACTGTCTCACTGCAAGGAGATGATGACGTCGGGGGCATGCTGGCGGCAATGCGGCGCTGGCTGCGTCTGCTCGACATGGCAATTTCTCCGGCAATGCTGCGCCGCGCTTTTGGCGAGCAGACCGATCCCGAGATCGCCGAGGCCATGCTCCGTTATTTTGTGCGGAAGAAAGAGCACACGGAATCCGACCGCGACAAGACCGACATTGTTGCCACGTTCTTGTACCGGCATCCGCGCGTGCCAGGGCAGTGGGAGCAGCGCGGCTACGGACTGGATGGATCGCTGCCGCTTTCGCCGTTTGAAATCGCGCTGATCGAGATTCTTGCCGATTCCGACCTGCCCGAGTTGCCGGAAGAACATCTGCAACTGCTGCGCCGCTTCGATCCGCTGGAAGAGCAGGTGCTTCGTTTTCGCGATCTGAATGCGCTGCTTGAGTCGGGGCTGATTCAGACCGTGCGTCAGTTGAAGGGGACGCTCGAAGATTCGTTCTTTCATCCCGGCGTGCTGGCGACGATCGCGCCTTACAACGCGACATTTGGCGCGAAGTTCGATGAACTGTTTCGCGAGGCGACGAAACAGATCAAAGATTTCTCTACCGAGCTGGAAGACCAGGGCGGAACGATTCTCGGCAGCGTGGATGGCGTGGATGTAACCGTCGATCACGTCAAGGCAATGGACGAGGACAATCTGCTCAAGCTCGATTATGGTCAGGCGCTCGACAAGTTCCGCCGGGTTTCGAAGTTAAAGCAGACGCTGGAACAGAAGCCTCCCATGAAGCGCGGATCGAAGCCGGCGAAACCCGCGCCGAAACCAGCCGTGAAGACGGCGAGCGCGGTGGTGGTAAATGCGCCTTTCAATTTGAAGGCGATGCGGAAAGCGGTCACGCCGCAGCAGGTGGCGGCGGAAGAGACCAAGCTGTTGAAGGTCGAGGAGTCGGTAAGAATTTTCGTGCGCGTGGCCGATCCGAAGTTCCGGCAAGTGGTGCCGATGCGGTTCTTCAACCTGACGCTCACTCCGGCGGAAGCCGACGCATATTGCGCGGACTATCTCGAAGAGAAAAGCTTGCGTGCCGGCGTAGCGCGAGTGCTGTTGCGGCTTGTAGCCGTGACGGCCCGGCTGATCACGGAGCTTGAGGAGTTGAAGCGGGCGAACAAATCTCCTTCGCTTTGGAAGCTGCATGCAGATTCGCTGGTCACGCTGCTCGAAATCGGCGCGAACGCCACGGAGAACGCCGAGAAGGTCTGCAATCTGGCTGGACAGCGTGGGCACCGGCAGCAGGTGGAAGAAGTCCAGACGTCGCTCAAGAAGCTTCGAGATTACAGCGGGATTGCGGAGCGCACGCTAACGGGATCGGCGGAGGCCAAGAGCGCGGCGGCGGGGGCGGATTAGGTCTCGCTGACGTAGAGCCGTCAATCAGAACCCCATAGGAACACGGCATGCCTCGTGCTAGTACCCTGAGCGAAATCATCGACATGTTGTGGGACCACCCCGAAAATGCGGAGTGGACTCCAAAACTTAAAGATATTCCTGGGCCGCTTTTTCGCGAATGGATGGCCAGCCGCGATATAGAGATCCTCGGGTTTGTATATTCGACGCTTGGCAACCAAAAATTTCGTGTTGAGCCGGAACTCTCACTCGATGAGTACCTCAAATTCGTAAGGAACTACTACGAGCGGTGCTTCTTTGAGAATCCCGATGGCGAGTGGTCGGACAGCAGATACTCAGCAGGCTGGGATCTGGTGAATGTGCTGGCATTCCAGTGGGATAGTTCGCAAGTGCCGCGGTCGGTCATGGAAGATTGGAAGAACTGGCTCGCTGAGAACTACAGACGCGGCTCAGAAGAGGTCCGGACCTGCATAATTAGTGCTACCCTCGAACATTTGTTCGAGAGGGGAACCATGCGCAAGTTCTTTGCCGATTGGGTGAAGGATCCAGTCCTAAGAACGGCTTACGAACATGCTCTACTTTGGTATGCGGGAGGCGGAAGGACACCACTTGGCAAGAGCACTGCTGTTCAGCCCCGCGTTCGATCTCAGCTGGAAAAGAGCCGTCTTTGCAAGAAATAGATTATCTACCCCGATCAAATAGGCGGGCGAGGACGCCCGCCGCACACAGTCAGTTTTACTGACGGCTGACGGCTGATAGCTGACAGCTAATTGATGTCGAACTGCTCCTGGTGCAGCGCCGGGTCGCTCTTGACGATGATCGTCTTCTTCGAGAGCTCTTCGAGTTCATTCAACCAGCGGCCGTTGTTAGTCTTCAGCGCCTTGGCCACTTCGGGATTCACGCGCAGCATCACGTCTGAGTGCTCCAAGTGCTTTGAGATCTTTCGCATCTCGACATAGATCTCGTTGCAAACGGTATTGACGTTTTTCACGAATCCGGTGGCTTCGCAGTACGGGCATGGCGAGCCGATGGTGCGCTCGAGGGATTGCTTTACGCGCTTGCGCGTGATTGCCACCAGGCCGAAGTCGTTAAACTGCAGGACCTTCGACGGCGAGCGGTCGGCGCGCAGTGCTTCTTCCAAAGCCTGCATGACCTTCTGGCGGTTGCGGCGCTCGTCCATGTCGATGAAGTCGATCACGATGATGCCGCCGAGGTCGCGCAGGCGAATCTGGCGGACGATCTCTTTGATCGCGTCCACGTTGGTTTTAACGATGGTGTCTTCGAGGCGCGCAGTCTTGCCAACGTACTTGCCGGTGTTGACGTCAATCGCGACCAGAGCTTCGGTTTGATTGATGACAATGTAGCCGCCGCTCTTCAGCCAAACTTTCGACTTGAGAGCTTTGTCGATTTCGTCCTTGAGGCCGAATTGTTCGAAGAGCGGAGTCTCTTTCGAGTAGAGCTTCACGCGCCGGACCAGCGCGGGCTGGAAACGGTTGGCGAAGCGCAGGATGCGCTCGTACTCCTGCTCGGTGTCAACCCAGATGGCTGAGAAATCGGACGTGACCTGGTCGCGCAGAATGCGTTCGACGACGTTCAGGTCGTGATAGATCAGCGCGGGCGGCTTGCTGTTTTCTGCGCGGGTGCGGATCTCGTTCCACAGGCCTTTCAGGAAACGGATGTCGGCGCGGAGTTCGTCTTCTGCGGCGCTCTGCGCGGCGGTGCGGACGATGAAGCCGCCATGGCCATTTTCGCGCTCGCTGTTGATGATGCGCTTCAGTCGCTGGCGCTCTTCTTCGGAAGCAATCTTGCGGGAGACGCCGGTGTGGTTCACGGTCGGCATGTAAACCAGAAAACGTCCGGGAAGCGCGATGTGGCTGGTGATGCGCGCGCCCTTTTTGCCGATCGGTTCTTTGGCTATCTGGACAAGAATCTCCTGGCCTTCTTTGAGGAGATCGGTGATCTGCGGAAGGTTCTGCGGCTCGGTGCGGCGGAAGCGGCGTCCACCGCCGCCGCGGCGGAAACCTCCGCGCCGTCCGCGGTCGCGGTCGAAGGAACGGCGCGGGCGTTGGGTGTAAGCGGCGGTTGCAGCAGGAGCACGTACTTCGACGCGGGCGTCGACGGTGCCATTGCCGATGGCTTCAGCGTCAAGCAGGGCTTCGGCTTCGGCCTGGGCTTCTTCTAGTTCAGCCTCGTCTTCGGACGCTTCCTCTACTTCTTCCTCGCTTTGCGCCAGTTCGGCCGCTTCCGGCGAAACTGGATCGGCGGAGAATGGAACTACTTCGGCGCCATTTTCTACTGAGGCGGCGATTTCCCGTTGAGCATCATCGCCTGCGGCGTGGGTTTCTTCCTCGAATTCGTCGAAGGCGGCGTCTTCTTCAAGTTCCTCGACGTAGGAGGCGATGTCGGCTTCTTCTTCGTCGATTTCTTCTTCTTCGATGGCACCGGAGGCGGTGGAGAGTGCGGGAGCCGTCTCGTTCGCATTACCGTGATTTTCCTCGCCACCGAAGACCGCGGCTACGTTCATCTCGTGGAGGCGCTTTTGTTCGCGATCCCAGGCTTCGGAGCCGAAGCCGGGATATTCGGCGGTTTCGCCATCGGCGGAAGAGCTGCCGGCGTCCGTAGCCTCCTGAGCTTCGTTCAGGCCAGGTTTGGGCGGCTGTTGCCACATTGGCGACTCCGCTGCAGGCTCGAGCGGCAGATCTGCCCCAACCACTGGTTCCTCTTCCATGTGCTCCGAAGCGAATAATGGCTCATCTTCAGGGAATTTCTCGGCAAGAACCGCTTCGACTTCTTCAGGCGAAAAAATTGCCGGCTCTTGCGGTGCGGCTGCTGACGGACGGTTCCGATACTTCGAGATAGACTCGCCCGGCAAAACGATGGGTTCGTAGCCAGCAGGCGGGCCGTAATCGTCACTTGAGGTACGCGTTTCGCTTTGCGCCGGACGCGAATAGCGTGACTCACGGTCGCGGTCACGATCACGATGGTTGCCGCGACGGCGTCGGCTGCGCCACCCACCGCGCTCGCGATCTTCGCGCGGTGCGGACTGCGTGGCCGGCTGGCTGGCCGCCGCCGGCTGGGATTCCTGATCGAGCTGACCTTCGCCTCCTCCAGCGTCTGAGGCTGCCGGCTGCATCTGCTGCACGACCGGCACGGCCGGGACCTCGTCCAAATCTTCGTCCTGGTTCTCCAACTCCATAAAGTCGGAGACGTAGAGGAAGGCGTCGCGCTCCAGGCCAATGTCGACGAAGGCGGATTGCATTCCAGGGAGAACGCGGGTGACGCGTCCTTTATAGATGGAGCCGGCGAGCGTGTATTCGTTCTCGCGCTCCAGATACACTTCTGCGAGCTGATCATCTTCCACCATGCCGACTTTGGTTTCGTGCGGCGTGGAAGACACAAACAATTCTTTTGTCATTGAAACTCCGGTCCGTAGCCGAATCAGGGCCGCGGATTCACCGGATCAAGGGAAGACAGGGTGGGAAGGAAAGAAAATGCGATGAGCTCCCCGGCAAGACGCAGCAAGCTGCGTCTCTACAAAAGAGCGTTGGCGTTAACAATTCTGAGAACTTGTCCACTGATCGCAATCTCGCCAAGGTTGTGACCGCTCTCTCAACTGCCCATCGGGGCATCCACGAGGGGGCCGTTACCAACCCAGCGCTTTCAATCCTGCCCGGCGTGTCTCCGCTGCCGGTGCTTTGCCCTCTTCACGCGAGGGCGGTCGTAATTTGCTGGGCCCCTTAGGGCCAATTGCACTACTAACATCTGCTCGGACAGGAATATCCGAGCCACACAAGCATTCCTTTGCTTCAGTTCACGAAGCGGCGCATGCGGACGTTCATTACCATCCCCAGCGCAAGAAACATAAACAGTACCGATGACCCCCCGTAACTCATTAAGGGCAAAGGTATTCCGGTGACCGGCATAAAGCCTACCACCATGCCGATGTTGACCAATATATGAAAGGTCAAGACGGCGACTACACCCATGACTATAAACGTGCCAGCCCGGTCGGGAGCCGTTTGTGCGTTCTGGGTCAAACGCATCAACACTATGAAGTATAACAGCAGGACAGCGATGGCTCCTACAAAACCATGTTCCTCGGCAAACGCGGCGTAAATGAAGTCGGTATGAGGCTCGGGCAGGAAGCCCTGGCGGGTTTGTGATCCGGAACTGCTGCCCCAGATTCCGCCGGAGCCGACGGCGATCTTGGACTGGCGAATGTGATAACCCGCGCCGCGGGGATCGGCATCAGGGGCGATGAAGCTGGTGAGGCGCTGCTTCTGATAGTCCTTCATATGATGCCAGGCCAGAGGCATGGCCAACCCGGCAAGCAGAATCACGACCGCCGCTTGCTTCCAGCGGACACCACCTAGAAACAAACCGACAACCGCGATGGGAAGGTAAGTCAAAGCGGTTCCCAGGTCGGGCTGGCCCATCACCATGATGAATGGCACCCCGACGATCGCTCCTGCCTTGAGGAAGTCGGACCAGGAGAGTTCGCGGTGTTGAAGGTCGGCGAAGTACTTCGCGACGGCGAGAATCAGCACCAACTTGACCCATTCGGACGGCTGGAAGTGGTTTCCCCCGGGAAGCTTCACCCAGCGGCGCGCACCGAGATACTTCTGACCGAAGACGAGCACAGTCATCAGTGAAGCGAGCGCCGCGATGTACATCCAGTGCACGCGCTCGAGCAGGGCATGGTAGTTGAACAAGCTGACGATGAACATGCCAGCCAGGCCGCCAAGGATCCAGTACACCTGCCTGCGGTCCACGCCTGCGAACTTGGTGTGAACCGTGGCGCTGTGGATTTCGATCACGCCGAGTGTGCAGATGATCAGCACGAACGCCACCAGGGTCCAATCGAAGTCGCGGTATGAGATGTTTCGGGACATAAAAACAGCTTCTAGCTCTTAGCTCCTAGCTTCTAGCTCAAACCCTTTACAGCTTGCGTAGGGGCGGGTGCCCTCACCCGCCCAATCGAGCGCAGCTCGATAATCTTTACTGCAACCCCGGTGCGGCGACGGCCAGCGGCGCGCGATTTCGTGTCGGGTGAATCACCAAGCGACCTGCCTTAAGTTGTTCGCTTTCTCCGCTGGAGTCTGGCGCGGCGTTCCAGACTGCGCCGATCTCGACCTTTTTGTTTGCGTCCGCGACCTTCGTGGGCTGGCGCTTCTGCTGGAGCTCCACATAGGCCTTGATCACTTGTGCGGCCGTGCGTGCTGCCAAATATCCATGCTCGCCTTCTTCAAGCAGAGCGCAGACGACGATCTCGGGATTGCGGCGTGGTTCGACACCGGCAAACCAGCCGTTGTCTTTGAAGTTCTTGCCTGCGGCACCGAGCTTGGCCTTGAGCGCATTGCTGATGGTCTGGGCGCTGCCGGTTTTCCCGGCGAAGTCGACGCCTTGCAGGTGGGACAGCGCGGCCGTGCCGCCCATGGGGCGCTCAGGTGACGCGGGAGTTACCACAGCGGCCATGGCATCAGTGATGACCTCCCAGTTCTGCGGATCGATGGGAATTGTTATTTCGTCTGGAATGTTTGAAGCCGGTTTTACATTCGGCGGCAAGTCAGTCGGATTTGTAACATGAGGCCGAACCATGCGTCCACCACTCGCGATCGCTCCGATCGCGCGAGCAAGTTGAATCGGGGTGGTCGCGATCGCGCCCTGCCCAATACCGACAGAAATCGTCTCGCCCGCGAACCATTTCTGCCGGAAATTCCTGAGCTTCCATTCCTCCGAAGGCATCACTCCGCTGACTTCCTGCGGCAAGTCAACGCCAGTTTTTTGTCCTAAACCAAATGCACTTGCATATTGCGCAATCTTGCCGATGCCCAGCTTTTCAGCAAGCGTATAGAAAAATACGTCGCAGGACTGGTAGATCGCCTTACCGATGTCGACATCGCCGTGTACACGGTGTTGGGCGACAATCCAGCATTTGAAGTAGCGCCCGTAGAATTCAGCGCCCCCGCTGCAATTCACATGCAGATTCTGCGCAACGCCCTCCTGCATTCCGGCTGTCGCCATGATGATCTTGAAGACTGAGCCGGGAGCAAGCTGAGCCTGGATCGCCTTATTCAGCAGCGGGTGATCAGGATCATTGACCAGTTGCAACCATTCTTTCCGCGAAATGCGCACTGAAAAATCGTTGGGATCGAATGTAGGCCGGCTGACCATGGCGAGCACCTCGCCGGTGCGCGGATCCATGGCCACAATGGCGCCGTTCCGGCCTTCGAGCGCTTGCTCGGCGGCGATTTGCAGATCGACATCTACGGTCAGCTTCAGGTCCCTGCCAGCGACAGCGGGCTTCTCCTCGAGCGGTTTGCCCACCTCGCGGCCATGACTGTCCACGACGACACGCCGCGAGCCATTTTTGCCCATAAGGGTGGAGTTGTATTGGAGTTCAACGCCAGACTTACCGACGACATCGCCGGGATCGTAAAGCTCGAATCCCGGCTGGTTCAGCATGTCCTCGCTGACTTCGCCGACGTAGCCGATCAGGTGGGCCATAAATCCCTTGAGGGGATAGAGGCGGCGATAGGCCATGATGGTGTCGAGCTCAGGCAGTTCGGTGCGATGGGCCTCGATGAAGGCTTCTTCGTCGGGAGTAATGTCTTCTTTCAGGTAAATCGGCTGGTACTGCGGCAGGGACGCGAAGTGGCGGATTTTCTCGCGCACTTCTTTGGGATCGAGATTGAGGCCTTGCGCGATGAGGTCAGCGTCATTCGCCAGGTTTCGCGAGGAGTCGCGCAGCAGCAGTGCGGTCAGCGAGCGATAGTTTTCAACGATGGGGCGGCCGTTGCGATCGAGGATTTTGCCGCGGGGCGCAAGGATGGGCACATTGCGAACGCGGTTTTCTTCGGCGGCAGCGGAGTAGTAATCGCTTTGCGACACCTGCAGCTCCCAAAGTCCGTAAGCCAGAAGCAGGAAAATGGCGAGAATGACGTATTGCACCGCGGTGAGGCGGACGGGCGAGAGCTTTTCATCGCGGGCAAACATGGAAAATCAGTCGTTGGTTGTTGGTCGTTGGTCGTTGGCTCTTTTGCTGGTGGGCATTGAGTTAACTTGATTGTAAATCTACTCTGGTTGCGCTAACGGGAAGAGTGGTAACGAAGGTCACAGAACAAAATGGAGCCGCCCTCATGCTCGTTGCTTCAGCCGATCCATCAGGGCAAATAGGAATACTCCCAACACCGCATTTGCGACAGCTGCTCCCAGTTCGTGCGGCCAGCTCCAGTGCAGATCCAGACGGACCATGCCGCGGGCGATCAGGAAATAAAGGACTTCATGGATCACGTAAAAAGCGGTGGTGACCAGCAGGCGCGTGCCCACGCTCTCGACGTCGAGTTTCACTCCAAGCGATGAGGCGCCGAAGCCGACGAAGGTTTTGGCGATGCCATACACGCCGATCGGGTGCGAGCCGAGGGCATCCTGGGCAAGGCCGATGGCCGCGCCGGTCAAGAGTCCGGTGACCGGGTTACGCCGGGAAATAGCGAAGAAAATTGTTACCAGCAACGGCAGATCAAAGTAGCTTGAAAATGCCGGCACGATGTGCGGGATAAATGCCTGCAGGAAAACGGCGAGAAGTGGGACTATCACGGCGACCGGAATGCTGAACCGGTAAACCTCGATCTGTTCGCGCGATGTGTAGGTGACGGCCACGTTATTGGGGAGTGTCCTGGGAATTCTTGTCCGGCGCGGCTGGCTTGGACTGTATCGCGGGTTTAGTGCTCGGCGTTGCGGCCGGGCTTGCCGCGACCTTTGCGGGTGAAGTTGAAGTGACGGCTGGTTTGGGCGGGGCAGTGGATGCCAGCCCAGTACTCGTCGGCAGCCCAGACTCGATGGCCGGCTTCTTCACTGCCGGTGCACTCGGGGGAACGGTGTTGTTGGTGACCTTCGCGGTAGGTGCGCTCGTGGCGCCTGGAATCCCTGTATTCGGCGCTGCGAGAGCTGCATTTCCCGCGGCCGCGCCTGGCGCAGCTTGAACTGGTTTCGGAGTCGTTCCTGGTTTTGCTGTGGCACCCGATGTGGTCGGCGTCGCAGGCTTGTCTGGAACCTGCGGAAGCCGCTGCGCCAGAATGTCGGCTGCCCGGGTGGAGGCCGGCGCGGCTGCCGGGGCTTCGCGCTCTACGCGCTTGGTGATGATGAGTACCTCTTCCAGGTGGTTTAAAGCCGCGGACGGCTTCACGCTCAGCTGAACGAAATCAGAGCTTTTCGAGACCTTCGCGACCGTTCCCACGGGCAATCCTTTGGGAAAAATGCGATCGCCACCGCTGGTGAGGATTCGGTCACCGGGCTTCACTTCCTCGTCAGCCATGATCTTATCGATAACGAGTTCGCCTGAGGCGCGCCCTTTCAGCACTCCCTGCAACCGCGATTGTTCAATGATTGCGCCGACTCCGCTCTGCTGGTCGTTGATCAAAAGAACCTGCGAGGTGCTGCCGTCGACGACGTTCAGAACTTTGCCAACAACACCATCCGGTGTGATTACCGGCATTTCGGTCATCAGGCCGTCGTCGGAACCCTTGTCTATATAAATCAGGCGCGAATGCTCGCTGCCGCTGGAGCCAATGACTTGCGCAGCTTTGGTTTCGCCGATGAACTGCTCTTTGAATCCAAGCAGCGCCTGTAGACGATGGGCCTGGTCGGCGTCCTGCTTCAGGCGGACTTGCTCAAGTCGAAGCTGTTCGATCTGGTCTTTCAGGTCGCGGTTCTCCTGACGAACGCCGCGAAGATAGAAGTAGTTGTGCCAGACTCCGGCCCCGCTGGTCTGCACGCGGACGATTCCCTTCTCCAGTGGAGCGACTACGCTCACCGCCCAAAGGCGAATGAGCCGGGACGACGCTGAGGGATTCTCTTCGCCGGCAACGGGGCGCCTGATCTGAATGGCCAAGCCAAGAATCTGCAGGAAAATGGCGGCCGCGAGAATTGTGACGTTACGATAGCGGCCCATGAAAGAGTCCATAAATCAGCTACTAGCTTCTAGCTCCTAGCTCAACCTAAAGCTCATTACTGCAGACGCAACGACAAAGAACCAGTAAAGACAAATCAAGATGCTGCCACTCAGCATTGGCAAGCTCACTATTGCCGTGATAATTTTTCGACGTTGAAAACTCAGCGACAACAGCCAGATCGCGATAAACGGTGACGCGAAGGCTATCATCCCAGCTGCGATCACAATCATTCGAGCCGACGATGGAACATTTGGGCCACACGGACCGAACGCCACCACGGGAAAGACTGCCATTGCCAAGCCCAACGGCAATGCAGCGAACGCTGACCCATAAACGAGTGGAGTCTGCGTTATTGCTTCTTGAACGCGCAAAGCGAACCTGGTCCCGCGAATTGATTTGGTTTCTTGAGGCTAGTAGCTAGTAGCTAGAAGCTCTACTCAATCGAAATCTTCCTCAGCAACTTGAAATCGCTGAGCATCTTCCCTGTGCCGAGCACCACGCTGCACAACGGATCGTCGGCGATTGAAACCGGCAAACCAGTTTCTTCGCGGATCCGCTTGTCCAAGTTCTTCAGCAGCGCGCCGCCGCCGGTCAGTACGATTCCGCGATCGCTGATATCCGCTGAAAGCTCGGGAGG
>JBKPSP010000028.1:0-20418 GCA_046735175.1 Acidobacteriota bacterium
CAAGAAAACTGTACGGATATTGCAGCTGATAAATGGCCGAGCCCTGATGCGCGATCAGGCGCTGTCCGTCCACGAGAAACTCGTTTTGCTTGGCCTCGCCTCCAAAAATGGGATGATTCTCAAGCACCAGCGCCTTCAGCCGCGCGCCAGACTGCCGCTGAAGAAACAGCGCCGCCGCCAGCCCGCTGATTCCCCCGCCAACCACAACGCAGTCGTAGATCTCGCCCGTCTCGACGACGTCCTTCGGCAGCGGATCGTATGCGCGGTCACGAATCGAGTGCCCGGCTTGAAGCACCGGCAGAGTATTGCCGTTCGAAGTGCTGTACTCCCCAACCCCGCCGTAGCCGGTGAACTCGTCCGCGCCGGATTCAGCAAGCAACTGCGCTGGCGTCGCGCTGTTGAGCAACGCTGCTCCTGAGGCCAGGAGCGTAGAGCCGAGGAAATCACGACGGGTTATGGACGATTCCATACGAAACGAGAAGTAAAGCGAAGATTATAGTGGCTGGCCACGACATAGAAGTTGAAGCTACAGCAGCCGTTCCAAGTCACGAGCGCCGTGAACAACACGAAGTACAAAGATCTCGCCTTCAGAGAAGCGATAGAAGATGAGATGTTTTGGAAATCCGACAATCGAGATACGCCGAACGTGTCTCAGTTCTGGGGATTTGAATGAGCAGGGCGTGCCGGAATTCGGACTCCTCACAATATTCAAGATCGCAGATGTAACCGCTTTCTCCCATCGTTCGGCGAGTGATCTGCCAGATTGAGCCTCATACCAATCTGCCTGTTCCAGAATGTCGGAAGCTGCAGCATCGCTGATTGCTAAGCTGGCCGCTTTCACCGCCGGCGTGTCCGTTCGCGAAGCGCTGGAACTAAACCTTTCTTGCGAATCTCGGCAATCGGAATCTCGATCTTAGGACCCTTTGCTGCCGCGAGGAGTTCCTGTTCAAGGTTGCCCAGGCGGCGTTCTTTATCCTGACGAATCAGCTCGCGGACGTATTCGCTCGGCGTCCCCCAATCACCGGACGAGACTTGCCCTTCGACGTATTCCTTCAGCGCTTCAGGGAGGGAGATGTTTAGAGAAGTCATCGGCATGACTTCATATTATGACAGTTTATGAAGGAACTCAATATCTGGTCCGAGTAGCCATTCCTCCGGCGTTTTTGCGCAGGTTGGCACTCGGCTTGCGGTCTGTTTGTTGCGCCTACTCCTCCTGCTCCTTCAGCTTAGCAATCACGCTGAAATCCTCCAGTGTTGTCGTGTCGCCTTTGACCTCGCCGTTAGTCGCGAGTTCGCGCAAAAGGCGCCGCATGATTTTGCCGCTGCGAGTTTTGGGGAGAAAGTCGGTGAAGCGGATGTCGTCAGGACGCGCCAGCGCGCCGATTTCTTTCGCCACCCACTTGCGCAGCTCGTCTTTTAGTTCCGGCGAGGGCTTGCGTCCGCCTTCGAGCGTTACGAACGCAGCAATCGCCTGTCCTTTTACATCATCAGGACGCCCGACCACCGCGGCTTCGGCAACCCAGTCATGCGCGACCAGCGCCGACTCGACTTCCATCGTGCTCAGCCGATGTCCCGACACATTGATCACGTCGTCCACGCGGCCCATCACCCAGAAGTAGCCGTCTTTATCTTTGCGCGCGCCGTCGCCGGTGAAGTAGTTGGGCGGAATCTGCGACCAGTACTGCTTCACGTACCGGTCGGGATCGCCGTAAATCGTACGCAGCATTCCCGGCCACGGCTGTTTGAGGACGAGAAACCCGCCGGAGCCATCGGGCACCGGCTCGCCTTCCATGGTGACGATTTCAGGAACGACGCCGGGAAATGGTTTCGTGGCTGAGCCGGGCTTGGTCGCAATCGCACCCGGGATCGGCGTGATCATGATGTGTCCGGTTTCGGTCTGCCACCAGGTATCGACGATCGGGCAGCGATTGCCGCCGATGACTTCGCGATACCACATCCAGGCTTCGGGATTGATCGGCTCGCCGACGGTGCCGAGAAGTCGCAGGCTTGTGAGCTTGTGCTTCTTCGGCCACTCGTCTCCCCAGCGAATAAAGGTGCGGATCGCAGTGGGCGCAGTGTAAAGAATGTTGACCTGATGACGATCGATGATCCGCCAGAAGCGATCCGGCTCAGGAAAATTCGGCGCACCTTCGTACATGAGAGTGGTCCCGCCATTTTGCAGCGGACCATACACGATGTAGCTGTGTCCGGTGACCCAACCGATATCGGCAGTACACCAGTACGTATCTTCTTCGTGAAGATCGAAGACCCACTTGGTGGTGATGTAGGTCGCGACGGAATATCCGCCGGTGGTGTGCACCACGCCTTTGGGTTTGCCCGTGGTGCCCGACGTATAAAGGATATAAAGAGGATGCTCAGCGTCGAGCGGCTCGGCCGGGCATTCGTCGGAGGCTTTCTCCATCAGCTCGTGCCACCAGTGGTCGCGTCCGGGTTGCATGTTGATCGGCGTTCCAGTGCGCTTGTAAACGACAACGCTCTTCACGCTCGGGCAGGACTTCAGCGCTTCCTCGACTGCGGGAAATAGTTTCACCTCAGTTCCACGCCGGAAGGCACCGTCTTGCGTGATCACGCACGTGGCTTGCGAGTCGTGAATGCGGTCCACGAGCGCGTGCGAGGAAAATCCGCCGAACACGACGGTGTGCGGAGCGCCTATGCGCGCGCAAGCGAGCATGGCGATGGGAAGCTCGGGGGTCATGCCCATGTAGATCGCGACGCGGTCGCCTTTGTGCACGCCGAGCGACTTCAGAACATTCGCGAACTTCTGAACTTCACGGTGCAGTTGCTGATAGGTGAACGTGCGCACCTCACCTGGCTCGCTCTCCCAAATGATTGCGGCTTTGTTCTTGCGCGCGGTCTGAACATGGCGGTCGAGGCAGTTGTAGGAAAGATTCAGCTGCCCGCCGAGAAACCACTTTGCCCACGGATGCTTCCACTCAAGAACTTTTTCCCACTTCTTGAACCAGTGCAGCTCGTCGGCAATGCGTGACCAAAACTTCTCCGGCTGCTCGACCGACTCGCGATAGATGCGCTCGTAGTCCTCGAGGCTCTTGATGTGCGCGCTTCGGCGGAACTCTTCCGATGGCTCGAACTTGCGTTGCTCCTGAAGGACGGAATCAATGTTTGCGTTCGGCAACGTGGCCTGGTCGGGCATCTCGGGACCCCTTGAAATATGAATTCGAGTGACTGCCGCATTTTATGCGAATCGGCGGCAGCGGGGCTAATGGCCTACCTCTTTGGCCTTCCTCTGTGAACCTCTGTGTCCTCTGTGGTTTAGATTTTTGAAACGCTTGAACCACAGAGGGTCAGAGCACCACCTCACAGCAAATCAAGAAATTTCCGTCGGACCGCAGGATCGGGCAGCGGGCAGGCTTCGTATTTTCCGAAGAAGCGGTAGCGATGGCTTGCGACCAGATTGTATTCCCAGTCGCGAAACCTGCGCGGTAAGAGTTGGAACAGGATTGCCGAGACTCGCCATAAGCCACCGAGGTCTTCGAGAACGGCAATAACCGCATCGTTCCGCGTGAGTACCCGTTCTGTCGGTAAACCACAATCGCGCACAAGACAAACTGTGTCCAAAGTGTCCGGATTGCGGCCATGGCGCTGCAAAATTTCTCGTGCCAGGCCGGACTGCAACGCCGCAAAACGAAACCGATCGCGGCGATCGCGTTTCAGGATGAACCGGACGAGCCGGTTACAAAGGCCGCAAACGCCGTCGTAGAGGACGATGGGGTAGGAATCAGGCACGGTGTTGAAGTCAGAATTCAGAATGCAGAATTCAAAAGTAAGGCAGTTCTGTTTAACTTCTGCATTCTGACTTCTGCATTCTGACTTTCTCTATCATTCCACTCTCTCCAGCAAATAAGCTCCCGGCCCTTGCTGGCCGCGGATCGAACGGCAGAATTCCGTGACAGCAAAACCTGCCCTGATTGCCTCCGTAAAGGCTCTTCTGGTCCTCATCCTCCACTCACGAGCCAGTTCGCGATCTGCGCGCTCAATGGATGCAATATCACCAGGAATCTCAATCGCAACTCGCTGTCGCGAGAGGGCCTGCCCCAACTCAGATTCCTTCGGCTCGCCCTTTCCATTAAAGCGCACCAGCGGCTCAATGTGCGCCAGGGCATCCAGAACTTCGGCGCGATTATTCCTTCCCCTTACTCGGTGTTCAACTCGTGCATCTGCCAGCCGCCATGTGACCCAAAGCCGGTCTGTGCCATTCGTGTGCAGCGCACTCGATGTGTGGGCGCCGTAAAAATCCGGACGATAGCTGTTCGAGATCACACCCAGCTTGGCAAAGTTCAGATGCGCATTGCGGCTGCGCAGCGGATCGAAGGTCCAGGTAATCTCCGTAACTCCGAAGGCCAGCACTCGCTGACGTTGCGCGAGTTTGAGCTGGAATCCGATCCCCTGATCGTCGAACGATGGCCCTACCGCCAGCGTGTGGGAATGAAACCCGATTTTCCCGTGCTCCAGGCTGGGAAATGCAAACGCGAAGCCCAGCAAGGCATCCTTATTAAACGCGCCCAGCCAGATACTGCCCGCGGCCTTCATCGCTACGGCCAGGGTGAGAGGGGTAACATCGCCATCGTCAAATCCCCAAACTTGTTTTTCCAATCGCAGCACGGCCTCGAGTTCAGCGATCGAGGCAATCTCGCGGATGACGATGTCGGGGTTAGCGGCCATTCAATAATTGATATACGACCGGCCAATATACGAGAGTGGCAGGCCTTCGCGCCACTTGTCCTAAGGGTTGTCAGGGATGGTCAAGTAAATATTTGTAAATGCTTGATCTGAATCAACTTTACTAATCATCCAAAAGGCGTCCGGCAATTTCTGCGGCGGTGAGCTTTTGTTTAAGATATTGAAACCTTCAAAAACGTTAACCGAGGTCAGCGGATGAATCGCACCTGCAAGGTAACCGCCGTATTCATTCCTATTCTGCTCTTAGCCATCTTTGCAACCTCGTGTAGCCAGTCTGGCCGTAATCCTTCAACCGCGCGCGCCAACGTTCCGCAAACTGTACCGGTCACCGTCGCCTTGGCGCAACAGGAAGATCTGCCCATTTACCTGAACGGTTTGGGTTCGGTGCAGGCCTTTTACACGGTCAACGTCAAGAGCCGAATCGATGGCCAGCTTGTGGAAGTCAAATTTCGCGAAGGTGAGTTCGTGAAGAAAGGCGACCTGCTGGCGGTAATCGATCCCAGGCCCTATCAGGTCCAGTTAGATCAGGCCCAGGCGCAACTATTTCGCGACCAGGCTTCGCTGAAAGATGCGCAACTCAATTACGAACGCTATAAGAGCCTGCTCGAACAATCCGGTGCAATGTCGCAACAGCAGGTGGATACGCAAAAAGCAACGGTGAATCAACTCGAGGGAACCGTCCGCAACGATCAGGCATTGGTCGACAATGCCAAACTGAACCTGAGTTACTGCCACATCACAGCACCCGAAAGTGGTCGCATCGGCCTGCGGCAGGTTGATCCCGGCAACATGGTGCACGCCTCCGATGCAAACCCCATGATTGTCATCACTCAGCTGCAACCCATAACTGTGCTGTTCACGCTTCCAGAGGACCAGTTGCAGACTGTCGCGCAACGCATGCGAAAGAGCACCCTCCAGGCAGACGCCTACAGCCGCGATGATCAAACGAAACTCACGACCGGCAAACTGCTTACGATCGACAACCAGATCGATCCCACGACCGGCACAGGAAAACTGAAAGCCGTTTTCGATAACCGCAACAACGAACTGTGGCCGAACCAGTTTGTAAATATTCACCTGCTCCTGGAAACCCGGAAGAATGCGACCGTGGTTCCCACCGCCGCATTGCAACGCGGCCCGCAGGGAGACTACGTTTTTGCCGTCAAACCGGATAAGACGGTCGAAGTACGCCCAGTCACAATTGCCACCACGGAAGGAAATCTCGCCGAGATCGCCAGCGGCATCGCGCCGAATGACATGATCGTGATCGACGGCCAGGACAAGCTGCAGAACAACAGCCACGTCGAACCGCATCAGCAGACAGCTACGCAGGCGCAGGGCACTCCGAGCGCCCCCGCCCCGGTTTTGCAGAATCCGAGTCCCGGGCGCGGCGGCCGGACCAGGGGCAACCGCGCCAGTGGAGGCTCAACATCCGGCAATCCCATTAGCGGGACTTCGTCGCAATGAACCCATCGCGTCTCTTTATCCTGCGTCCCGTCGCCACCTCCTTATTAATGATCGGCGTCTTGCTGGTCGGAATTGTGGCGTACCAGCAACTGCCGGTGTCGGCGCTTCCCGAAGTCGATTACCCAACCATCCAGGTGATGACGTTTTACCCCGGAGCCGATCCGACTGTAATGGGCTCCTCGGTGACTGCGCCCTTGGAGCGTCAATTTGGACAGGTCCCCGGCCTTAGTCAGATGACTTCGAGCAGTTCGCTCGGCAGCTCAATCATCACCCTGCAGTTCAATCTCGACCAGAACATCGATGTCGCAGAGCAGCAGGTACAGGCCGCAATCAACTCGGCTGGAACTTACCTTCCGACTGATCTGCCTAATCCGCCCGTTTACAGCAAGGTGAACCCGGCCGACGCGCCCATTCTCACTCTGGCGCTCACCTCCGACACCCTGGCTTTGCCGAAGGTGCAAGATCTGGCCGATAGCGCGATGGCGCAAAAAATATCTCAGGTGACCGGCGTCGGACTTGTCTCGATCAGTGGCGGCCAAAAACCGGCCGTGCGAATTCGCGCCAATCCCACTGCGCTGGCGTCTTACGGACTGAGCCTCGAGGACGTGCGCACCGCGCTCGCCGCCGCTAATGTGGACCAGGCCAAAGGGACGCTCGATGGCCCGCGCCAGTCGTTCACCATTGACGCCAACGATCAGCTACTTTCCGGAGCCGAGTACGCGCCGATCGTAATTGCATATCGCAATGGCGCGCCGGTCCGGCTATCTGACGTCGCGAGCATTCAGGATGACGTCGAAAACGTTCATCAGGCCGCGTGGGTTGGGCAAGGCGGAAAGCTTTCGCCGGCAGTGATTGTCAACATCCAGCGCCAGCCCGGCGCCAACATCATCGCGGTTGTGGATCGTATTAAAGCGCTACTACCCCGTCTGCAACTTGCGGCTGGAGTCAAGGTTTCCGTTTTGACTGACCGCACTGAAACGATCCGCGCTTCGGTCAAAGATGTTGAATTCGAGTTGATGCTCACCATCGCGCTGGTAGTGATGGTTATCTTTCTTTTCCTGCGAAACCTGCGCGCAACCATCATCCCGAGTATCGCCGTTCCACTTTCGCTCGTAGGCACCTTCGGCGTGATGTACCTGCTCGGCTACAGCCTCAACAATCTCACCCTTATGGCGCTCACCATCTCGACCGGCTTCGTCGTAGATGACGCCATCGTCATGATCGAGAACATCAATCGTTATCTCGAAGCCGGCGAGTCGCCGCTCGAATCTGCCCTCAAGGGTGCCGGGCAGATCGGTTTCACGATTGTTTCGCTGACGATTTCGCTCATCGCCGTGCTGATACCGCTGCTCTTCATGGGCGACATCGTTGGCCGGCTCTTCCGTGAATTTGCGGTAACCCTAGCAGTCACGATCCTGGTATCAGCCTTTGTTTCATTGACGCTCACGCCCATGATGAGCGCAAAGTTGCTGAAATCGCATACAGGCCACGTAGGCCCGGGTGCCCCCACCCGGGCAGGCGAGCCCAGCTCGCCGGACGCCGCGCAGAGCGTGGCCGGGCTGGCACTCTCCTCCACGCGATTCTATGACTGGTCAGAACGTATTTACGAACGCATCATTCAGTTCTATGGGCGGACCCTGAAATTCGTGCTGCGGCACCAGCCTGCAACTCTTTTGATCACAGCTGCCACTTTAGTTCTGACCATTGTCCTCTACATTCTTGTTCCCAAGGGCTTCTTCCCTGTGCAGGACACGGGCGTGGTCCTGGGTATCTCGGACGCGCCGCAAGATATCTCGTTCAGTGCGATGTCGGCGCGGCAGCAGCAACTGGCCAACGTGATCCTGAAGGACCCTGATGTGGCCAGCCTTTCATCGTTCATCGGTGTCGACGGCACCAATCCGACAATCAACAGCGGCCGCATTCAGATCAATCTCAAACCGCGCGACCAGCGCACTGCGAGCGCCTCAGAAATCATTCGGCGCCTCCAGCCAGAACTCGCTCAGCAAGTCCAGGGCATCACCCTCTATATGCAGCCGGTGCAGGATCTCACGGTCGAAGATCGAGTGAGCCGCACCCAATTTCAATACTCAATCGAAGATACGGACGCAAAGGAACTCTCCGATTGGTCGCAGAAACTTCTCGATCAACTTCGCCGCGCCCCCGAATTGCGCGATGTCGCCAGCGATCAGCAAAATGGTGGATTGCAGGCGAACCTTGTAATCGATCGTGACTCGGCATCGCGCCTGGGCATTCTTCCCGCAACCATCGATAACACTCTGTACGACGCCTTCGGCCAGCGGCAGGTCTCAACCATTTACACACAGCTCAATCAGTACCACGTGGTGCTTGAAGTTGGGCCGCAGTTCCAGCAGGACCCTGAGGACCTGGAAAAGATCTACGTGAAGTCCGGCACGGGAACGCAAGTTCCGCTTCAAGCCTTCAGTCACGTTCAACAAACCAACTCGACTCTCGCCATCAATCATCAGGGGCAATTTCCTGTTGTGACCTTGTCGTTCAACCTTGCGCCCGGTGTATCTCTTGGCGCGGCCACAAAAGCCATCGACGCCGCCGAGCAGACCATTCAACTGCCGTCCAGCATTCACACCAGCTTCCAGGGAACCGCCGCGGCCTTCCGCAATTCCCTCTCCAGTGAACCGCTCCTGATCCTGGCGGCGATCATTACCGTCTACATCGTTCTCGGAGTTCTCTACGAAAGCTACATTCACCCGGTAACGATCCTTTCCACGCTTCCATCGGCCGGTGTCGGAGCGCTGCTGGCATTGCTGCTCACCGGGAACGACCTCGGCGTAGTCAGCCTGATAGGAATCATCCTGCTGATCGGAATCGTCAAGAAGAACGCCATCATGATGATCGACTTCGCTCTCGAGGCTGAGCGCGACGAACACAAGCCGCCCGAAGAGGCGATCTTTCAAGCGTCGTTGCTGCGTTTTCGTCCCATCATGATGACCACCATGGCCGCGCTGTTTGCGGGTATTCCGCTGGCGCTCGGACGAGGAACCGGTTCAGAACTTCGCCACCCACTTGGTGTGACCATCATCGGCGGCTTGATTCTGAGCCAACTGCTCACGCTCTACACAACGCCAGTCGTCTACCTGTGGTTCGATCGCATGTCGCAGCGCTTCGCCCGGTTCGGATTCCGGCATTTTCAGGAACAGCCGGCAACGGGAGATTAGGCGTGAGCGTTTCCTCTCCATTCATTAAGCGCCCGGTCGGCACTTCCCTGCTGACGGTCGGTGTGCTGCTTGCCGGCATTCTGAGCTTTCAGTTTCTCCCAGTTGCGCCTCTTCCTCAGGTGGAATTTCCAACCATTCAGGTTTCAGCCTCGCTACCCGGTGCCAGCCCGGAGACGATGGCCTCCGCTGTGGCCACGCCATTGGAAAGGCAGTTCGGCCGTATCGCAGGCGTTACCCAGATGACGTCCAGTAGCCAGACGGGATCGACGGGCATCGTGCTGCAATTCGACTTGAACCGGAACATTGATGCCGCCGGACGCGACGTGCAGGCCGCCATCAATGCAGCCCGCAGTCAGTTGCCGTCGTACATGCCGGGAAATCCGAACTATCGCAAGGTCAATCCGGCGGACGCACCGATTCTAATTCTCGCCCTGACCTCCGACACCATCACGCTCCCGCAGATGTACGACGCGGCCGATTCTGTGCTGTCGCAAAAGCTGGCTCAAGTCGATGGCGTCGGGCAGGTATTTGTTGGAGGAGCGGCGCGCCCGGCGGTCCGGGCTGAGGTGAATCCGAATCAGCTCAACCACCTTGGCTTGGGACTAGATGCTGTACGAACGGCCCTGAACTCGGCGAATGCGAACCGTCCCAAAGGCGAGGTCAGCAACGCGAACCATGCCTGGGCAATCACGGATAACGACCAGATCAAACTTGCCGATCAATACCGTCCGCTCATTGTTTCGTATCAGAATGGCGCGCCCGTGCGGCTCGGCGATGTTTCCGATGTGCAGGACTCCGTCGAGGACACCCGCGTGGTTGGACTGGCAGAGCACGGAACCTCGGACCCAAATGTGAGGCCGAAGCCGGCGGTGCTGATCATCATCTCCCGCCAGCCTGGCGCCAACATCATTGACACAGTGGATCGCGTTTACGCCCTCTTACCCCAGCTTTCGGCCTCAATTTCTCCCGCCATCAACATCGATGTCGTCATGGACCGTACGACCACGGTTCGCGCTTCGGTCCACGATATCGAAATCACGCTTCTGATTTCTGTGGTTCTGGTCATCCTCGTTGTATTCGTATTTCTGCGCACGGTGCGCGCCACCATCATTCCCAGTATCGCCGTCCCGCTCTCGTTGGTCGGCACCTTCGGCGTGATGTATCTGGCAGGCTACAGCCTCGACAATTTGTCGCTGATGGCGCTCGCGATTTCTACCGGCTTCGTCGTAGACGATGCCATCGTCGTGCTCGAAAACATCACGCGTTACACAGAAAGCGGCATGTCGGCGGTGGCCGCGGCTTTCCGTGGTGCGCGCGAAATCGGATTCACCGTGCTCTCAATGAGCACGTCTCTTGTCGCTGTGTTCATGCCCATTATGATGATGGGCGGCATCGTCGGGCGCCTTTTCCGCGAATTCGCTGTGACCCTGAGCGCCGCCATCGGAGTCTCCCTGCTGGTCTCTCTGACCACGACTCCCATGATGTGCGCCCAGATCCTGAAGTTCAACCCGCGCGAAGGGCACGGGCGCCTGTACCGGTTCTCGGAAGCCTGCTTCGACTGGATGCTGCGGACCTACCGCACGGCTTTGCGTTTCGTATTGCGTCACCAGTTTGCAACCCTGCTGGTCACAATCGGGACCGCAGCCTTGAGCGTGTACCTGTATTGGCAGGTTCCAAAGGGATTTTTTCCGCAGCAGGATACTGGCCGCGTCGTCGGCTCGGTGCAGGCAGATCAGGACATCTCGTTCGCTGCCATGCGGGAAAAAATGGATCAGTTCGTCAGCATTATTGCCCAGGACAAAAACGTGCAGACAGTCGTGGCATTTGCCGGCGGCAACACCGCAAAAAACCAGGGCCGCATGTTCATTACGCTGAAGAACAAAGGTAGAGATCGCAAGATCACGGCCGACCAATTTATCGGCGAGATGCGGCGCAAGTTGGCAGTCGTCCCAGGCGCTTCGTTAT
The DNA here is from genome assembly GCA_046735175.1 of Acidobacteriota bacterium. Taxonomy (GTDB): domain Bacteria; phylum Acidobacteriota; class Terriglobia; order Terriglobales; family Acidobacteriaceae; genus Gp1-AA145. The sequence continues at coordinate 11,346 of JBKPSP010000028.1, forward strand.
TTATGCAATCGGCGCAAGACCTGACCATCGGCGGGCGGCAAAGCCAGGCGCAATATCAATACACATTGCAGGGCGAAGACCTCAATGAACTGGCGGCGTGGGCCCCACGCTTGTTCCAGAAATTTCGCACGCTGAAAGATCTGCGTGACGTTAATACCGATCAGCAGGATAAAGGCCTGGATGCTGAAGTCATGATCGATCGTGATACCGCGTCGCGGCTCGGCGTCTCGCCACAGGATATCGACAGCGCACTCTACGACGCCTTCGGCCAGCGCCAAGTCTCAACCATCTACCGCCAGCTGAATCAATACCACGTCGTGATGGAAGTTGATCCGCGATATCAGCAAACTCCGGCCGCCTTGCAATCGGTTTACGTGCGCTCTTCGAATGGCCCGATGATTCCGCTCTCCGCTATCGCTCACTTCGGCCCGGCCAGCACTTCGCTGGCGGTGAACCATCAGGGGCAGTTCCCCGCAACAACAATCTCATTCAATCTTGCGCCCAACGTTTCGCTCGACGAAGCAACTTTGTCCATCGACAATGCCGAGCGCGAGATTCGTCTGCCCGCGACGATTCATGGCAGCTTTCAGGGAACTGCCGCCGCCTTTCAACAATCGCTGGCCAATCAGCCCGTGCTGATTATCACCGCGCTGCTCACCGTGTACATTGTGCTCGGCATTCTTTACGAAAGCTTCATCCACCCGATCACGATTCTCTCGACCCTTCCGTCCGCCGGCGTTGGCGCTCTGCTTGCGCTCTTGCTCACCCACAACGAACTGAATGTCATGGGCCTGATTGGAATCATTCTCCTGATAGGACTGGTAAAGAAGAATGCGATTTTGATGATCGACTTCGCCCTCGACGCAGAGCGCCGCGAAAACAGGTCGCCGGAAGATGCCATCTTCGAAGCCTGCATGTTGCGCTTCCGTCCGATTCTGATGACCACGATGGCGGCTATGCTGGGCGGGCTGCCGCTCGCGCTCGGCACCGGCACCGGCTCGGAGTTGCGTCAGCCGCTGGGCATCACAATCGTCGGCGGGCTGATTCTCAGCCAGGCGCTCACTTTGTTCACAACCCCGGTCGTTTACCTCTACATGGATCGCATTCGCTGGTTCTTCCTGCGCAGAAGGCGGCCGCTGCCCGGCCAAATGTCTCCCGCAGGCAGCAGCGCTGACTGAAATCGCCGCGGCTCGATGGTCGCAGAAAAAAGCTTTTAACCGCAGAGTGCGCAGAATTTCCCGAGAGCGCGGAGATAAAGAGACTCGTTCGCGCTTTCTCTGCGAACTCGGCGCAGCCTCTGCGAACTCTGCGGTTAAAAGGCTTTCTCATAACCCTCCCCACCGCCGCCCGTAAGCCATACCAGCACAAGCAAATCCAGCCCTTGACATAACATTACATATTGCAATATATATATTGCGATACGAAATATGACACTGGCCGAGAAAATCCGCTATCTGCGCGAAGTAGAAGGCTCCCTCCGAGGCCTGGATCGGCCCATGACGCAACTGGAACTGGTCCACAGTATCCGGAAAGAACTCGGCAAGGGCATCAGCCAGTCGTACATCTCGCAGATCGAGAGCGGATCGCGGCGCCACATGACGCAGTCATCGCGTTCCCTGCTTGCGAAGTTCTTCAAGGTGCATCCGGGATTTCTGGTGGATGATCCCGAGGGCTACCACACGGAGTTGACGTCTGATTTGCGCACGGTCGAGGGAAAGCTGGATGTCTGGCTGCTGCAGGCTTCGGAGCGCTTTGCCGGCGACAAGGAAGTGAGCGACGTTCTGATCAAACTGGCACGGCAAAAAGATACGCGAAAAAGCTTCTTGCTGATCGGCGCGATCCTTGACACTCCCGGACTCGCGGACAGGCTGCTAGAAGCATTGCAGCCGGCAACCAACAATGGCAGAAAAGGAGCACGGCTATGACCTGGGCGGATTTCTATCTGGTCTGTTTTGTGGTCGGGTTCTTTTTGAGCGTGGTCATCTTTCTCACGGGAAACCTGCACCTCAATTTCCCGCATTTTCACTTGCCGGGCACACACGTGCATGTGGGTCACGTTCCCGTGGCTCACGGTCATGCGCCAGTCCACCATGGCGGCGAAATTTCTCCCTTCAATCTGATCACACTCACCGCATTCCTGGCCTGGTTCGGCGGGACCGGATATCTGCTGGCGCGCCACTCGACATTGTGGTTTTTTACCGCGTTGATCTTGTCTTTGCTGAGCGGAACCGGTGGCGCGGCTCTCATTTACCTATTCCTCACTCGCGTGCTCAGTTCGCCCGACGAAGCCCTCGATCCTGCCGACTTCGAAATGGTCGGCGTGCTCGGCAAGTTGTCGGTGGGCATTCGCGAAGGCGGCACGGGAGAGCTGATTTATTCGCAGGCGGGAACGCGGCGCGTATGCGGAGCGCGGGCCGAAGAAGGCTCGGTAATTTTGAAAGGAACGGAAGTGGTGGTCACGCGCTACGAGCGCGGGATCGCCTACGTGCGCCCGTGGTCAGAAATGGCCGGCGAGGAGATCGAGCTTGAGCTCGACATCGACAGCAGATAGCGAAGCTGCAAAGAGGACACAATGACTGCGCTGATCGAAGAGAGACACGGCTCGAAAGCCTGGGGACTGGTGATGTTCATCCCTGCGCTGGGCATGTTGGCCTTCTCCGCCCGCGTGCCAATCGAAGCCATCCGGCTCACGCTCATCCTGAGCGCGATCATTCTGATGGGCGCATCCACGACGGCCTGGAGCGGGTTCCGGTATTCGTTCAGCTCCAGCGGGCTCGACATTTTTACGCTCGGCTTCCGCGTAGGTTCGATTCCCGCGGCAGACATTCGCAGCTACGTTCCCGACCGATGGAACGTGATTGGCGGATACGGCATTCGCGGGCTGGGCAACCGCCGCGCTTACGTCTGGGGCAATCGCGGCGTGCGAATCAAGACCAGCGACGGCGAAGTTTTTCTGGGACACAGTGAGCCGGAGAAGATTGTGCGCGATTTGGATCTTGTTGTTAACCACAAAGGACCGAAGGCTTTTAGCTACCCCTTCGGGGACCTTAGTGTCTTTTGTGGGTATCAGTGATTTTGGGGTACTGAAACGGGAGGACGTTATGCTTTTCAATCTTTCAACAGAAACATTGGTCATTGCCGGCATTTGCGTGCTGGCTCTCTTGCTGCTGATGAGCTTTCTTGCCAGCCTGTATCGCAAGGTTGGTCCACATGAAGCGCTCGTCGTTTACGGATTTCGCGGTAAGCGCGTAATCACCGGCCACGGCACGATTGTTTGGCCGATGTTTGAGAACTGCCACGGGCTGTCGCTGGAGCTGATGTCGTTTGACGTCGCGCCACAGCAAGATCTCTACACGAAGCAAGGTGTCGCGGTAACTGTTGAGGCCGTCGCCCAAATCAAGGTCAAGTCGGACACTGAGTCCATCTGGACCGCGTCCGAGCAATTCCTCACCAAGACCGATCAGCAACGCGAAGCGCTGATCAAGCTGGTGATGGAAGGCCATCTGCGCGGCATCATCGGGCAGCTCACGGTCGAAGAGATCGTCAAGCAGCCGGAGATGGTCGGCGACCGCATGCGCGCAACCTGCGCCGATGACATGAACAAGATGGGCCTTGAGGTCATCTCGTTCACCATCAAAGAAGTTCGCGACAAGAACGAATACATCATCAACATGGGCCGGCCTGATGTAGCGCGCATCAAGCGCGACGCCGACGTGGCGGCTGCGGAAGCAGATCGCGATACCGCCATCCGCCGCGCCCTGGCTACACGCGAATCGGCGGTGGCAAAAGCCCAGGCCGATCAGGAACGGGTGCTGGCAGAAACTCTGTCTCTTGCGAAGCAGGCAGAAGCAACCCGCGATCTGGAAATTAAACGAGCACAGTTCCTTGAAGTCACCAAGCGCCAGCAGGCGCAGGCCGACAAAGCCTACGACATCCAGACCAACATCATGCAGCAGCAGGTTGTGGCTGAGCAGGTGAAGGTCATGCAGGTCGAAAAGGAGCAGCAGGTCAAAGTTCAGGAAGCGGAAATCAACCGCCGCGAGAAAGAACTGATTGCGACCGTGCTCAAACAGGCGGAAATCGAGCGTCAACGGATCGAAACCCTCGCTGCAGCCGAAAAGCAGCGCCTTATCGCCGAAGCCGAAGGCCGTGCATCTTCGATTCGCGCCCAAGGCGAGGCCGAAGCCGAAATCATCTTCAAGAAAGGTGAAGCTGAAGCCAAGGCCATGAACGTGAAAGCGGAGGCTTACCAGGAGTACAACCAGGCGGCGGTCGTGGACAAGCTGCTCACGAGCTTGCCCGAAGTGGTCAGGGCCATGTCGGCGCCGCTCGCCAACGTAGACAGGATCACCGTGGTCTCAACCGGAAACGGCGAGGCCACCGGCATGAACAAAATCACCGGCGACTTCGCCAAGATGGCCGCGCAGGTCCCGGCCCTGTTCGAGTCGCTTTCGGGAATGAGCATGAACGAACTGCTAGGCAAAGTGCGCGCCATCGGCGACAAACCAACGAAGCCAGATTCCCTGCCGCCGGGTAACGGAGACGCAAAGAAGTAGCACGGCTGGGGGATTGTGTAGGGCGGGCGCCGTCGCCCGCCCTACACGGATGAGACACGATGCTCTGGGAACTGTTCGAAGTTGTTGCGGGCGTGATGGAGGCTTCGGTGAAGTCATCATCGACGCCACAAGCCTCCCCCGAGAACCAAAGCCGCGAGGAACTGCATGAACCACGTAGGGGCGGGTGCCCTCACCCGCCCAGCCCCGAAGGGGCGCAACAATGCAGCCCAGGGCGTAAGCCCTGGGTAGCTCGGAAGAATGACCAAGTCCCGTAGGGACGACAGAGCACATATGAAACGACCCATGCAAATTGGACTCGGGATCGCGCTCGGCGCTGGTAGCGGAAGCGCCATCGCCGTCGCGCTCGGTTCCGGAGGCGCATGGCTCGCGATTGGAATCGCCATCGGCGTCTTCATCGGAACGATGATGACGCGCAGTCGCACTGAAGTAAGGAGGCAATCATGAAATGCAGTCCAATGTCGGCAGGTGTTGGCATCGCGTTAGGCGCGGGAATCGGTACGGCGCTTGGCGTCGCAATGGGCCAGATCGGCTCCTGGATCGCAATCGGAGCCGGAATCGGTTTAGCGATAGCATATTCCTGCGCTCCAAAATCGAAAGTTGAGGATTCAACACCGAAGCTTTAGGAAGTCGAAATTCCCCATTTTCGGATTTTGTGGGTTTGGGTTTTTGCTTTGGTTTTACTGAGAGCTGAAAGCTGATAGCTGAGAGCTAGAAAAGGAGTTCCCCATGGCACTACTGGAACGAGTATCCACCCTGGTCCGCGCAAACATCAACGACATGATCGACAAGGCCGAGGATCCCGAAAAGATGATCAAGCAGGTCATCCTCGACATGCAGAACCAGCTCCTGCAGGTGAAGACGCAGGTGGCGATCGCCATCGCCGACCAGCACCTGCTCGAGAAAAAACAAAAAGAGAACGAAGAAAAGACCACCGAATGGATGCGCAAGGCCGAGCTCGCCGTCTCGAAGAAAGAGGACGACCTCGCCCGCGCCGCGCTGCATCGCGTCGAAAGCTATCGCGAGATGACCGGCGGCTTCACGCAGCAGGTTGGCGACCAGAAGGCCCAGGTCGAGAACCTCAAGACGGCCCTTCGCAAGCTGGAGCAGAAACTCGAGGAGGCCCGCGCCAAAGCTGACGTGCTGATCGCGCAGCATCGCCGCGCCCGCGCCGTCGGCAAAGCGCAGGATGCGCGCACCGCCATCAACGGCAACGCCAAGTCCGCCGCTTTCGACCGCATGAAGCATAAAGTCGCGCACAATGAAGCCGTAAGCCAGGCCAAATCCGAACTCGGCGCCGACGACATCGAAGACCGCTTCACCGCAATCGAGAAGTCAGATCGCATCGAGCAGTTGCTGGCGGAGATGAAGGCGCGGCACGCGTAGATGTTCAAGCACTTAGAAGATAAAACAGAATTGTCATCCTAAGCGGACTGAGTTCATCCCGCAAAGCGGGATGAACTCACGCAGTCGGAGGACCCCTGCACGGCTGGCGGAGGCACGGGCGCGTCGAGGCATTCTCACGATGAACTCGACGCAACACTGGTGAGAATGCCTTGAGTCGTCCGCAAAGCCGCAAGCAAATGCGCGGTTCTTCGACTCCGCTAGAAGTTCGCTTCGCGAACTTCTTGCTGCGCTCAGGATGACAGAGCAGTTGAATCGGAAAGAAAGTAACAACTAGGAGAGAAGCATGCAATCCCGCATCACCGGAACCACCATGCCCGTCCTGGAGTTCGTTCTCGAACCGAACGAGGCGATCATCTCCGAGGCAGGAGAGCTTTCGTGGATGGGCAGCTCCATCCAGATGACCACGCACACGCAGTTTGCCGGCGGCGGAGGCCTGTTCGGCGTGCTGAAGCGCGTGGCCGGTGGCGGCTCGATCTTCATGACCGAATACCGCGCCGCCGGCGCTCCCGGCGAGGTGGCGTTCGCGACCAAGCTGCCCGGACACATCGTGCCGGTCGAAGTCTCGCCCGGGCACGAGTACATGATTCATCGCCACGGCTTTCTCTGCGCCACGCCGAACATTCAGATTTCGGTCGGCTTCCAGCAATCACTGGGCGCTGGCATCTTCGGCGGGAGCGGCTTCCTGCTCCAACACCTCAGCGGACAAGGTACCGCCTGGCTCGAACTCTCCGGCGAACTCGTCATCCGCGACCTGCAGCCGGGAGAAACTCTGCGCGTCCATCCCGGCCACGTCGGCGCATTTCAGTCGAGCGTGTCGTTCAACATCACGACCGTTCCTGGCATCAAGAACATGATCTTCGGCGGCGACGGCATCTTCCTCGCCTCGCTCACCGGCCCCGGACGAGTCTGGCTGCAGACGCTGCCAATCACAAAGCTGGCCCATGCGATCGATGAATATCTGCCGCACGAAGGCCGCAGAGAAGTGGAGGGCGGCGTCGTAGGCGGAATCATGGGCTCGATACTAGATGGGATGAAACGATAGGCGGCTATAATCTACAACTTCGCTTCCCAATCTGCATCTAAGCTCGCCGGGAAAGTAGATCCTCACATAGTAGGAGTCCCCCATGAGCAGTGATCTTATGGATCCGACCGTGTCACTGACCGGCCCAAACTCATCCAAAAGGCGGGTCCCTGCCCTTGCCATCTGGCTCGTTCCAGCATTGATCACGTTCGCACTCACACCCGCCCACGCTGCCTGCACCGCCCCCACCGGCGGAGGCGTAGCAATCTGCAGCCCCGTTGCTGCCTCGAAGGACGTAAACCCCGTCCACTACATCGCGGCGGCTTCGTCGCCAACCTGCGCCGGCGGGATTGCGACCATGTTCATCCAGCCGAAACCGGGCGTTAACGCTTATTCTGTAGGCGGCTCCAAGCTCGACACCTTCCTCCCGCAAGCTCCCGGCACGTACACCACGACGATCATCGCCAAAGACAAATGCGGGGGCACTTCGCAGAAGACGGTGAACATCACCGTGACCGGCACGGCAGTGATCACCTATCAGTACAACGCTCAGCGCACCGGCGCGAACTTGTATGAGACCAAGCTCACTCCCTCGGTGGTGAACCAAACTCTTTTCGGAAAGCTCTTCTCCTGTTCGGTTGACTCGATCATTTACGGACAACCACTTTTCATGCCGAAACTCACCATTGGCGGTGTTTCCCACAATGTCGTTTTTGTCGCAACCGAAGCAAACAGCATTTATGCGTTTGACGCCGATGGCCAGACTTGCACGCCGCTCTGGCATCGGGTCATTGGCACGCCGGTTCCGTGCACTCTTGACGTTCCCGTCCCCAAGAACGATTGCAATCTGGTATTCCACTCGCCGACGATCGGCATTACTTCAACCATGTTTATCGATCCCACTCAGGGCGCGCACGGCGTAATTTATGTCGAGGCCAGAACATCCGCCAGCGGAGCGCCGCCCTTCCTTCATTCCCTGCATAAGTTGGACCTCACGACCGGAACAGAGATGTCTGACAGCCCCGTGACCCTCAAAGCTTCCACCGCCGGAAACGCATGCGGCTCGACGAACGGGGTAATCACGTTCGACGGCGCGGCGCAGAACAACCGTTCAGCACTGCTTTACGCTAATGGAACCGTGTACATCGCGTTTGGCTCGATCAATGACAAGCCATCGTGCACGACGACCGGCGCTAACTACTTTGGCTGGATTCTCGGCTATAACGCATTTAACATTCAGCAGCAGCTCGCGATCTTTAACGCGTCACCGAATGTGGCAGGAAATGGCAGCGGACCCGGCGGAAAAAATGCCATCTGGGGAGGAGCTCTTGCCGCAAGCCTGAACAATCAGATCTTCGCCGTGACCGGAAACGGGCCATTTAATCCAGCGGTCGGGGACTATGGCAACACATATTTGAAACTGGCGCCGGGCAGCAACAAGACACTGAAGGTGCTCGACTACTTCTCTCCCGCTTTCCTCTTCAATAATGGCGACCTCGATCTCGGAGCGAGCACCGGAATCATCCTCTCCGTTCCCGGACAATTCCCCCACGAGCTGATTGGCGGCGGAAAGTACGGAACCCTCTATGTCGTGAATCGGGACAACATGGGCAAATTCAACAGCTCCGCGGACCAGAACATTCAGTCAATCCAGAACGCAGTTGGCATGCGCGTCTCCGGCGCAGCCACCTGCAGTCCAACCGATGACGATTGCGACTACAGCACTCCCGCATTCTGGAACGGACATTTGTACGTTGCCGGAACCAACGATCACGCCAAAGACTATGTGCTCTCTAACGGTCTGCTGAGCGGACCCATGTCCTTGTCGCCGCAAACATTCGGCTATCCCGGCGCAGTTCCGACCGTTTCCGCGAATGGAACGAAGAACGCAATCGTCTGGGCGGTCGAGCCGACAAAATCGGTCCTACATGCTTACGACGCCACCAACGTCGCCAACGAACTGTACAACAGCAATCAGAATGCGACCCGTGACGCGCTCGGCTCACACGTAAAGTTCGCGCCGCCAACGGTAGCAAACGGCAAAGTGTATGTCGGCACAAAAGATCATCTG
>JBKPSP010000029.1:0-7221 GCA_046735175.1 Acidobacteriota bacterium
ACCGCAGAGCGCGTCGAGCATCTTGCAATCCTGAAGCGCTGGTTCTACCGTTCTCATCGTCCGGGAGAAATCTTTTTTGCTGACCATCAGGGCTCGTGGCCCTTGCGGCGGATCGTGCGCGGAATCGGACGAGTCTACCGCGACGAACAGGAACAAACCGCCCCTACATTTTCTGCGACCGATATGACGCCATCGCCATCCTAGTCTTCCGGAGCTTATGAAAACCGATCATGCCCTGCGCAAGCACCTGCTGGAACTGCTCGACGGCGGCCATGCCCACGCCACCTTCGATCAGGTCATCAACGATTTTCCGGCGAAGTATCGGGGCGAGATTCCGAACGGACTGCCCCACTCTGCCTGGATGCTGCTCGAGCACATGCGCATCGCCCAGTGGGACATTCTCGAGTTCAGTCGCAATCCCAAATACAAAGAAATGAAATGGCCTGCCGACTACTGGCCGAAAAATCCAGCGCCGGCAAACGCAGTTGAATGGGAAAAAAGTATTCAGGCGTTCCACAGCGACCTTCAGGCGATGAAGGACCTCGTCAGCAATCCCAAGACTGACTTGTTCGCGAAGCTCGCCTGGGGCGACGGTCAGACCGTCCTGCGCGAGGCCATGCTGATTGCCGATCACAACGCGCACCACCTGGGGCAGTTGATCGACGTGAAACGGCTGCTCGGAATCTGGAAGCAATAGGAAAAATCACGTAGGGGCGGGTGCCCCCACCCGCCCGGCCGCGCTTGCGCGGCGGTAGGGGGCTACACAGCCGTTTTCAGTTGCAGCTTCTCCGGCCTCTTCCTGAAAACCACTCGCAGCTTTTCCCGCCAGCGCTCGTCAATTCCCAGCAAGGTCCATTCGATCTCCGGCGCGACATATCGCAACAGCGTGTCCGTCGCAGGATGCACGCGCAGCGCAGGCGCCACCATGATCAGCAGCGGCGGCTCAGTTGAGAGCTCCCGCCCGGCAAAGTATCCGAACTGCTGGAATTCTCCGCGCGCGTGGTGCCACGCAACCCGCGACCAATAATCGATTCCCTGCAGCGGCAGATGAATGTCTTCATCGGCTTTCAGCTCAAGCACCGCCAGTCGCCCCGCGCGTGTTGCCGCGAGCACGTCTATCATGGCCCGGTCGGCGGCGGAGAACGCCGGCACCTGCGAGTACCGCCAGCGCGGATCGAGGCTGCTATCGAGCGCGCAAATATCTTTCACCACCAGCGACTCCAACCAGCGCTCCGAATGCAACCGCCAAAACCGGTTGTCGCGAGGCCCTTCAGGATGCCGCGCCTCGCCGATGCTCCGGAGCAATCGCTCAAGCTGAGGGAAATTGTTGCCGTCGAGAACTCTTTCTTCCGCTCCGATCCCGAATACGATCTCCGGCTCGCCATGAAAACTGCCGGGCTGGACCGTGACACGCGCCCGCGCGAACTCCAGTCCGTGGCAGCGGAACCCAATCTCGGCTGATGAGAGCGCCGCGATTTCCGCCTCCGGCATCAATGTGCGGACCAGCGCGATTGGCTCCGCGAAGCGCGCGCGCACGTCATCATCGTCGACGTAGCGGATCAGCCGAGTTGAAATGTTTCCGCGGTCCGCGAGTTCTATTTCTCTCACGTCTTCTTCGCGCTGCTCAAATTCATAAAGCTGCCACTTCGCCGCATGCGGATTCAGATGCGCCATGCGCTCACGAACCAGCCCCGAGCATCCAGCCGGCACGAACAGCTTCAGGCCTTCAACGTGGAACTTTCCTGCGCCCGATTGCCGGCAGACATCGAGCCACAAAATTCCGAATGTCAGAGCCGCATCGATCGAGCCTTGCAGTTCCTCCCGATTGACGCCGAGCACCGCGAAAGCCGACCGTCCGCGCCTCAGCAACCCGCGCGTATAAATTGGTCCGAAAGACTTTTCCAGATCCGCCGAGGTGCTCAGTTGCGCCAGCGCGAGATCGGGGAATTTCCGCCGCAGGGCCCGCTCCAGAATGTGCCGATACATGAGCCGCGCTTGCCTCTTCGCTGTCGCGGTCCTCCGGTCACGCTGACGGCAAATCTCTAACTTGCCGGGCTTCGCATGCCCGATCCGCTGAACCGTTACCCGAAGCGTATCCCCGCGGCTCTCAAGTTCCACCACGCGCCGCACAACATTCCTCTCCGCCGACCACAAATGCAGCAGGCAGCGATTGCTCTCGCCGGAAACGGAATATTTCGCCTGCGCAAGATCGAAGATCGCGGAATTGTCTTCGATCACCACAGCATTGCTGCAGCCGCTCAAAAAATCTTCAAGCGCCGAAACCAGGCTTTGGCTGTCCACCCGTGGAAGTCTTGCAGAAATTGGGGTGGCTTGTCTGTGACGAATGAACATTCCCACAACGAAAAAAGCCGGGCTAACCCGGCTTTAGGGGGATCTCGATAGAGGAGACAATCGGGCCACTAACCACTAACCACTAGCAACTAGCCACTGGTTCTACGCTCCAACTGCAATCGGCAGCCCAACCTCAGCCTCGAGCAATTTCTCAAATTCCGCCAGCTTGGCCGGAATCGGCTCTTCGGTCTCGTACTGGCCGGTGAGCGCATCCGTCGTCTTCAGGCCGTTCCCGGTGATGCACACCACGGTGGTTTCATCCGGCAGAATGCGGTCGCTCTTGATGAGTTTGCGCGTGCAGCCCAGCGTCACTCCTCCGGCGGTTTCGGTGAACACGCCTTCCGTTTCCGCGAGAAGCTGAATCGAATCCACAATCTCGGGATCGGAAACATCCTCCGACCATCCGCCGCTGCCGGTAATGCACTTGATCGCGTAATGGCCGTCAGCGGGATTGCCGATGGCCAGCGACCGCGCAATCGTGTTCGGCTTCTGCGGATCGATTTCCGTGTTGCCGAGCTTCACCGCGGTCGAAATCGGAGAGCACCCGGTCGCCTGCGCGCCGAAAAACTTCACCGGCTTCGGCTCGACCAGGCCAAGTTTGATCAGCTCGTCGAATGCTTTCTTGATCTTGATAATCAGCGACCCGCCGGCCATCGGACAAACCACGTTATCCGGCAGGCGCCAGCCCAGCTGCTCGGCTACTTCGTAGCCAAATGTCTTCGATCCTTCAGAATAGTAGGGGCGCAGATTCACATTCACGAATCCCCAGTTGTGCTCGTCCCCGATCTGCGAACAAAGGCGGTTCACCTGATCGTAGCTGCCAGAGATACGCACCACCTTCGCGCCAAAAACCTGTGTTCCGATGACCTTTGCCTGCTCAAGATCGGCAGGAATAAAGATCCAACACTTCAAGCCGTTGCGCGCAGCCTGCGCGGCAGTCGCATTGGCAAGGTTCCCGGTCGAAGAGCAGGAAACCGTGTCGTATCCGAATCCGCGAGCATTCGCGAGTGCAACTGCAACCACGCGGTCTTTGAAGCTCAATGTGGGAGTGCACACGGCGTCGTTCTTAATGTAGACATTCTTCGCGCCGATCTTCTTCGCCAGGCCCTTGGTCCTGATCAGGGGAGTAAATCCGACGGGCAGAGTCGGTTCATGATTTTCGGGGAGGGGTAGGAGGGCTGAATAGCGCCAAATGCTGGGTGGGCCTTGCGCGATCTTTTCGCGAGTGAAGTCGTTGCGAACCGAGTCGTAGTCGAAGAAAACTTCGAGCGGAGAGAAGCACTCTTCGCAAATGTTCTTGGGAACGTTGCCCCAGCTCTTGTGACACTCCCGACAGCGCAGTTCGTAACGCATTGACTCGCCCGATCCGAGCGGCCCGAAGGTTTTCTCCGCGAACTCTGCGCTTCACTCTGCGACCTCTGCGGTTAAGGTCTTTAAAGCTTTTAACCGCAGAGCACGCCGAGTTTTCGCAGAGAGCGCAGAGAAAATCTGCCCTAAAAACGAAATCCTCTTTCCCCGGAATAGGAAAAGAGGCTCAGGAAGTGCTGGAATAAACTTCTCGCACCCCGAATCTCATGTCCCCCGTACTTTCCGGGTCGAGAGTTGGCACCTGGCGGCCGCGATAGATGATCCCGGTCCGGTTGCCGTGGCGTCTTAGGGCTCGTCCCTCAGCCACTCTGCATGAAATCCAAGGTCGGCCCGAAGGCCGACTGGTGAAGTAATCATAGGGAGCCGCAGGCGAGTCCGTCAAGTGGAAATCATGTTCGCCAAACTTGGCTGCTTTGGCGTTGTTACTCTATGTCATACGTTGTATAATATCAATCGTATGATAAATAAACGACCGGCGGCGGGCCGTACCGCCGCGACCACCAGCCGGAGAAAACGGCCAAGAACCTTCTCGCTGTCTGATGACGTGGTCCAGGTCCTCGAGAACTACAAGCGGCAACGCAAAGCCGAGTCGCTCACCGCCGCCTTCGAGCAGATCGTCAGAGACTGGAAGCAAGCCCACATGGGAGAGCAGTTCACGGCCTACTACGACTCGCTTACCGCCGAAGAAGTGAAAGAAGAAACGGAATGGGGCAAGTTCTCGGAATCGCAGATGTAATCCGCATGGCATCCCCATCACACACGCCAAGACTGCCACAGCCCAAGCGAGGCGAAATCTGGTTTGTGAAACTCCCAACCGACCCGCCTGAAAAACACGGTCGGCCCGTCGTGATCGTTTCTATAGACGCTCGCAATTTTCACGAACGCGCCACCACCGTTCTGGTCGTCCCGCTCTCGACGACTCCGGCCAGGTTGCCAACGCACATTTCATTAACGCCGGGTGAAACCAATCTGCAGGAAAACTCGACCATCCAGAGCGAGAACATCACGACCGTGCTTAAGTCGAGCCTGCGACAACCGAAGTATCCGCTCCGGCGCCTGTCCGCAGGCACTCTGGAAAGAATTGCTGAGGGTGTTCTAATTGCGATGGGGATCAGCGCTTCGGGCTGTCGGTGATGTGCCACAGAACGCCCGTAGGATCGCTCAAATAGAGCACCCGCAGTCCCCAAGGCTGCATTGCCGGCGGCTTGCACATGACTCCGGGATATTTTTTCTTGAAGTCCACCTTTTGAATATGCTCCCACCAGGCGTCAACATTCTCGACATTCAGGCTCATCATGAAATTGCCCGCATGCTCGGCGACATAGAATTTCTGCAGCAGGAACCGAAACGAGCCAATCTGTAGCTCCGAAATTTCGTCGTTGCTGAAGTTGATGGTGAAACCCAGATCGGTGTAGAAGGCATTGGAAACTTCAGGATCCTTGGCCGGCACGAACACCTTCATGTCGAGAACGGGAGTTGGAAGCATTTAGTTTCTCCGCGTATAAGAAAGTAGCCTCAGTATAGTTGGTGAAATCCAGAACACTTGAGTTTGGTCCCTTGCGAATTCCCAATTCAGGTTCTGATTAGCAGCGGCAGACCATCGCTAATATAAGCTGTGAGGATTGTGGCAAAGTATTCAATTGTCGTCCTTCCCGTCGTGCTTGCATCTGTTGTCGGAGCCCAGCAACTTGTCTGGCAGCCATCACCTGGGCATACCCAAGTCGCGATATGGCCGAACAAGCCGCCGGATGCACAGCCTGTTCCGGGACCCGAGTACGTCAAGACAACTAACGGCGAAATGGTTGCCGCAAAGCCGTATGTTTGGGTGAGCAACATCGCAAGACCCACGATGACGCTCTATTCACCCAAGGAAAAGAATACGGGTGCTGCGGTCGTCGTGTTTCCGGGCGGGGGATTCGAGGGCCTCGCCATTGATCTGGAGGGCACGGAAGTGTGCGATTGGCTCACGTCAAAGGGGGTCACGTGTGTACTGCTGAAATATCGCGTGCCGAGCTTACCCTATGACTGGCACTGCAAGTGCCGTCCCAATGATCTTGCAACGTCAACGCTGGCGCTAGAGGATGCGCAGAGGACGATCGGTTTGGTGCGATTGCATGCCGCTGAATGGCACATAAATCCGGACAAGGTTGGAGTGCTCGGGTTTTCTGCCGGCGGGTACCTGGTAGCAGAGATCAGCACGGTATTTAAGCGACGTTTGTACGCGCCTCGCGATGCGGCTGACAAGGAGAGCTGTCGTCCGGATTTCGCTGTGGCAGTTTATCCAGGTCATCTGTGGGTTGGTACGGCTTACGGACTGAATGCGAACATTCCGGTCACGCGGGAGACGCCCCCAACGTTCGTGGTGCAGGCAGAGGATGACCACGTCGATGGAGTGAACCAATCGGTCGCGTACTATTTAGCTCTGAAAAGGGCTGGTGTTCAGGTGGAGATGCATCTGTACGCGCAAGGCGGGCATGCGTTTGGGCTGCGGCGAACGAACTTGCCCATAACGGGATGGCCTCAGCTGGTCGAGACGTGGATGCAGACCCTTGGAATGCTGCAATGAGCCCCGCGTTTCAAGGTCTCGATTGGTTCATATTTAGGAGAAGTTCGTTGGCCTGAATGCGTTCAGCCGTATCGTACTGCGTAGTTAACGATTGATCCCGTATCGCGCATCGGGGCTTAACGACTGTACTGATTCTGCTTTTTCTCCGCATGCCGCTCCAGCCCTAGCTGGATCAGCCTGTCGATTAATTCTGGATACGACACTCCCGAAGCCGCCCACAGCTTCGGATACATGCTGATCGACGTAAATCCCGGCATGGTGTTGATCTCGTTCAAAAAGATTTTGCGCGACTTCGGATCCATGAGGAAGTCCACCCGAGCCAGGCCGGAGCAATCCACGGCGCGGAATCCGGCAATCGCCAGCTCCTGAATGTTTTTTACCTCTGATTTCGTCAGCTTCGCCGGAATGATCAGCTGCGAGCCTTCATCCAGATACTTCGCGGTGTAGTCATAAAACTCCGCGCCGGGCACGATCTCGCCGGGAACGGATGCAAGCGGCTTGTCGTTGCCCAGCACTGAGCATTCGATTTCGCGGGCTTTGTTCTTCTTTCCGCCCACGCCTTCTTCGATCACGATCTTGCGATCGAATTTGGCGGCTTCGTCGATCGCAGGCCCAAGTTCTTTTCGATCGCGGGCCTTCGAAATCCCCACCGACGATCCCAGATTCGCCGGCTTCACAAACACCGGATACTTCAGCTTGCTCTCCACCAGCTTCTGAACTTTCTTCGCCGCGCTCTCCCACTCGCTTCGCAGAACCGTAACGTGTTTCACTATCGGCAAACCAGCTGCGCGAAACAGCGACTTCATGATGTCCTTGTCCATGCCGGCGGCTGAGCCGAGCACGCCCGCGCCGACATAAGCGATATCCGCCAGTTCGAGAAGGCCCTGAATAGTCCCATCTTCGCCAAACGTTCCATGCAGCACAGGGAAGATGAC
>JBKPSP010000030.1:0-10648 GCA_046735175.1 Acidobacteriota bacterium
TCACTATGCAGCTCGCGCTGGTGAACAATGCAGCTCTGGTGTTGATGCAGAAATTCAATCGGATCTTCAATGGTCAAGATGTGGAAGGAATGCTGTTTATTGATAAGGTCGATGATGGCCGCAAGCGTCGACGACTTGCCCGAGCCGGTGGGGCCAGTCACTAGGACGATTCCGTTTCTGAGGCCGACAATCTGCTGCAACTCCGTCGGGAGATTTAGTTCCTCAAAGTCCGGCACTTTACTCGGGATGACGCGCATCACGATGGCACAGCTACCGCGCTGCATGAACACATTCACGCGAAAGCGCGACGCACCGGGTAGGCTGTAGGAGACATCGCACGAGCCCTGTTCGCGAAGGTTCTCGAGCGCGTGCTTGTTACTGCCGATCAGCTCAGCGGCGATGTGGCGCGTGTCGTTCGGCGTAAGCGCACGTGAACCGGTCGGCGTAAGGCGGCCATTGATCTCGACCATCGGCGGCTTGCCAGGAGAGAAGAAGAGGTCGCTGATCTTCGCCGACTTCCGCAGCATCGCCGCGAGCAGCGCGGGGGTGGAGAAAGAGGCTGGCGCTGGAGCGGTGCCAGTTGCCGATTGAGCTCGAGCGCTTGGGCTGGATGACTGAGCCGGTGTGCTTGGGGAGGACATGGGGCCTCCCAGTATTAATCGGCGGGATCTCCGGGGACTATAGGCCCTCATTCACAAAGACAATGACCGGGTACCGACTTTCTGAACCAGCGACACTAGATCAAATAGCCTGGGAGCCGGGGATGAAACACTCACCGTCTAGCGGATCCAGAATCAAATTCGGGAATCATCGCTTGCTGGCGCCAATCAACAGATCGATGAGCCGAAAATTCCTGTTTCTTTTCCTTCAACCACTGCTCATATCGCAGGCACTCTCAGCGAGATCAGCTCCCTTATCTTTTCGCCAAACTCCTCGACCCCCGTATCCTCCGTCTTTTCCTTGCCTCGGGTGCGGACGTTGACTTTGCACGCTTCCGCTTCTTTGTCGCCGACGACCAGCATGAACGGAACTTTCTGCAGCGCATGCTCGCGGATTTTGGCATTCATTTTTTCGTTGCGGACATCAACTTCGACGCGGACCCTCAGTGCTGAGCTTCGCTCGGCCGGGCGGGTGAGGGCACCCGCCGCTACGTGCGCTGGAGCGGTTCCGCGCAGGATGGCAGCCACTCTATTCGCATACTCCACATGCCGCTCGGCGATCGGGATCACCACCACCTGCACCGGCGACAACCACACTGGGAACGCTCCCGCGTAGTGCTCGATCAGCACGCCGAAGAAGCGCTCGACGGATCCATACAGCGCCCGATGAACCATTACCGGCTGTTTGCGAGTTCCGTCTTCGGCTACGTACTCGAGTCCGAAGCGGGCTGGAAGGTTGAAATCGAACTGCACTGTCGAAAGCTGCCAGAGACGACCTATGGCATCCACCAGTTTGATATCGATCTTCGGACCGTAAAACGCCGCTTCGCCGGGAATCGTGGTGTACTCGATCCCCAGCTCCTTCATAACTTTTTCCAAAGACGCAGTCGCCGAGTTCCATTGCTCTTCTGAGCCCACAAAGTTTTTCTTGTCGTCGGGATTCCACGTCGAAAGTTCGGTAACGAATTTGTCGAACCCAAAATCGTGCAACACATCGCGCGCGAACTCGACGCATGCCGCGATCTCACCTTCAATCTGCTCGGGTGTACAGAAAATATGCGCGTCATCCTGAGTGAATCCGCGGACGCGTAGCAGGCCGTGCATGACGCCCGATCGCTCGTAGCGATACACCGTGCCGAGCTCGCCGAGCCGCACCGGCAGATCGCGATACGACTTCAGCCCGTCTTTGTATATAAGAATGTGGCCGGGGCAATTCATCGGCTTGAGGCGATACTCGGCGTCGTCGAGCTCCATCGTGTCGAACATGTTTTGCGAGTAATAGCCTTCGTGCCCGGAGGTCTGCCAAAGCTGCTTGCGCATCACGTGCGGCGTGTACACCAGCGAGTATCCGCGCTTGATGTACTGGTCGCGCATCCAGTCTTCCATCTCCTTTCGGACGATCCCGCCCTTGGGATGCCAGAAGATCAGCCCCGGCCCGGCCAGTTCTTGAATCGAAAACAGATCGAGCTGCTTTCCCAGCACGCGATGGTCGCGCTTCTTGGCTTCTTCGATCTGGTTCAGGTACGCGTCGAGGTCTTTCTTCGAAAAGAACGACGTGCCGTAGATACGCTGAAGTTGCGGATTCTTCTCGTCGCCGAGCCAATACGCGCCGGCAATGTTCAGCAGCTTGAAAGCTTTGATTTTTCCCGTGGAAGGAATGTGCGGCCCACGGCAGAAGTCGAGAAACTTGCCGGTCTTATAAATCGAAATCTTTTCATCGGGCTTGGTGAACTGCTCGATGAAGTGGCACTTCATGAAGTCGCCTTCATTCTTGAAGCGCTCCAGGCCTTCATCGCGAGGCAGAAATTCGCGCGCGTAAGGCAGGTTTTGCTGCACCAGCTCCTGCATCTTCTTTTCGATTTTTTCCAGGTCATCGGGCGTGAACGGAGTCGGACGATAAAAGTCGTAAAAGAACCCGCTCTCGGTCGCCGGGCCGTGGCCGAGCTTGGTCTCAGGAAAAAGCTCGAGCACAGCCGCCGCCAGCAGGTGCGCCGACGAATGCCGGTAAACGCCCAACGCCTCGGGATCTTTATCCGTCAGGATGCGAAGCGGCGTGTCTTTTTCCAGTGGACGAGTGAGATCAATCAGATCGCCATTGGAGTTAGCTGCAATCGCCGCATCCGCCAGCCGCGGACTGATTCCTTTCGCGATCTCCAGCGCGGTCGTGCCCTTAGGCACTTCCTTCTCGCTCCCATCCGGAAGCTTGATGTGAATGGTTTCTGCCATGGAATGTTCAGTTTATGGGCACGCGAAAACGCGGTCAACCGCCGTCGGCCTGAACGAACTACGGGTTCGCACCGAAAGCCAGCAGGCGGCCATCGCAATCCTTCACTACAAATTCGCGCGAGTGCCACGGCATGTTTGCGAGCCGGCGTGTGAATTCCACTCCCCGGGCCGCATACTCCGCGTACAGCGCGTCCGCATCTTCCACGTGAAGGTAGGCATCGAGCAGTTCGTCATCGTACTTGTCGGGGTTCGCTGTCGGAGGTTCGGCACAGCGGAAGTGAATCGCATGCTCGTCACGCGCAACGATGGCGTAAACCGGAGGGTCCTGCCAGGTACTCAAACACTTGAAGCCAAGTTTGGCTTCATAGTAGGCAAGAGTGCGGGGGATATCTGTGGTGAAAAACAAAGGCACGATCTGACGGATCATGAAGCAAGTCTACGCTGAGACGCGCAGCTTCGAATATGCAAGCCCGCCAAAGCAGGCATCCAGGTTCCGAGCTGACGCTGTTTAGTGTCCTATCGGCGACATTTCGTTATAGACTCTTGTGCCAAAGCGAGTACTCCCGCCTGAGAGGTTCCTATGTCTGGTGAAACCATCTCTGCTGAACAGGCTGCCGGCTTCGTCGAATCGGGAATGTGGCTGGATTATGGCGCGACCCACTGCCAGCCCGACGTTTTCGACAAAGCCCTGGCCGCGCGCAAAGACGAACTCGAGGACGTGAAGATCCGCTCCTGCCTCACTCTGCGTCCGCGCGCTGTGCTCGAACAGGATCCTGAAGGCAAGCACTTCCACATGTTCAGTTGGCATTTTTCCGGATATGACCGGAAGAAACATGACGTAGGCCGATGCAACTACTCGCCCCTGAATCTCGGCGAGGTGCCGGATTATTACCGGCGCTTTCTCGATCCCGTGGATGTCGCCATTCTGAAGACCTGCCCCATGGATGACGGCGGTTACTTCAACTTCGGCCCCACGAATTTCTGGCAGCGCGCAGTGATCGAACGCGCGAAGCTCGTTATCGTGGAAGTCAATCGCCAGATGCCCTACGCCTTCGGCAGCGACAACGGCGTGCACGTGAGCGAGATCGACTACATCATTGAAGGCGATGACCAACCCTGCGCGGAGCTGCCAAATCCCGAGCCGAGCGAAATTGATCGGACCGTTGCCAAGTTGATTGCTGCCGAAATCGAAGACGGAGCCTGTCTTCAGATTGGAATCGGCGGAATGCCGAATGCCGTCACTTGCCTGCTGCTCGAAAGCGGCGTGAAGGATTTAGGAATTCACACCGAAATGATGACCGACGGACTTGCGCTGCTTTACCGTTCCGGCCGAGTCACCGGATCGCGCAAAACGTTGGATAAAGGCAAGGTGATCTACACCTTTGCGCTCGGCTCACAGGCGCTCTACGCAACCGCGAACCGCAACCCCGACTGGTACTGCCACCAGGTGGATTACACCAACTCGCCGCACATTATCATGCAGAACGAAAAGGCGGTGTCAATCAACAATACCTGCCAGATCGATCTGCAGGGACAGGCGGCTTCAGAATCTGACGGGCACCGCCACATCAGCGGGACCGGTGGGCAACTGCAATTCGTGCGCGGCGCATATGCGTCAAAGGGAGGCAAGTCGTTCATGTGCCTTTCGTCAACCTACGAGAAGCGAGGTGACCGCCGCAGCCGCATCGTGTTCAACCTGACGCCCGGCAACATCGTGACCACGCCGCGCTCGGACGTCATGTATCTCGTGACCGAGTACGGCATGGTGAATTTGAAGGGAAAGTCGATTGCGGAGCGCGCGAAGTCGATCATCGGTCTCGCGCATCCTGACTTCCGCGAGGAACTCGAACGGCAAGCCTACGAGCACCGACTGATTCCGCGCGGCGTGTCGTTCTCTCGCCGCAGAAATGAGTTGGACGAAGTTGGGCGGGTTGCGAAGTCTTCGCCAGTGGCAGACTGATTGACCGTCAGAAGCGGAAATTATCGGGTACAAAATCAAAAGCCCGTTGGTCATCCGGGGCTGGATATTGCGCGCATTCGAGCGGCGACGTAAAAGGACGGATTGTGTCACGCCGCCGGATCAATCAAGTTCTGCGCCGATGGAGGCTCCTCTGACAGGACCCGCACTCGGCGACGCTTTGTCAGGAAATCGAAGCCCCATTGCAGCACCACAAACAGCCGATTAGCAAATCCGATGAGAAAGTAGATGTGCACGCCTGCCCAGAGCAACCACCCGAGGAAACCCGCAAAGCGGCTGAAGCGTAGGTCCGCGACGGCATACGTTCGACCTACGATGGCCAGATCACCCTTGTCCCAATACCAGAAGGGTTTCGGCTTCGCACGCCCGCAGACACGGCGAGCAATAACCTCCGCAACGTACTTCCCTTCCTGTATCGCGGGTTGAGCTACTCCTGGCATGAGAATCGCCGTTCGTGACTTGATCCCAAATAGATTTCGCGCCGGTGCAACCAGGTGAGCAGTATCTCCGATTACAAAAATCTCCGGATGATCCCGCACGGAGAGATCAGGCTCAACCATGACCTTGCCGGACTTGTCGGTTTCCGCTCCCAGCCAGCGACCCGCGGGAGATGCAAGCACCCCAGCTCCCCATAGTACGGTGCCGGCGGGAATTTTTTCGCCGCCAACTACGATGCCTTCCGCATCCACATTCGTAACCCGAGCGTTGGTGAAAACCTCAACGCCCAGGCTCTCCAGGTGCCGCTGCGCTTTGCGCGAAAGGTCCTCAGGAAATGTGGGAAGCACACGAGGCGCCGCCTCATACAGAAGAATCCGCGCTGTTCGCGGATCTATATGGCGGAAGTCATGCGCCAAGGCGATTCGCGTCATCTCCGCCAGCGTGCCGGCCATCTCCACGCCGACCGTTCCGGCGCCGACCAGCGCAAACGTCAGAAGGCGCCGAATCTCGTCCGTTGCGGCCAGTTGCGGATTCGAGGCTAGCGCTTCCGCGCGCTCGAACGCAATCAGGATTTTGCTCCGGATCACGTCGGCATCGTCCAGTGATTCGAGCCCCGGCGCGAACTTCCGCCATTCGTCGTGACCGAAGTAGTTGTACTGAATGCCCGTGGCCAGAACAAGGAAATCGTAGGCGAGGTCTCTGTGTTTCAGATGAACGAGGCGCTGGCTCAGGCTGATGCCCGTGACCTCATCGAGCAACACGTCGACATTCTTTTGATGGCTGAGGATGGAACGCAGCGGTCCAGAAATCTCATCGGAAGAAAGCAGCCCAGTAGCAACCTGGTACAGCATCGGCCGAAAGAGGTTGTAGTTTCGTTTATCGATCAGGGTTACGCGGACCCTGGCACGCCGCAAGTGACGCGCCGCGGAAAGTCCTCCGAAGCCGCCACCCACGATGATCACATGCTGTGCCATCAGATGGTCTCTCAGTCGAACCTATCTTATGCGATGAGAGACGAGATGGTTTGGATTCGCGAAGCTAGTGAGTGTTCTTGATCTGGTCTCGCGGGCCGATCCGTTAAGGCATGACTATGGATTTCCCCTCTTCGGGGCCCTCGCCGGATTCCGTATTCAATGGGAATCGCTCACTGACACTCCTCGCCAGTGCATTCAAACCCGCAGCCAGTTTCACTCGCCAACGTTCGATCGACAAGCAGGCCATTTCTTCCATGGAATGCTCGAATTCCTGGGAAGCGTTGCCGACTTGCGATTTGAGTGACTCGGAAGCAGATTCGATCATGCGTTCCGCGGCGCTTGCCATCTTCGTACTTGTATCGGCGAGTTGATCGTCCAGAGTCTTAGCACTATGAATCGCGAATTGCCCGAGGGCTTCATTCGCCATGCTCTCCAGGTGCCCGCGAGTATCCCGAACCACGTTGCCGGCCATTTCCCCGAGGCGCTTGTCGAGGCCGGATTCCAGTGACCG
Organism: Acidobacteriota bacterium; assembly: GCA_046735175.1. Taxonomy (GTDB): domain Bacteria; phylum Acidobacteriota; class Terriglobia; order Terriglobales; family Acidobacteriaceae; genus Gp1-AA145. Next base: position 6,787 of record JBKPSP010000030.1, read on the forward strand.
CGCGGATTCGTCCAATTTCAGAATCCGGTTGTCCAACAATTCAACGTCTTTGCGCAAGCGCGAAGACTCTGTGGCTACTGAGGCACGAATTTGTTCGAGATCATTGCGGTGCGCCTTATGCTCCTCGTTCGAACTATTTTGCAGGTACTCCAAAAGTTCTTCGCTCAATCGCTTGAGCGAATTGCCGCCGTCTAGCAGCTGCCGATGGAAATCTTCCAATCCGCGGCGCAGTTGCTCCTGAGTATTGACGGTAATTTGCGCCGAGATTTCCTGTGCACGTTTCTCGACGGTCTTGAGTTCCTCTGAAGCACGTCGGCGAAAATCTTCGTAACCCTCAGTAGTTCGTTGGTCAATTGCCGTCTTTGCAGAACTAAGCAGCTGCGCATTTTGCTGTCGGGAATCATCGAGAAGCTTGGGGCCAAGGTCTTTCTTCACGCGGGCTTCGATCTGTTGTTCAAGCTCAGGCGGAATTTGCGAGAGAGACACTTCAAAGCGGCTGGGATTGGCTTCCCGCCGGGCCAGAGTTTCTTTCAGGGCTGCAATCTGTGCTTCGAGCGGACTGAGCGACTCGGCAATCATCCTGCGCATCGGCGCTTCCAGCCGCCGGGCCACCAGGTCGAGCAGCACCTCTGGAGGCATGCTGGCCTGGCCGTTTGTTTTTTGCGCAGCCGGCAGGCCCGCGGTCACGTTGATCTGCTGGAGCTTGGCCGAGAGCGGCCCAGGCGGCACGACCCAATCCGCCGGACAGCTGTTCAGCCCCCAGAAATTCTCCGGCCGATCAAGCTTTGCCCCTAGCCTCCAACCCCGGCTGTCTGGTCCCATGGGTTCACAGGAGACTACGCGCGCGGTTGTCTCGCGGCCATCCTTGCTCTTGAAACGCAGCGGAATGCCTGCGTCAAATTTCATTGGAGAAAGGACAGCGCAGCCATGCGCATTCACGACCAACGTTTTACATACTTCCGAGAAGTATGTTCCGGCGAGCGTTGTGACTTGTATGCGTAGTTCGGTGGGAACTCTAGAGCTACGCCTCAGTGCCGCAGCGGGACTTCCAGTGTGCATGTCGTCTGCCTCGAGGGGTGATGGGGGCGATTGCAGGCCAAGCGCCACATACTTTCCACGATAGCCCGAATTAGCATTTTTTCAGATAAGCCCGAAGTCTCAGTGTTTCAATGTCCAATCGCACGCGTGACTACGGCTTTGGTAACCATTACTCGAGATCGACATCGAATCCGGCGTCGAATATTTATTGCAAATTGTTGACATCGTGCAGACGTGCGCAAACTCTTCGAATTTTACGATTGATAGATGAATCGAAAATCCGCTCCCACCTGCACAGGTGAGACATGGTAACTGCCATCAGTTCCCCGGCGGTTACCGATCTCAACCAGAAAACCTCTCTTTCACGCGCATCAAGCCCTCGCCTAGTCTCGGTCGATATTCTGCGCGGGCTCGTCATGGTAATCATGGCGCTGGATCATACGCGCGACTTCATGACCAATTTGCAGTTTTCTCCCGAGGACATGACGCAGACCTACGGCTGGCTCTTTTTCACGCGCTTCATCACTCATTTCTGCGCGCCGGTGTTCGCATTCCTGGCGGGGACGGGCGCGTACCTCGCGAGCAGTCGAGGAAAGTCTTCGCGGGAACTCTCCTGGTTCTTGCTGACTCGTGGATTATGGCTGGTGCTGTTGGAAGTTACAGTCGTCAGCTTCGCGTGGGGTTTCACTCCGTGGGCGCATGGCGGGGTGATCTGGATTCTCGGCTGGTGCATGGTTCTTATGGCTGCGATTGTGCGGCTTCCCGTACGCTGGATCGCAGTTTTCGGACTGGTCATGATCGCAACGCATAATCTTCTCGATCGGATTACGCCGGCTTCATTCGGAAAGCTCTACTGGGTATGGATGCTTCTGCACTATCCCGGCCGCATTCCTATCACAGATAATTTTGCGTTTTCCGTCAGGTACGTGCTGATTCCGTGGCTCGGAGTTATGGCGGTGGGCTTTGCTTTCGGAAAGCTGTTGCTCCGTGATGACCGGAGAAAATGGATTCTGGCGATCGGGGTCTCAGCCACAATTCTCTTTTTCGTGGTTCGAGGCATCAACCTGTACGGAAATGGTGCCGTCGGTGTGCCGATGAAATACTCGCACTCGATTGGCCCGTGGAGCATTCAGCCGACACTCTCCATGACCGTGATTTCATTTTTCAACGTGCTCAAATATCCGCCGTCGCTCGATTACCTGCTCATCACGCTCGGGCCGTCTCTTGTCGTACTTGGATTGCTTGATGGCGCTCAGGCTCACCGCGGACTGAGCCGCATCTTGGTTGTGTTTGGCCGGGTACCGCTGTTCTATTACCTGCTGCACCTCTATCTGCTGAATATGATAGCTCGGGTGGTTGCTGTGGCATTTCATCAGCCGATTTTTCATGGAACCGTCATTGCAGACTTCGCCCAGCGACCCGAAGGATACGGACATGGACTGCCGTTTATCTATGCAATGTGGATCCTGGCGGTGGCGATCCTCTATTTCCCATGCCGCTGGTTTATGGAATTCCGCGGCCGGCACCGGGATTGGGGCTGGCTCAGTTATCTGTAGCCGGCAGCCTGGGTTTTTGCCCGCTCAAGGCTTGGGGTTCTCCGCGCTGTAGGGATGGCAACACGGCTTCTGCTTGGGGGTGAACTCCATGATTTCGACGCGTGTTCCGTCGGGATCGTAGGCGTCCAGGCTGTCCTTCCCATCGCGGCCGACTTCAGGGCCGTCGAAGGTTTTCAGGCCGCGTTCACGGAGTTGTGCGGCTGCGGCGTGAACGTCCTTTACACCGAACGAGAAATGATTCTGAATGCCGAGTTCTTTGTGATCGGCGTCTGCCGCAATGTTAAGCATGTACTCGATCCAGTCCGGACCATCGGGAACCTGCAGTTCGCACCAGTCGATACCATCGTCTTTGAAGCCGCCGTACCAATACAGGCGAAATCCGAGAAGGTCAACGTAGAAGCGGTTCTCGGCAGCACGATCTTTCACTACGAAACCGGCGTGGATCAAATGAGTGCCGATCTGTTTAGGCGCGGCAACGGAGTTTGATTTGGAGTCTGTGCCTTCGACGAACGCAATTACGTTTCCTTCTGGATCATGAACGCGAAAGGACTTCGCAGGTTCGGAGTCGCCTTCCGCGGCCTCCGGGGCGAATCCGTGGGCTGTCAGATACTTTCGCATTTGCGCCAGATTGTCGGTTGCGAAGGCAATTTCCACGATCCAGCTCTTAAGGTTCCCTGAAGAAACCGGTGCTGGCTTGAGTAACACCCGCTGCCTTGAAGGAAGCACCAGCAAGCAACTCTCCGGACTGCGAGACGGCGCACAACTCGCCGCGAATCCCAAAGTGCCGGCATAGAACTGGCGTGACTTCTCCAGGTCTGTCACATAGATGGTGACGTGATCGATACCCGTGATCCGAGGACGGGGAAGCTTCTCATCGCTCGACGCAGCAGCGGCGGACGCCATCACAGCCAAAAGCCCGAAGGCGGCGGAACATCTAAATTTCGAGAAACCCCGCATAGTTGCGTGATTGTAGCTCAGAGGCGGGGCCAGTTGCTTCTACAAACCTGGAATCGCTGACCGCCGACTTGTCATCTCTTAATAAAGGGGCGCTCGTGGGCGCCAACGGAGACCTGAATCTAGAACATGCGATCGAAAAAGCAATTGGCTATTTTCATTTCCATTATTCAATCGATATTCTTCCTGGCACACTTTTTCATTTATGAAACCTGGACTTTCGCAGCCGGTCCGACCGTGTCTTCGAGTCTCGGCAGCAAGATTGCCCTCGAGGTTTTGTCGATCAGCTTTGTAGCCGCCTCACTGCTGGCGTT
>JBKPSP010000031.1:0-45184 GCA_046735175.1 Acidobacteriota bacterium
CGTGTAGCCTCTTTCGCTGTAGAGGAATTGCGGCATCCAGGCCTGAATTCCTCCCAGAGAAAACGTCATCATCGCCATTCCGAGGGTCGCAGTTACGAATGCCGGGTTGCGGGCCAGTCCTGAGATTGTCTCCAAAGCTGATCCTCGTTCGGCAGCGTCCTTTCTCGAATCCATTCGCCCGCGTTCAGGTTCCTTCAAAAACAGAACAGCAATTGCGATCGCGAAGCCGGGCGCAGCGGCAATGTAAAACGGAAAGCGCCAGCCGTGATGCTCGGAGAGGTGCCCGCCCAATAGATATCCAAGGGCCGAACCGACTGGGATCGCCAGGTAGAAGAACCCGAGAATTCTTCCCCGCCTTTCTTCTGAAAAAAGATCCGCAACGAACGTTGGCGCGATGGTGACGAATGTTGCCTCGCCGACTCCGACCAAGAGGTGGCGCACGAACAACTCGCGATACGTGTGTGTGACTGCCGTGAGGAGTGTCAGGCCGCTCCAGAAAAATGCTCCGACCGCAATGATCAGCTTTCGCGAGTAGCGATCGGCCAGCGGCCCCACGAACGGCGCCGCGACCATGTAACAAAGAAGAAACGCAGTGGTCAGAAAACCAATCTGGGTCTTGGTGACGTGAAACTCTTCCTGGATCAAAGGCTGCACGCCGAACAAGACGCTTCGATCCACGTAATTGAGCAGATTCAACGCGGTAAGGAGCAGGAGCGCAGTCTTAGGGCGAAGATCGTTCTGAGTCACTTGGCGAGGAATATATCACGCACGCTGCTTAAGATTGTTTCCTAGCCTTGGGCCGGGGCCACTTGGCAATCACCACGGTTGAGATTCCGCCGCGAGGGCGGAAATCTCCTTTCACCTCTGCCCACACGGGTTTGGCCCAACGCACTACATCTTCCAGGACCTGATTCACGATGTTTTCCTGGAAGATTCCGATGTTGCGGAAGGACTGCAAGTATTCCTTGTAGGACTTGAGCTCAAGGCATAGCTTGTCGGGCATATAGCGAAGCGTGATCACGCCGAAGTCGGGTAGGCTGGTTTTCGGGCAAACTGAGGTGAACTCGGGATCGTCGATGACGATCTCGTAGCCGGGGAACTGATTGGGCCAGGTTTCGATCTCGGGAAACCTGGTATCGAGGCCCGCCTTTGCGTGCTCCGGAGTGTAACGAGGCATGGATGAAATTGTACGTGAGGTTGATAGCGCCCGGCTGTTCCTACTACTCTTCAAACGCGGATTAGTACGTGAGGATATTCCTAAGCATTCTTCTGATGCTCTCAGCCCTGGGACGGATTGAAGGGCAGACTTCGGCCGCGGAATTTCCTGTCGGCACGGTGGTGCCACGGGTCACCTGCGTTCATGATTCGAACCAGACCTATGCGCTTTACCTGCCCTCAAAGTTCACAACCAAGCAGGCATGGCCGGTCATTTACGTTTTCGATCCGTTTGCGCAGGGAGAGTCCGCCGCCAAAGTGGTGCAAGCTGCTGCGGAAAAGTTCGGCTACATCGTCGTCGCCTCCAACAATTCCAAGAACGGTCCAGCCGGTGGGTCGGGCGCGGCCGCGAACGCTATTTGGAAAGACACGCACGAGCGACTACCAATCGATCCTAAGCGTCAGTATTTCAGCGGCCTCTCAGGCGGAGCCCGCGTCGCAACGAGCCTGGCCATCAACTGCCAATGTGCGGCGGCAGTCGTCGCCAATGCTGCCGGGTTTCCGACAAATCAAGCTCCTTCAGCCAGTTCTCAGTTCGCCTACTTTGCGAGCGTGGGGAATGCGGATTTCAATTACGCGGAGTTCGCGAAACTGCGTCCCAAACTCGATGCGAGCGGCATGCATTATGTGATTCGTGTGTTCGACGGGCCACATGGCTGGGCGCCGGCTGAGGTCTGGCTCGAAGCGCTGGAATGGCTCGACATTCAGGCGATGGTTGCCGGAGCTTTGCCACGAGATCCGGTGCGAATACAGACAGCCGTTGATGCCGCACAAGCGCGCGCAGAGAAGTTTGAAGCAGACAACAACTTGCTCGCGGCGTATCGCGACTACCAGGCAATCGTGCGCAACTTCGCTGGCGTCACGCAGGTTAGTGCAGCCCAGGCACGAATCTCTGAACTGGAAAAAAGTAAGTCGCTGAAGGCAGCGGAGAAACGGGAGTCCGGCGACCTGGAGATGCAAGAACGGCTCGAGGCAGACCCTTCCGAGAAAATGGCAGCTTTGCCGAACGGCGAAATGGATGAGATCGCCTTTCGCGAACTCAAGTCAAGCATTGCTGATCTCAAACAGCAGGCTGCGAGCGACGGCCGTGATTCGTTGATCCGCCGGCGAGCGCTCAGCGGACTGGTAGTCCAGGCATACGAGTCCGGGCAGAACAGCATGGATACCAAAAACTATTCCGTGGCGTTGCAATACTTTGAGCTTGCCGCCACCGGTTCCGCGAACCCTGCCTGGGCGCACTATCAACGCGCTCGCATCTACGCGATCAGATCAGATAAGAAAAGCATGCTTTCAGAAATTAGAAAGTGTATTGCGGCCGGGGTCCACAATCCCTCAGCGCTCGACGTGGAAGAATTTCGGCGGTACAGCGAAGATCGAGAGTTTCGCGGCCTTGCCGAAGAGTGGAAGATGAAGGCGGCCCAATAAGTTTAGGCCGCCAATTTTCGCGGTTCTTTCGGGAAAGTGCTGCATCAAAAGGATTAAGCCCCATGGCGTCCTTTGCTGGTGGCCGGTGTTAGAGTTATCGTCAGCGAAATCTGAATGGCGCAAAATCACACTCAGCAAGGCTTTTTTGGCAAGCGGCCCTGGATTTTGTGGGCGGCCGGAATCGCTCTTGCTGTCGTACTTCTCGCCTCATTCGGGTCGCGGGACGACTCGGTGCCGGTGATGGTCTCGATGGTCTCCCGCGGGACCATTCGCAGCGTAATTTCCACCAACGGGAAAGTTGAGCCGGTACAGAATTTCGAAGCCCATGCGCCCGTTGGCACCACGGTCAACCGGCTTCTCGTTCGTGAAGGTTCTCGCGTGAAGAAGGGCGATTTGCTGGTCGAGCTTGACGCGGCAACCGCTCGAAGCCAGGCTGCGCAGGCACAGGCGCAGGTGCGCGCGGCTGAAGCTGACATCAGCGCCCTTGAACACGGCGGCACACAAGAAGAACTGATGACGCTCGATGCCCAGCTGGTGAAAGCGCGAGCAGATCGCGACTCCGTGCAAAGGAACCTCGATGCCCTCACCCGCCTTCAACAGACAGGCGCGGCCTCCCCGGGCGAGGTTCGCGGAGCTCAGGCGCAACTCGCTGCCGCCGAGGCCGAAGTAAAACTGCTCGAATCCAAGCAGACCAAGCGTTATTCATCGCCTGAGATCGCGCGCATCAGAGCTGGACAAACGCAGGCGGAGAGCGCCTATGCTGCCGCCCTAGATACGCTCAGCCAACTTGTCATCCGCGCGCCTTTTTCCGGCATCGTCTATTCGGTTCCGGTGAAGCAAGGTGCGTATGTAAATCCGGGCGATCTGGTGTTGCAGGAGGCGGACCTCTCGAGCGTGCTGGTACGGTCCTTTGTGGACGAACCCGACGTGGCGCGGCTGGTTGCGGGTGAGAAGATCGAGGTCACCTGGGATGCGATGCCGAACCGGACCTGGTCAGGAACGGTGAATGCGGTTCCGGCGACGGTGAAACTGCATGGCAGCCGAAATGTCGGCGAAACCACTTGCATAGTGGCGAATCCCGATTTCAAGCTGCTGCCAAACATCAACGTCGGCGTGACTATCGTGACCGCGGAACACGACAATGCACTGATCGTGCCGCGCGAGGCTTTGCGGCAGGACGATGACGTTCCCTACGTTTTTCAGATCGAAAACAACCAGTTAGTGCGGCGGACGGTGCAAACCTCGCTTTCGAACCTGACGCAGGCTGAGGTCACGAGCGGCGTTCCCGAAGGTGCGCTGGTTGCCCGCGGATCTACGAACTCCAAGCCACTTCACGATCGGCTATCGGTGAAGGTGGTGCGCTGAGATGAGACTGCGTTGCTTTTTTCTGGTCCTTGCTCTGCTCGCAGGTACGGCGGCTTTCGCCGCGGCCGATGAGACCGCTCCGACATTGCTGGCATCCGGGCGCGTTGACGATGCGATCACCGCGCTGCACGGGCAGATTAGTTCTTCACCGAATGATGCCGCGGCCCAGAACCTGCTTTGCCGCGCTTATTTCACGCTGGGACAATGGGACCGCGGAATTCCAGCGTGTGAAAAGGCAGTCGCGCTGGCGCCGGATAATGGCGAGTATCATCTGTGGCTCGGAAGAATGTACGGCGGAAAAGCCGATAAGGGCAACATCTTCACCGGCGCGTCGCTTGTCGGCAAAGTTCGTACCGAGTTCGAAACAGCGGTAAAACTCGCCCCCAAGAACGCCGAAGCGCGATGCGACCTGGCGGAATTCTACATGGAAGCGCCGGGGATAGTAGGAGGCGGCAAGGACAAGGCCCTGCAGCAAGTTGCGCCACTTGCGGAGCTTGACCCTGGCCGCGCCCACTGGGTCAGTGCGCGCGTGGCGGAAAAGCGGAAAGACTATGCGACCGCGGAATCCGAATACAAAGCCGCGGTCGATTCCAGTCATGGCAGCGCCAGCGCGTGGCTGAATCTTGGCTTGTTCTATCGCCACCGCGAGCGATATGACGACATGGAGAAGGCGCTCGTACATGTTCGCCCTGCGCCGGTGGACAGGGTCGATGCGCTGGTGGATGCGGCCGAGATCCTGATTCATGCGCAACGCAATCTGCCGGAGGGTGTGGAACTGCTTCGCGCATATCTGAAGTTGAATAAGTCAGTCGAGCAGGCGCCCGCATTCAAGGTGCACTACCTGTTGGGCGCCGCCGACGAAAAACTTGGCGATCAGCAAGCGGCGGCGAGCGAGTACAAATCGGCGCTGGCGTTGGCGAAAGATTTCCAGCCCGCCAAACAGGCGCTTGAGCGGATGAACCGCTGATTCCAACCATTTCAGAACGTTGCTTCCAATAGAATTTCAGACTGCGGCGTCGGACGTCCGGTTTCAGGCGTCAGGCCTCGGTCGATCCTCACGAGAAGGTGAACTATGACATCTGCCCGGTGTATTTGCCGGATTTCCTTCCTGTTGCTTTTGCTGTCGCGGATGAGCGGTGCTCAAAGCGAGCCACTTACTTTGAAACGCGCCGTCCAACTCGCGGTCACGCACAGCACGGTGATGGCACAAGCCTCCGCCGACGAGCAGCGCGCATTCGCCGCATTTCGCGAGGCGAGGAACCAGTACGTACCGCAGGTGGTTGTTGGTTCAGGGCTGGGCAAATCGTGGGGTTTTCCATTGAGTCTGGAGAATGCCGCGCCTTCCGTCTTCAACGTCAATTCGCAGTCTGCGGTCATTAACCCGGCGTTGCGGGAGTTCGTGCGGGCCGCGCGGGAGGAGAGCGGCGCAGCAGCGCTGCAGGCCAAAGACCAGCGACAGCAGGTGATGCAGGATGTAGTCATTTCTTATCTTGAATTGGCAAAGTGGGAAGGCATGCTTCCGGAACTTACAAAGACCTATAGCGATGCACAGAAAGCGCTGGATCTGATTCATCAACGAGTGGAAGCCGGTGTGGACAGCCAGGCCGAAGGCCAAAAGAGCCAACTGATTGCTGCCCGCGCACACCTGCGCGCTTTGCAAGGGCAAGGCGCGGTTGACGTGTTGCGCGACCAAATCGCGAGGCTGACCGGACTGCCCAGCAACTCGATTGTGACGGTGCCAGATTCCATCCCCGCGCTTCCGGAGATCAAAGAGGGGGACGATCTGACAGCGAAAGCAACAGAATCGAGCTTCGCATTGCAAGCCGCCCAGTTTAAGGCGCGGGCGCTGGCATTTCGAGCCAAGGGCGAACATCGATCGCTTTGGCCATCGCTTGACTTCGCCGCGCAATACGCGGTTCTCTCGAAGTACAACAACTACGATCAATTCTTCAAGACCTTCGAGCGAAACAACGCTTCGCTCGGCGGCGTAATCCGCTTTCCATTTCTGAATTTCTCTCAACGCGCTCACGCTCAGGCTGCCGATGCCGAGGCTCTGCGCGCGAACAAAGAAGTTGAGAACGCGAAGAACCAGGTTTCCCAGGAAGTGTTGAAGCTGCAGCGATCTGTGGAGCAGTTAAAGGCTGCGCAGGAAGTTGCGGAACTCGAATACAAGCTGGCTCACTCGAACGTCAATTCGGTCGACATTCGCATGAACGCGGGAACGGCGAACATACATGACCAGGCCGATGCCCAGACCGATCTTTCCGAGAAGTTCAATTCTCTCGAGGACGCCAAATTCCAACTGTTGCGTGCCCGGATTGCTCTCTTACGCGCAACCGGGGAGTTGGAATCCTGGGCGCAAAAGTAGCCAATTGAGTACCCAGCCACCCCAAACTTGGCTGCTTTTGCACCATTGAATGCGGGAAATCCCTTTTCAGGGCAATGCGATTGTGGACCTGAACCCAAGCATTTAGGGTGGAATTGGCAGCATGGAAATAGTTGCAGAAACAGGCTCTTAGGTGATGCATCTGGTACACGCCGCAAAAGCTACTTTGATCGGCGAATGTTAAGATAAAGACTTCAACTTATGCCCTTAAAAACTCTCTTTCTGAACCCCCCTTCTTTTGAAAATTTTGATGGCGGCGCGGGATCGCGCTGGCCGGCGACTCGCGAGATCGAGTCGTATTGGTATCCGGTATGGCTGGCCTACCCGACTGGAATGCTAGAAGGCGCACGGTTGCTGGATGCGCCGTCGCATCATGTTTCCGCGGAAGAAACAATCAACATAGCGAAGGAATATGAGTTCCTGGTGCTGTACACCAGCACGCCGGGATTTCCGGGTGATATCCGGCTCGCTCAACGGATTAAAGATGTAAATCCGGGTATCAAAATTGCATTCGTTGGTCCGCATGTGACAGTTCTGCCGGAGAAATCTCTGCGCGAATGCTCGGCCATCGATTTCGTCGTCCGCAAGGAATTCGATTATGCGGTGAAGGAGTTCGCCGAGGGCAAGCCCTACGAAGGGATCTTAGGAATTTCCTACTGGAAGAATGGATCCGTTGCTCACACCGCCGATCGGCCACAGATTCAAGACCTTGATGCACTGCCGCATGTGACCGATATTTATCGGCGCGACCTGGATGTGCGCCGGTATAACGTGCCGTTCCTGCTTTATCCATACGTTTCGCTCTACACCACGCGCGGATGCCCGGCGCAGTGCACGTTTTGCCTTTGGCCGCAGACCACCAGCGGACATGCGTGGCGGAAGCGGTCCACGGATGACGTGGCCCGCGAGATGGCAAAAGCCAAAGAGTACTGGCCGTACGTCAAGGAATTCTTTTTTGATGACGACACCTTTAACATTCAGAAGGCCCGCACCATTGAGCTTTGCGCGAAATTAAAGCCGCTGGGCTTGACCTGGTCCTGCACATCGCGCGTGACCACGGACTATGAAACGCTTAAAGCGATGCGCGAAGCCGGATGCCGGCTGATGATCGTGGGCTATGAATCGGGCGATCAGCAGATTCTCAAGAACATCAAGAAAGGCGCAACCCTGGAACGTGCCCGGCAGTTCACGAAAGACGCGCACAAACTTGGGCTGGTGATCCACGGCGACTTCATTCTCGGATTGCCCGGCGAGACGCGCCAGACTATTCAGAATACGATCGCATTCGCCAAGGAGCTCGACGTCGAGACCATTCAGGTTTCGGTTGCGCACGCATATCCCGGGACCGAGCTGTTCGATTTTGCGGCGAAAAACAATTTCATCATCAACAGCAAGATGGTGGACGAAGGCGGGCATCAGCTCGCGCATATTGAATATCCGGGACTGTCTGCGGATGAAATTTTGCATTCAGTTCACCGGTTCTACGACGAGTATTACTTCAGGCCCAAAGCCATCTTCCGCATTTTGAGGAAAGCGGCATTTGACTCGGTCGAGCGGAAGCGGCTCTACAAAGAAGCGCAATCGTTCCTGAAACTTCGTTCTCAGCGAAACAAACTGGTCAAGGAACAAGCTGCGAAGAACCGATCAAACGGCAACGGCGTGAAACCAACTCCAGCGTCCGCACCTCAGGAAACGGTCCAGGTTTAAAGCTTCGTGAATTTGCGTAAGTATCTGGTGCTGGTGGGAGTGAGCGTATTCGCTCCCACTGGCGATTCCCTGCTCTCCTACGGCATGAAGCAGGTGGGAAATATTTCGCTGGCGCATCCGCTGAATCTTCTGCTTGCCATTGCAAATCCATGGGTCGCTTTTGGGATTCTTCTGCTATTAGGGTTCTTTGCTTCCTACATGACGGCCCTTTCCTGGGCTGATCTCACCTTTGTTTTGCCGGCCAGTTCGCTTGGATATGTGCTGCTGGCGTTGATCGCGCGATTCATTCTGCACGAGCAAGTGAGCGTTACCCGCTGGCTGGGGATCGCGCTGGTCGCAAGCGGAGTCGGGTTTGTGACCAGCGGCCCGGAGCTTACAAAACGATGGCCGCACCGGCATAAGCGCGCGGATCCGGTAACCGCAGAGGTTTCGCATTAATGGAACACGCCCTTGCCGTTCTTGAATTGGAAAGTCTGCACGTAATACGGCACCTTAGCAATCTGCATGCCTGGCTGGCGATCCTGGCGGTAGTAATCACGTCGAGCTCCGGAGACATGCTGCTTTCTCGCGCTATGAAGCAGATTGGCGACCTGGGCGAGATGCGGCGCAGGCGCGGCCTGGTTTTTGTGGCTTTGCTGGCGCTTCGGAACAAGTATTTTCTTCTCGGCGTCGGGTGCATGACGCTCTCCTTCTACAGCCTTCTGTACGGGCTTTCGTGGAACAACGTGAGCCTGATCGGACCGGCAGCTGCGTCTTTAAGCTTCGTCGCCAATGCGATCGGCGCGAAGTTTTTCCTGCACGAACAAGTCGATCATCGGAGATGGACAGCGGCGTTGCTGGTGGGCGCGGGCGTGATTCTGATGGCGCTGTAGATCAGTGAACGATCTGGCGCAGGGTGTCCCAGACTAAGGGAAGCGAAAGCCCGGTCAGGACGCCGGTCATGGCCCACGCGACCACGTTGTAGAGCCGCGAATTCACGAACTCTCCCATCAATTCCCGTTTGTTGACCAGTATCAGCATGAATATGAGGACGGGGGCGATGGCAACGCCATTCAGTGCCTGCGAATAGAGCTGGATTTTGATCAGCGGCAAATTGGGACGGAGGATGAGACCGGCGCCGGCAGCGATCAGGATGGTATAGAGCCAGTAAAAGACTGGAGCTTCGCTGAATTTCTTGCCAATCCCCGATTCAAAGCCAAGGCCTTCGCACACCGTGTAGGCTGTCGAGAGCGGCAGAATGGATGCCGCGAAGAGTGAGGCATTGAACAATCCGACTGCAAAGAGAATGTAGGCAAAGTCGCCGGCCAATGGACGGAGCGCCTCGGCTGCATCTTTGGCGTAGTTAATTTCGTGGACTCCGCCGACGAAGAGCGTGGCTGCGCAGGAAACGACAATAAACCAGGCAACGATGTCGGTAAAAATACAGCCCGCGACCACATCCAACTGAGAGGCTTTGTACTGCCGGCGCGTGACTCCTTTTTCTACAACCGACGACTGCAGATAGAACTGCATCCAAGGCGCAATCGTGGTTCCGATCACCGTAATCGTCATGAAGAGATAATCGTGCTGAAACAGTTCCCTTCCCGGCGGGGTTATGGTTCCGAGACCGGCATGGATCCAGTTCGGCTTTGCGAGGATTCCGGCGGCAACGTAAGTGATGTAAATGAACGATGCGAAAAGAAAAATCTTTTCGACGCTCTTGTACTGTCCTTTGACCACCATGATCCAGACGATCGCCGCGCAGACGGGCACGGTGATGAATCGCGACAATCCGAAGAGCTCAAGACTGCCGGCGATTCCGGCAAACTCGCCAAGAATGTTGCCGAAGTTGATCAGGAGAATGGCCAGCATCATGAAAAACGTGATGCGGAAACCGAATTCTTCACGGATGAGATCGCTCAGGCCTTTGCCAGTAACTGCGCCCATCCGGGCAGCGATTTCCTGAACCAGGATCAATGCCAGTGTGACCGGGATCATCGTCCAGAGCAGCTTGTAGCCAAACTGCGCGCCGGCCTGCGAGTACGTGACGATGCCATTGGCATCGTTGTCTACGTTCGCGGTAATAAAGCCCGGGCCGACAACGGCAAAGAACAGCAGAATCCGGGTCTTCCAGCGTCTCAGGAATCTCATTGGCAGAAAGAATTGAAACTATGTTCACTGCGAAAACAGAATAAATGGAGAGCGATGAATTTGGGTAGACGGGAACCGTTTTTTAATTCCTGGGCGGGAGGATCAGCGGAATCGAGTCTCTTTTGTTGCGACGGTAAATCGTGAAGTCCGAATCCACAGTAAATATTTCGTGTTTCGGATGCATCTCACTCATGCGAATCAAGCACAAGTCCGCAAGGTCAGGCGATCTATCTTGGTATCGAGTGGCGAGATCTGCGATGTGGCTGAGGTTTTCTTCCAAACTAAATGCAAGCCGGAGAAACTGGCTGCGGATAAGGCCGAGCACGATAGAGACAGAATTGACTTTGAATGCGGCTTCTGCGAGCACCGGCTCACAGGTCAATAGAGGGGCAGTGATGCGCCTGCTCAAGGATACCGCCCAGCTGTGATACTGATCCTCCCGATTCAGAAACGCCACGATGAAGCCGGTGTCGGCGATTCCGGTCATCGTGAAAAGCCCTTCTTGGCAGAAAGGTCTTTTGCGCCCCGAACCGTGCCTGCAAATTGCATGAATGCAGGCTGAGATTCGTCCTTGCGGGCCTTTTCGAGCTGTTCCCGAATAAGACGCCCCACAGGAATGCCGGTCTTGCGGGAGGTCTCCGCCAACCACTCCGCCAGTTCCTTGGGCATACGTACTGTCAGGAGTGTATTACCCATTTGCCATAACTGTATTACAAATGCTGCCGTGAGTCAAGAAGCTTACAGTTTCGCCCGTAAAAGGCTGATCACGTCGTCCGAAGTGATAACGCCTGTGAGCACTCCCTCGTCATCCACTACGGGGAGGGTCAGCAAATTGTATTTGTCGAATAAAGCAGCGACTTCCCTTTCACGGGCGCCGGCGTGAGTGAAGATCAGGGGATCCATAGTCAACGTAGCGAGTTTGTCATCAGACTTAGCAAGCACAATTTTTGCCAACGGGACAGCTCCGGTGAGTTCCCCGCGCTCATTCACCAGATATATTGTGCTGACGGTCTCGACTCCGCCCTGGAAATTGCGCAAAGCTTCGATTGAATCGTGAACGGTGGCTTCGGCGCCCAGTGCGAGGTACTCGGTGTTCATGCGCCCCGCGGCCGTGTCCTCGTTGAATTCGAGCAATTCGGCCATCTCTTCGCGCGGCTCAGGATCCATTTCCTGAAGAATTTGTTCAGTGCGCTCTTCCGGCAGATCTGCGAGCAGGTCGGCTGCGGCGTCAGGATTCATCTCCTCGACGATTTCCGCCGCGCGCTCGCTGTCCAGAGACTCGACGATCGATTTCTGAACTCGCGGCTGGACTTCTTCAAGCGCCTCGGCGGCGACCTCTTGGTCGAGAGTTTCAAACACTGCTTCGCGCTCGTCTGGGGCGAGCCTCTCGACGATGTCGGCGATGTCGGCCGGATGCAGCTTGGCCAGGCGGTCGTGGGAGATTTTCAGCTTCACGCGCCGCGCCGGGTCAGTTTCAATCAGATCGACAAAGTCCCAGGGAATCAAGCGCGGGGGAATCCTGTGCAGCAATGGCTTGAGCGCTGCCATCGGGACCACGCCTTTGAGCAGTCGGCGGACAGCGCCACGGGCGCCGATGTCCACTGAGCCGATCTTGAGCAGAACGTGACCATTACTGGTTTCTGGGTGCAAATCTACGTCATTGACGCGGACGACTTTGCGTCCGTGGACGTCGATGATCTGCTGGTCGAGCAGGTCACGCTCGAGCAGGAAGAGCCCTTCGGCTTCAGATGGAGACCAGTCGGCCGCCGTGGAGGACGCTCGGATCCCCCCATTCAGCGAAGAGACAGCCGTAAAAGGGAGCAACTTGTCCCCGTTCTTGGTACGAACAATAAGCGTTGAGACCCGTACTCGATCTTCGGCGGGGGTGAGGGCCACCTCGCGCACACGTCCGCACTGGACGCCGGACGCTTCAATGACCGGCGCGCCTATCAGTTCGGTAAGCGCGATGGTGCTCATAATTTGAGGATGGGACGAGGGTCCGCAATTGTCAATGACTCACGGAAAGATTTTGGGGATTGGGCCAAAGAAAAAATGACAGTTGTGAGACGTGGAATTCAACCCTAAAGGTAGGAAGATCCGGGCCCCGTTGGAGCGGCCCGGAGTCTACTTCTAAAGCTCCTTCTTACTTCGCCTGGCCAAACGCGTAAATGATAATCACCAGCGTGTAAAGAGCCAATGACTCGATCAACGCCAACCCCAGAAACAACGCAAGGTTGATCCCGGTCCTTGCTGACGGATTCCGGGCTATTCCTTCGGCCGCCGATGCCGCGACTTTTCCCTGCCCTATTGCGCAACCGGCAGAAGCAATTGCCATTGCAAATCCTGCACCGATTGCAACCCAGGTTTTTGGTCCGAGAGTAGTTCCCGCTTGTGCATAAACAGGAACAGTGAAACACAAAGCAGACAGGAACATGAATACCCCGCTATGGAAACGCATTACAGTACGCATTGTTTTTTCTCCTATGAGTGGCCGCCAGTGGGTGGTTGACGTTACCGTGCAAACGCCCTCACACTAAACGGCCCACGATTATTCCTTAGTGTTCTTCCCCTACTGCGCCGGACAAGTAAACAGTTGTAAGCAAGACAAAAATGAAAGCCTGTAGCAAAGCCACGAATAGGTGCAGGCCAAGGAAAACCACAGGCACGACCACCGGAACTAACGAAAAGAAAACGAGCGTGACCATGTCGCCAGCGAAAATATTCGCGTAAAGACGAATTGTGAGCGACAAGACGCGAGCCAAATGGCTGATGGGCTCTATCACCAACATCAAGAGGGATACCGGAATGCGAATAAAGATGGGTGTAGTGGGGTCCTGATGGCCTAAGAATTGCTTTAGATACCCGATGCCTTGCCGTTTAAACCCGTGCCAATGGTAGTACAAGAATGCGCAGACCGCACAACCTAAAGGAACAACGGGCGAGGCCGTCGGAGACTCGAGACCGGGTATCAATCCAAATAGGTTTGAAGTCAAAATAAAAAGGCCGAGTGCAACCAAGAAGGGTGTGAACCTCTCACTGTGGTGGCCAATGATCTCTTGGCTCTGGCCTTCAATAAAGCCATGCAACCCTTCGAAAACGTGTTGTAAACCGCCTGGGTTGTCAACGGAAAGACGCGAGCGAACCAAAACAAATATCACGAGTAACAGTAAAGACACCAAAACTTCCATTGCCACCGCATCTGTGATCGGTGCTTGCGGATACTCCGGATGAATCCCGAGTACGTTCAGCAAAGCTGTGACCGGGCTAGCTAGCAGAGTATTTAGAAGTCTGGCAAATGCAAGTTGTTCAGGCATGAAAAGCAGTTGTCAGTTACTAGTTCAATTGTCCGTGACGTGCCCACTGATGACCTTGCAGGTTTCGTAGGCGGATTCGCACAAGATCGCCGCTGCGGGCAAGAACAGCCCCGCAAACAATCCGTATAGGCTCTCGCGGGAAAAAATAAGTATAACAAACGAAGCCAGCGCCATCAAAAGGTAGCGAGCGAGAAAGCGGAGCACAACTCCGCGACTCGATGCTGAAGTGCCAGAATGATTAGCTACGTCCGAGACCTCAGCTACGACTTTCTTGAGCCAGTGGAAATTGAGGAAGGCAATGACAGCGCCAATTGCGAATCCAAGGGTACTGCGCCATCCGAAAAACACAACAATGAGAATAAGAGCAGCAGTGGTGAGTGCGACCATAACTCGCCGTATGCGCTCGAGAGCTGCCGCGTAAAATTCGTCGCTACCGACCAACAGTGTGCCTCTTGCTCACCAAAGAATTTTAATCCGGAGATCACCTAGGTTAACCTCTGAGGCCTTCTGGGCTCTCTACGCCCCGATTAGGTGTTTTTCGCCGCGGTTCGGATCAGTTCCACGAATCCAGCAACAATCCCGAGAATCAGTCCAACTAGATTTAGCCAGTCGGTTTGAAGCCAGCGGTCCATCGCTGCCCCGATCAGCCAGCCCACAACGGTCGCCGCAGGAAAGACGATTGCAAGTTGCGCATAGTTGCCCATTTGGGCCCAGACGGTTTTCTCGGGTGGCTCCTCGGAAGAAGTTGACATACCTGCCTTACTCTATCCAGTGTAAAGCCGCGCGGGAATCCTGCCGATCTCAAGATCAGGGTTTCAGGATTGCCGCCAGCTCAGCAGCTTACAGGATCTACGGTCTCACATTTGCCTTACGAGCGGGTAGTTACCTGAACTGAATATGCGTGCTCTCCACCATAAGCTTCTATGGGCCGCATTGATGTTCACGGCCGTGAGTTTAGCACTTGCACAACAGGGCGCTAGCGATGCCGACCCTCGTCCTGTCAAAGCCCGGGTCGAGCCGGTCTATCCGGCAATCGCGCGGCAACTCAAACTTAGAGGCACGGTGCAACTGCAAGCGATTGTGACTCCCGATGGAACGGTCAAGGAAGTGTTCGTGGTTGGCGGGCATCCTTTGCTTGCACAGGCGGCGTCGCGGGCGGTCATGCAATGGCGGTATCAAGCGGAGAACCATGAAACCACCGAGCACATCAGAATTAACTTTGGAGACTGAATCCGTCAGACTTAGGTGATCCAGCCGCCGCCAACCACCGTTTCTCCCTCGTAAAAAACTGCGGCCTGTCCTGGAGTGATGGCGCGCTGGGGTTCATCAAAGGTCACAACGATCTCATCAGGCGCGGTCTTCTCAATTGAAGCCGCAGCTGCCTCGTGGCGGTGACGAATCTTCACCGTGACGCGCATCGGCTCGGGAAGATCTTCCACGGAAATCAGATTGATTCGCCGGGTCAGAAGTGTACGGGAGTAAAGATGCTCCTGCTCCCCTACAACCACCTGATGCGCGTCACCCTTGATTTGCAGAACGTAAAGTGGCGAGCCAGTCGCGACGCCCAGCCCCTTTCGCTGGCCGACGGTGAAGTTGTGGATACCGGAATGCTCGCCGATGACGCGGCCATCTGTCGTAATCAGTTCTCCGGCCGTGTCGGGCAATGACTCGCCCTGCTCGGACAGGTACGCATCGAGGAAATTCTTGTAGTCGCCGCCCGGCACGAAGCAGATTTCCTGCGAGTCCGGCTTCTCGGCCAGCGCAAGGCCATGCTCGCGCGCGAGGTCGCGGACCTCGGGCTTGGTCATTCCGCCGAGCGGAAACAGCGTACGGCTGAGCTGCTCCTGAGTCAGGCCGAAAAGGAAATAGGTCTGGTCCTTCGCGCGATCCGTCGGGCGCTTCAATAGCCAGCGGCCGCGGGGCTCGTCGAACTCGACGCGCGCGTAGTGGCCGGTGGCTACGGCATCGGCGCCAATTTGCCTGGCTACTGTGAGCAACTGGTCAAACTTCAAGTGATTGTTGCAGAGGCTGCATGGGATCGGCGTGCGGCCCGACAGATACTCCTGCACGAACGGACGCACCACATCGCGTTCAAACCGGTCCTCGTGGTTGACGACGTAATAGGGAATGCCGATGGTCTCGGCGACGCGGCGGGCATCGTAGACGTCATCGAGCGAGCAGCAGCGGCCTGTCACCGTCTCAGGCATTCCGGCGCGGCCAGCCAGGCGGCGCTGGTTCCAGAGCTGCATGGTCAGGCCGATGAGGTTACGTCCCTCGGCGCGCAGCATGGCCGCAACGGTCGAGGAATCAACCCCTCCCGACATGGCTACGGCGATGGTGTCGTGGTTCAGCATTCAGAACTCAGCAATCAGCACTCAGGGGACTACGAGTGGACTGCGGTACTTTTATTGTACAGAGGCGAGAGCTCGCGGAGCCGGGCGACGGACGCCGGTACCAGGTGAATGGCAAAATCTACGTCCTCAGGAGTTGTTTGCTTGCCGAGGCTGAAACGCAGGCTGGCGCGCGCGCGATCCGGACGCAGGCCCATTGCGGTTAGAACGTGCGAAGGCTCAATCGCACCGGAGGAACAGGCCGCGCCGGTCGAGACAGCAAGTCCCTTCAGATCGAGAGCAATGACGAGCGCCTCGCCTTCGATGTAGTCGAAATAGATATTTGCTGTGTTAGGAACGCGGGGCGCGCCGGCACCGTTCAACGCGGCCGAATCAACGCTGCTCAATATCTCGGATTCGAGGCGATCACGAAGAGCGGCGAGAGTTGAGTCGGCGCCCGTTTCGAACGAGTTGAGCGCGAGCTCCGCCGCCTTTCCCAGACCGACAATTCCCGGAACATTCTCGGTCCCTGCCCGGCGCGAGCGCTCGTGACTTCCACCAAAGAAACGTGGTTCTAGCGTAGTTCCCTTCCTGACGTAAAGCGCTCCGACACCCTGTGGCGCGTGAATTTTGTGGCCGGAAATCGAAAGCAGGTCACAGCCTATTTCGTTGACGCTAATAGGAACTTTGGCGGCAGCCTGGACTGCGTCGGTGTGGAAGTAGAGGTCCGCTTGGGCACAGATTCTGCCGATTTCGTTGACCGGCTGCATAACACCCGTCTCGTTGTTCGCCATCATGATGGTGACCAGCTTGGTGTTCGGCCGCAATGCGCGGCGAACGTCGTCAGGATCGATGAGACAGCGCCCGTCCACCGGAATATATGTGACTTCAATTCCCTTCTCCTGCAGGTGCTTGCAGGTGTTGAGAACGGCGTGATGCTCGATCATCGAAGTGACAACGTGATCGCCAGGCTGAACTAAACCAAAAATTGCCAGATTGTCGGCCTCAGTTCCGCCGCTGGTAAACACGACCTCGGCCGGACGACAACCCAAAAGCGCAGCCACCGACTCGCGCGCGCGCTCGACGGCCGCCCGCGTCTCCTGTCCATGATGGTGGATGGAAGACGCGTTCCCGAAATGCTCGCCAAAGTACGGCCTCATGGCTTCCAAAATTTCGGGAAGAACGGGCGTTGTGGCGTTGTTGTCGAGATAAACCCTGCGCATGCTGCTTCTATTGTATGCCGGGACTGGGACCCAGCACTCAGCACTCAGCATTCAGCCAGGGCTGAGGTTTTCCCTGCGCCCTCTGCGCTTTCTCAGCGCCCTCTGCGGTTACGAGCTTTTAACCGCAGAGATCGCCGAGAACCCCCGCCGAGTTCGCCGAGAAATCGGGCGCGATGGCATTCTGTATCTCCTCAACACAGATTAAGTCAGAATTTTTTCAGCAGGCCCTATCCGTGCAGATCCGTGAAAATCCGTGGCTGCTTTTGATTTTGGCTGAATGCTGAATGCTCAGTGCTCAAATGACATTTTCCCAACAAACAAATTACACAAACGAGTCGCGGCATTGACACGGCTCCGACAACGATTCAGCTACCTTCCAGCTAACCCACGTGCTCATCACATCGTGTTTGCGCGGTGGAAATTCTCTCAGGAGACACAGCCATGAAGGACCTGATCGACAACCTTCCCGTGCCCCTTAACCGGCGCTCGTTCGTGAAGAAAACTCTCGCCACCGCTGGGACCACCGCGGCCGGCGCAGCCCTGCTTACCGGCAGCAAATCGGCTTTCGCAAAAGAAATGGAGGACTCTCCCGGCCACCTGACCCGAGGTGATGCCGCACTCCTGCGCTTCGCCGCAGCGGCTGAAATTCTGGAAACCGACTTCTGGGTGCAGTACAACGAGCTCGCCGGTGTTCAGGACGACGAAGTTCCGGGCGGCAGCGGCAATCCCGAATATCAGGAAAAGTTCGAAGACATCGACGATGACTTCCCCCAGTACATTCACGACAATACCGACGACGAGTTCACGCACTGGAAATTCCTGAACGCCTACCTGAAATCGAAGGGGGCAGATCCGGTCGATCTGGAGCGGTTCAGAACTCTCCCGGGCAGCACCGCCACAGGGTCGAGCGGCAAGCTGCGGCTCACGAACCTCACGCAACTTACGATCGATACCAGTTGGTATACGCGGTATCGGGACGACGCGCACAATCCTGACCTCGATCCGAATTTCGTATTCCCGCAAGCCGTGCCCGGACTCGCGAAAGGCCAATGGACCGCGATCCCAAGGACCGACGATGACCTGACTCCAAACGATCACCTGCAGGCGATCGTGAACACCGCGCTGTGGCACATGCCGACAATCGAGCAGGGCGGCAGCAGCCTGTATCCATCGATGGCGCAGAGGGCGTCAAGCGTCGAAACCCTCCGAATTCTCATTAGCATTGGGCCGACGGAGACCATGCACTTCCAGACATGGTCGGACCTGGCTGGCGACGCACCGCCGGTGACCGATCCTAAGACCGGACTGACGTTCATGGACTTGAACTCCGCGCCGTTTGGCGGCGAATTGTTCACCACCAGCCTGATCATGCCGGAGCCATGCCCGTTCATCAGCCACAAACTGCCCAAGTGCTCGGTGGTTCGTCCCACCAAGACCGAAGGCGTTGCCATGGGCGCGCTGAAGTTCCTGACCGACATGGGACTGTTCATCGGTCAGTCGCCGGACTTTTTTGAATTCATGAAGAGGCTGGCAACCGACGCGGACAACGCCCGACGCGGGGTTGGGCACTAAACCGTGAGACGGCACGTCTTGAGGCGTGCCGTCTTTTCCTTTTTCTGCTCAACGGGGCTGGCCACGCCCCACATTTCGAAGCTGTTGACCATCCGGAGACAACACACCAGCCCAGATCGTGTTCTAATTAGACATAGCTTCCGGAGGCAACCCATGTCCCGCATTAGTCTCCATTCGATTTCGTTCGCAACCGCAACTCTCCTTTTCGCTTCTCTTCAGGCATTTTCCGACTCGCAGGTGCGAGCCGTTCGCCTGAGCTACGTCGAAGGCAGCGTGCAAATCGCGCATGCTGACGGACAGTTTGATAAAGCCATAGTGAATCTGCCGATCACCCAAGACACGCAACTAAGGACCAGCGACGATGCGCGCGCCGAAGTGGAATTTGAAGACGGCAGCACATTGCGGCTCGCGGCGAACACGGCCGTCGAATTTCCGCAGCTCTCGCTTCGCGATTCTGGCGCGAAAGCCTCGAGCATCGAGGTCACGAAAGGCACCGTCTACGTGGACTTTGCGGGCCCCAAGAAAGACGAATTCGTGCTCCAGTTCGGCAGCGAGAAGCTCGCCCTCACAAACGCTGCGCATGTGCGCATTCGGGTTGATTACGACCAGACTTCGCTCGCCGTGTTCAAAGGAGATGTGCAGGTCGAAGGGACATCAGCCGCGCTGAGAGTCAAGAAGAACCAGACCGGCGTCTTTGACGCAACCGGCGAACAGAAGCTGGTCAAGGACATCGATGATGCCCCGCTCGACGCCTGGGACAAGCAGCAGAGCGACTATCACGGGCGCTACGCAAGCAAGTCTTCGTCGAGCTATTCGCCATACTCGTACGGAACCGCAGACCTCGCCTATTACGGCAGCTTCTTCAACGCTCCGGGATATGGAATGTGCTGGCAGCCTTACTTTGCCGGGATGGGCTGGGACCCGTTCATGGATGGCGCGTGGTCGTTCTATCCCGGTTGGGGATTCGGATGGGTTTCGTCTTATCCATGGGGATGGGTTCCTTATCACTACGGCAACTGGGTCTTCCTGCCTGGATTCGGTTGGGCCTGGCAGCCGGGAGGGGTTTGGACGGGCTGGTACACGAGTCCGCATGTTGTGAATCCGCCGAGAGGATTCAAGGTCCCGAGCGCGCCGACCAGCGGCACGCGCACACTCATTGTGAGCCGTGGCAGCGGGCCAACCACTTTCTCAGGAAACAAAGCTGTGATCCGGAATAATTCGGCCGGACTGGGAATTCCCCGCGGACAGGTCAACAATCTCGCGAAAGCTTCCCACGAGGTGCAGACGCGCGGAACTGTAACTGAGCGCGTTCACGCACCGGCGAGTGCCCCGGCGATGACCCCGTCCGCTCGCGGTGGTGACGCCGGGATGGGCCGCGGTTCGCAGGGTTCGCGTCCAACGCCAACGTCGAGGCCGAGCGCTCCGGCAAGCGCTCCGAGGATGAGCAGCCCGCCTCCGGCGCCCAGCTCGCATCCGGCACCGGCTCCGAATATGGGCAGAGGGCCGAAATAGGGCCCTCCGCAATAGCGATCTGGAGGATGCGCGAGCATCCCGTGTGAATGGACTTAGATTCAACAGACAGGCAAACCACGGTGCCACCTAGGCACAAGTCACCGCCCAGTTCTCTAAATACATTGACTCTGCGAATTCCCGTCGTTCGGGTCAAAGAGCTGAGCTAACCAACCGCTTATACTTTCTGCTTGCCGTCCTTTGAATGACCCATCGCAATGATATCGACGGTCTGCGGGCCGTTGCCATCGTACCCGTGTTGCTATTTCACGCCGGCGTTTCCTGGATTCCGGGTGGATTCACGGGGGTGGATGTCTTCTTTGTTATCTCCGGCTTTCTGATTACAGGCCTCATTCTGAATGACGTCGATGCGGGCAAGTTTTCCATCGTTCACTTTTACGAGCGCCGCGTGCGTCGCATCCTTCCTGCGCTATTTTTTCTACTGATTTGCACCTCGCTCGCTGCTTATGCGCTCTTTTTGCCGGATGATGCCCGGGAATTCGGGCGCAGCCTGTTCGCAACGATGCTTTTCTCGTCGAACATTCTGTTTGCCAAGCAGACGGGCTATTTTCAGCCTTCCGCCGACGTCAAACCGCTGCTGCATACCTGGTCGCTCGCCGTTGAGGAGCAGTTCTATATTCTCTATCCGCTCTTTCTTTTCCTGCTCACACGCTATTTGCGCAGGCGTTACGCAATGGGGTTGTTTTCAGTTTTCGCACTGTCGTTAGCGTTCAGTATTTGGGACGTGCATTTGCATCGATCAGTCGCCTTCTACTCTTCCGGCGCGCGCGCATGGGAACTTCTGCTGGGCGGAATCCTCGCGAGGCCTGTAATTCCACTGCTCCGTGGCCGGATTGTGGCGGATGTGGTTGGAGTTGTCGGATTAGGTTTGCTGGTATGCAGCTTTGTCTTCCTGTCCGGCTCTCTTCCCTTCCCGGGGCTGAACGCCCTTTGTCCCACCCTGGGGACCGCATTGATCATTTACAGCGGAACCTCGCAAGAAACTTTCGTCTCAAAAACCCTGAGCACTAAACCAGTCGTTTTCATCGGGCTGATTTCGTACTCGCTTTATTTATGGCATTGGGTGTTGATCGTTTTTTATAAGTACTCCACCCTTCGTCAACTCACCCCGCTCAGCACCTCGATTGTGATCAGCACAGCCGTGATTATTGCAACTCTCTCCTGGAAATTCGTGGAAAACCCATTTCGTGGGCCACGCAAGCTGGTGCAGTCGCGAAGACTGCTCTTTGCTGGCGCTGCCACAGGCTCGGCGATATTTGTGCTGTTCGCCGGCGTCCTTTTCTACACACAAGGCCTTCCCGCCCGTTTCAGCAAACAAGTGATGGCGTTACTCGCCGCAAAGAACGATTACTGGCCAAGACGCGACGCCTGCCTGGATAAGATTTGCCCGGTTGGCGATGCCGATGCCGCACCTACGTTCATCCTGTGGGGCGACTCGCACGCGGGAGCAATTGCGCCGGCTTTCGAACAGATCGCCACAGGCAGGCAGATTTCAGGCTTTGTCGCCTCCAGCACGGCCTGTGCGCCGCTGCTGGGACTCATGCGTTATGACGAGGATGACAAAGAAAAGTGCGTCCGCTTCAATCAGTCGGTCCTGAACTTTATTGAATCGAAGCGGGTGAGAAATGTCTTCCTGCATGCGCGCTGGGGACTCTATGCTGAAGGAACTCGCTTCAGCCAGGAATGGGGCGGCCCCGCCCTTCTCACCGCAGATCGGGATTCACAAAAGGACTACGCTGCCTTTGCACTTCTCCTGAATTCGACCGTGGCGCGGCTTCGGCAGTCTGGTCTTAACGTCGCGGTGATCGGCAGTGTCCCTGAAATAGGATTGGATGTACCGACATCGCTGGCACGGGTCGCAGCAAGCGGAAGGCCTCCCGAGGTGGCCATTCGCTATTCGGATTTCATGGCACGCCAGGCAAGAACTTTTAACTTATTTTCCCATGTCGAGAAGAATTTCAAGGTGCGCGTCGTCTACCCCCACGAGCTACTTTGCAACTCCGGTTGGTGTTCTACTGTGCGGGACAACCGAGTGCTTTACGTCGACAGCAATCACCTCAGTGTGCAGGGCGCCGACTATTTGGTTCCGGAACTTGGGCCCCTTCTTGAGCCGCTTGAGTCTCGGATCGCAAGCACAGAGATCTTGCGCGGACACGGCCAGCTATTGCACCGTTAACTGTACGCTGGTGCTCCGCGTCGCGCCGGCCGTGGCATTTACCACAACCGTGTAGGTTCCAGAGGGCGTGCCGGTGGTTGAGCTTCCGCTGCTGCTGCTGGAACTGCACCCTGCCTGCAGAAGCGCGATGCTCAACACCGCAACGAAGAATGCCGCGAGCAAGATCCGGCGCTTGCGCGAGATCCCCGCACCCAGCAGGCCTGCACCGAAGATCGGCATCCACAGAGCGTAGGTTGGGCCGCGGTGGAACAGGCTGGCCGGAGTTGTGACTCGCGCCGTGGTGGTGATTTCGAATGTGCGGCTCTGCGGACCGTTCGTCATGGTGGAAATGGGGTTATTGGTGAATGTGCAAGCCGCGCCTACGGGAAGTCCTGAAGCACAGGAAAGAGAAACCGACTGAGAGAATCCAGCACCGGTTGGTGTAACCAAAGCCTTGAACGTGGCAACTCCACCCGCGATCACTGTGGAAAAAGTGGGAGGAACGATGCTGACTGCGAAGTCGTTCACAGTGACGCTGGCCTGAACCGGCGGAGTAGTACCACCCGTAAAGCTCAAGCTCGCACTGTTGCCGAGAGAAAGAGAACCCGAAAGTACCGTTGTCGGCGCTGTCACCGTAACCGAGACGTTGGCAGCCGGGGCAATGGTTGTCGTCGTCGTTCCACCGGATGTGGTAGTCGTGATCACCGAAGTCGGCACCGTCCCGAGGCTGCAGATCAGTTGACCTGCGTTTGCCGATCCGCAACTATTAAGGCTCCCACCGCTTGCGGTAGCTGTGGTCGTCCCTGAGTTCGCACCCAGCAAATCAGTGAAGACTACGCCCGGCACTGGATCTCCAGTGTTGTAGATGTAATACGTGAACTTGACCGTGCCGCCGACGCCGATGGGCGAAGCGCTGACCGTCGGATTCTGAACGCCCGGGGGCGGCGAGGTGGAATTAGCCGGTGTCACCGCCGGCATGCTTAGCCCCGCGGTATTGGGCCCGACTTCGGTCACAAATGCATCCGGGCCTCCAGAGAGGCCTCCACCAGCCGGGAGTGCATTCGCGGTGGGGAAGTTCCCCGAAGAAGTCTCCCCGACAATATATTCATTCAGCAGCGGATCAAGCGCGATGCTGGTTCCGATATCAGCTCCCGAGCCACCCAGGAAACTTACAGTGTTCACATTGGCACTGGACGAGGTACCGGTCGTGACAAGGCGCGCTACAAACGCATCACTCGCGCCACCCTGAAACGAACCCTGCAGGGGATTGTTCGCAGTTGCAGGAAAGTTGGCTGACTTTGTCAGACCGGTCACGCGCGCATTCTGCAGAGAATCAGCAACGATGGACAGCCCAACGTCTTGATTGCCGCCGCCAAGATAGGTGAAATAGCTCAACGGTGTGCTGCCTTGCGACGTGCCTGAATTGAGAGGCGCACCAAGTTTAGCCACGAAAGCGTCGCTGCCGCCGCCACTCGTGGACTGAAAAGCTGTAGTTGTTGTTGGAACCGTGATGTTGGTGGAGGTGGTTGAACCAGTGATGTACGTACTAGTGCCATCACTTGCGACACCGTATGCGATGTCGTCACCCGAACCAGCAGGGCAGGTACTACCGGAAGATGGTCCGGGGTCGCCAAAATAGGTTTCGAAACTGGGAGTGTATTGCTGAGTATGATTGGCCGGTGGGGTCAGGCGCGCGGCCCACACATCGAAGCCGCATCGGACAGTCTGGCCGGTCTGCTTGGTTCCGGTGTAGCCGTTTGCTATCGGCATATCCACAAAATTTGTGGCACCGGCAAGATACACATTGAAATTCGAATCAACCGCTACTGCTCCGCCCGTCACCGCCCCGTTTGCGGGACTGGCGCCACCGATGTAGGTCAGGTACTGAAGGCCGCTCGGTCCGCCAGCCGCAGGATCGACCTTAGCGAAGAAAAACTGGTTCGCCGCGTTCGGACTTGTCTGTAGAGCGCCCGGTGTCGCAGGCAGATTCTTAGAAGTCGTAGTCCCGAACACATACACCTTCGCGAGAGTATCGACTGTCATGCCTGCTGCTTGATCCCCGCCGTCTCCTGCCAAATAGGTTGAATATTGCAGCGCCGATCCCGTCGCATCCAGTTCGGAGACAAAGACATGATTTCCGGCGGAGACCGGCGGAGACTGAAACGCGGTCGATGTGACGGGATAGTCTCCGGCGCTGGTCGTGCCGGCCACGTACAGGTTGAAACCGCTGTCGACGCCCACACCCACGGGATACTGAGTGCCTGCGCCTCCTAAATAAGTCACGAAATCGAGCGTGGAAGTGCTGCTGCTAAGCCTGATTTTCGACACAAAGACATTCGCGGGCCCACTGGCAATGGCTGGAACCTGAGGAGTGATGCCCGCGAAGGTTGTTGTAGAGGTAGTTGTGCCAGCAATGTAAATGTTTCCTGCCGCGTCAACTGAGATCGCGGGGCAGTGAGCCACAAAGGGCGCACCTGTGGCGCCGGTGCAGCTTTCATCGCCCGCGCCCCCCAGATAGCTCGAAAAACTCAGCACCGGATCGATCACCAGGGCACGGGTGCGGTCGTAGTCTCCGAGTTTGAAAGAGACGCGATTATCCGCGCGAAGGATAAAGGAGCCGGAAACGCTTTGCTGGCCAGACGAAGAGTTCTGATAAACTCGCGGCCTCTGGAAGCGGAGTTCGCGCCTGTTTTTGATCAGAACCAGGTCGCCGTTTTCTGCGATCTTCAATTGATCGGCGCCGCTCAGGTCGAGTTGAATCTGGTTTGGGTCGGCGCCTGGCGCTACATCGAAGTCGTATTCAAGCCGACCCTGATTTCCGTAAAAAGCGAGATCAATCCCCTGATAAACCTCGCGATAAACCACGCGGCCGTATTGTGGCACGTTGCGATGCCACCGCGAGGGATCGTTGCCGATGAAATAGTTGCTATGGCCCGGGAGGCGCTCTGCTCCCGCGATCTGCGGATTCGCATTCGCCCCGGCAAGCTTCATCTCTACGGCCGCAGATTGCTTACCGCCGAAGTCCAGAGCGGCCTCGCCTGAGGTCAGGTACAAGCTATAGCCGTTCCCGCGAGCCAGGAATTGCACCTTGCCATCCGACTGGCCCTGGTTCGGCTCGAAGCTCAGGGGCAGGCGGGCGAAGGCAGCGCGAATCTGGTCTGGATTTGGATGAGCAGCAGCCTGGGCCGGATTTGGACGGGAGTGATCGCCAAGAAGGAGAAATGCGCAGCCGAGTACCACAACAACCGCGACGGTCAGTGCCCGTGCACGCGCAAAAATTGCCCCTGTCTCACGACCACTTACCATCACAGAACCTCCGAGTCCCGTTTCCTGGAGAAAAGAGAGAGATTGGCGACTGAACGTCAGCTCATCCGGCAGTTGGCCACGTCGGAGCCCCACGCAAGTCCGGTGCACGGATCAAGGTAAGCGCCGCCAGCCGATTGGCCTGAAAGCAAATAATTACTTAAACATCCGACGGATAGGCTGTCAAGTTTGTGGGATGCGGGGGTGGGGGTGAGAAGATGCTAACTGCAGTGGCTAGTGGCTGGTGGCTGGTGGTCAGAGGCTAGTTGCTAGTCGCAAGTATTAACGATTTGGGTTTACTGACCACTAGCAACTAACCACTAGCCACTCTTATCCAACGTCTCCATCTCTCTCCGAATCTTCTTATACTTCCGCGCGAGGATGGCCAGATAAGTTCCGTGGATCGCCCAGGTCGCGAGAAAAGCTGCCAGCAAGTAGTAATGTTGTGGGTCGGGATTCATCGTGAAGTCTCCATCAACGATTCGAGCGCCTGGGCTTCTTCTACGCCCCGCTTGGCGACTTCCAGGCGATAGCGCGTCCAGCAGACCAGCGCTGCAAGACAGAGAAACGCCGCCCAATTGAAAAGCAGAACGAACGCCATGCGCGGATGCAGCGATCCGCCGTGCGCGATGACCGGAGAAGGATGCTGCGTTCGGTAAAACCAGATTGAGAAGAACACGAACGGTACCAGCAAGGCCCCGAGGATCGCGACTACGGCGGCCACGACCGCGGTCAAACTGCTCGTCGAAACCCGCCGCAGGATCAGATAGCTGACGTAGATCAGCCACATGATCAGCGTGGACTGCAGACGGATGTCGTCCGCGTCCCACCAGATGCCCCAGACCGGGCGCGCCCAGATTGGGCCAGTGACCAGCACCACCGTACAGAACACAACCCCAACCTCGGCACTTACCAGCGCCACCATGTCGGCTTTGGGGCTGCGACGGGCCAGGTAAATGATGGAAGCTCCGAGGTTGATGAAGAAGAGGAGAAAGGCGGTCCAGGCAGAAGGGACGTGATAGTAGAAGATCCGTTGCACGTAGCCCATGGTGCGCTCGGTCGGCGTGCCGAGCGGCCAATCGGGCTGAGCCAGCGCGAAGTACAGCGCCAGGCAAAGCATGACCGAAGTGATGACGGCGAGGATGGTGATGCCGCGCTTCATTCTTCTCAATCTATTCTGCGTCGAGGATCGATTCGAACAGGTACAAGCCCGCAACCGTAAACACCACATCATACGCCAGGAGCATCGCGATCCAGACCCGGGCTGAGTATTCTCCGGTGAGAACGGCGGCGGTGGCGTTGACCATTCCCATCATTGCCGGAATAGAAAAAGGAAAAAGAAGCAATGGCAGCATAATTTCGCGGTTGCGGGTGCGCAGAGAGATGGCCGCGAAGAACGTGCCGTTCACGACCAGCGCCCAGGTGCCAAATACCGCGATAGGAACCAACTGAAGTGCCGGGCCGACCGTGCGCAGGTTGTAGAAGACGATGAATAGCGGCGTCATTAGCGCTTCGAGGACGATCACGAACAGGAAATTTCCCAGCGCCTTGGCTAAGAACAATGGTGTAGCCGGGGCGGGCGAAACGCGATAAGCATCGAGCACCTGATTGCGCAGCTCGCGTGCCCACGTCTGATTGAGCGCGACTACAGCGGCGAAAAGGAAAGCCACCCAGACCAGGCCACCGGCGATCCGGCGCGATTCCTCGGCTGTGGGCGAGAAGGAGTGGCTGAAGATCACGACAACCAGCAACGCAAAATAGAGCATGGAGTTGATCGCGTCTTTCGAGCGCCATTCGAGACGAATGTCTTTTTCGAGCGTTGCCCGCGTGATCGAGAAGAAACTCATGGCTGCGCCACCTGCAGGGTTGAGGTGCGTGCCGTGATCTTGCCGGACTGCATCCAGACGAATTCGTTGGCGACAGCTTGGAGTACCGCGGGCTGATGAGTAACGACGAGCAGAGTTTTGCCATCATCTCGCAGGCGTCCCAGCAATCCAGCCATCTCATGGGCCGAGCGCGTGTCGACGTTGGAGAAGGGTTCGTCCAGCAGCAGCAGATTGGGATTGTTCAATAAGGCACGCGCGAGGGAAAGCCGCTGCCTCATGCCCTGCGAATACTGGCCGACTGGGCGGTCGAGATTGGGATCCAGGTTCACAGAGGAAATAACTTCACGGCAACGCGCGCGGGCAACCGCATAGAGTCCGGCAAAGTAGGAAAGATTTTCCATGGCGGTCATCTCGTCATAGAGGAGCGAGGGATGCGCCATGTACCCGATCTGGGCCCGGACATTCTTAAGCGTGCTGTTTTCAAATACCGAAATCGTGCCGCGAGTGGGGCGGGAGAGCCCGGCGATGGCGCGAAGCAGAGTCGTTTTTCCCGCTCCGTTGTCGCCGAGGATAACGTAGAGCCGGCCGGCGCAGAATTCGGCGCTGACTCCGCGCAGCGCGGCGAATCTCCCGAACTGCTTGATGAGGTCTTCGGCTTTGACGACCGGAGTTAGGTTCATGTCGATGTAGAGACGTTGCTTGCAACGTCTCACCACGTACCTGGCGGTTGGTAGAAAAAGGACGTAGCAAAGCTACGTCTCTACACAACGTTTCGTGATACACGATAGCACTCGCGAAGCGATGTTGGCGCTTCGGTTTAGGATAGAGCCATGGCCACATCCACTCAGGAATGGAATGCCGAACGCTACGCGAAGAATGCGCGATTCGTCGCCGACATGGGCCAGATTGTTATCGATCTTTTGAAGCCGCAAGCTGGAGAGCGAATTCTTGATCTCGGTTGCGGCGACGGAGCTCTGACAGAGAAAGTGGTTGCTCTGGGTGCGACCGTCGTGGGAATTGACGCTTCCGCCGACATGGTGGAAGCGGCCAGGCAGCGCGGAATCGACGCCCGCGTTATGGACGGCTGCGACTTGAGCTTTGAGGGTGAATTCGACGGTGCGTTTTCAAATGCAGCCATGCACTGGATGAAGCGCGATCCGGAGGCCGTCGTCGCGGGTGTGTATCGCGCATTGAAACCGGGCGGACGATTCTCAGCAGAAATGGGTGGCCATGGTGGCGTGGCCGCCATCACGGTAGCGTTGTGCGCGGCGCTTCAGCAGCGAGGCATTACGAACCCGTCGGGCCTGATTCCATGGTATTTCCCGACGCCTGACGAACACCGGCCGCGGCTCGAGCGGGCCGGCTTTGAGGTGGAATACATTGCGCTGGTGCCGCGTCCGACGCAGCTGCCGGCGGGAATGCGGGGCTGGCTGGAAACTTTTGCCATCCCGTTTATGAAGAGCCTGCCTGAAGGTGACCGCGGAAAATATCTGGATGACGTCACGGAACAATTGCGGCCTGTGCTCTGCGACTCACAAGGGCGCTGGACAGCGGACTACGTCAGGCTGCGTTTTTTGGCCAGGAAGCCGAAGTAAAACTCCCTCAGGCCCGGCACAATTCAGTCGCTAATACTTCGCGGCGGCGCATCACGATGCGATCGAGACGCCAGAGCAGAACAAAGTAGGCCGTCACCGCAGGTAATGATAGAAACAGAAAGCTTACCGTTGCAATCCACAGGTTGGACCGCATGCGGGCAACAGCGATTGCGACCGCGCCGAGCGCTACCGATCCCATTTGCACCAACAAGCTGATGAGCACGGTGCTCTCAGACGGCCGCTGCCGGCCGAAGGTAGCGTAATCGATTCGTTTCGGCGTGTAAAGCGAAAGCAGATTTCCGAGGGCGAGGTTCAGGGGAATGGCGAAAAGGTACCAGGCGAACGTCAGGGCGATCACGGGAAATTTAGGCGGCTCGTAGACGAGGCATATGCCAATCCAAAGGATGGAAAGATCAAGCGCCAGAACTGTTAGTTGAGCGAGGTTCTTGGCTGCCGCGATCTGGCGAAACGGGACCGGAGAGGTCAGGAAAAATTGGAACCCGCCGGCGTCGGCGCCAAAGCTGTTGTAGACGATGTTGGTCAGCAGCAGGAGGCAGTAAGCTGCGCCAACGGGCAAAGCATAACCGGCCTGGCGCGTCAGAAAACCTTTTTGCCCGCCCCAAAGCACCAGGACAACGACCAGCGGCATGATCAACGTGAACAACAGAGGTCCGCTGCGCGAGAAGTAGCGGATCTCCTTTTCGTAAACGGCAGTGATCACCGCCGCCACAGCCGGAATTTTCCATCCGCGGTTTACGGCGGCGGGCGATGTTTGCTCACGACGACGCTCGCCTTCCGACGGATTTTCTCCGCGGTATTGAGCGCGAAGGCGAAGGTGAAGCAGCCCGAATGCGCCCACAGTGAATGCCAGCATGAGTGCCAGCGATGATCCAGCCAACGCATACCAGTTATGACCCGCCTGCGCCAGCGAGAGACCGACGAGGCCGGGAGGAAACCGTTGCTGCAAACCGAGTAGAGCCGGGGGGAGATGCGATGCCGTCTGCGAGGCGGCGCGGCCGTAGCGGCCGAGAAGGGGCCCAATCAACTGAAAGCCGATCAGGAACAGGAAAAACAAAATGCCCATGATTTCGCGGCTGCGTCGGCGCAGCAGCCAGCGCTCGATCCAGACATAAACGGCGCGCGCGAGGAGAATGTTGAAGGCGACGAAGATGGCGATGGAAAGCAGCGCCCAAATGCCAACATCCACACTGCCCGCCAGAACACCAAGAAAAATTCCCGCGGACCAGCTCAGTCCCAGCGCCGTTGGAATATCAAGCGCCCCATACAGCAGGCGAACGACAAAATAAGTGCGGTAGCTCAAGGGGAAACGCAGAAGGTCAGACGCATCGAGATTCTGATTAAACGCGCTCGCCATAATTGGGAAGAGCTGCCAGAAGAGAAAGATTGCCCAGCAAACCAGTGAAACGAATTCGACTCGTCCGGCTTTGGTGAAGCCCCAGGACGTCATGGCGACAAGGAAACCGCCGCCGAGACCGGCTGCTACGACGAGCACGATGCCAATAAGGCGAGAAATCAGATTAAATTTGTGACGGACAGAACGAAGAGAGTTGATGAAAAGTCGCGTGCGCAGAAACATGATGGCTCTGAGTTGGGCCGCTGAAACGGGGTTCATGAAACTCATAGTCAACCCAGCCAGGACAACTCCGACGCGGCGTTGCGCGAGCTTCCGACAGTTTGCAGGAAAAACTCTTCCAGACTCATGGGAGCTTGAGCGGCTTCGGTTCCCGCGATCACGCCTGAGCGCAGTTCATCGAGCGGGCCCTGGGCAACCAGACGTCCTTTGTTGATGATTCCTACGTGTGTGCAGAGGCGCTCGACGATTTCGAGGACGTGCGAAGTCAGAAAGATAGTCACGCCGCGGGCGGTCATGCGCTGCAGCATGGATTTCAAAGTGCCGGAGGCGACCGCGTCAACACCTTCGAAGGGTTCGTCCAGAAATAGGACCTTGGGGCCGTGGATTACAGCTGCGGCCATGGCCAGTTTCTTCTGCATGCCGTGCGAGTAGTCGGTGACCAGCTTTTTCGGCTGCGACGAAAGCTCCATGAAGTCGAGCAGTTCGGCGGTTCGCTGAGCGGCGGTGTCACGATCGAGTCCGTACATGCGTCCGGCGAAGTTGAGAAATTCGGAGCCGGTGAGGCGTCCGAACAGGGCCATGCCTTCGGGGACTACGCCGATCTGGCGCTTGACATCAACCAAATTGCTTGAGAGATCGAGGCCGAGTATTTGCATGCTGCCGGCGGTTGGAGCGAGCAGGCCGGTGAGCATTTTTATCGTGGTTGATTTGCCGGCCCCGTTTGGACCGAGGAAGCCGAAAAACTGTCCTGGAGCGACATGCAGGTTAACGTCTTCTACAGCGGTGAATTCCCCGAAACGGCGCGTCAGGCCGGTGGTGAGGATTGCGTCCACAGAATTCCGACTGTAACACAGGCGGGAGGCGGGGTTTAGGGATTCGCTTCGCAACATGAATAACCACAAAGGACACGAAGGTTCACGAAGAGAAACCAAGAAAATGACTTCGTGTTAGGTTGTGTATTTTGTGGCTGATTAAGTGGTGGAGGAATTCATTCTATGAAGCTGACGGAACTGCTTGCGTCTGAATTGGAACGCGAGGCGGCGTTGTCGCGACGGGTGCTGGAACGAGTGCCTGAAGGCAAGAACGATTGGAAACCGCATCCGAAATCAATGCGACTGGGATATCTGGCCGTGCTGGTTGCGAGTATGCCGGGATGGATTGATCTCATGATCAATCAGGAAGAATTGAATTTCGATTCGCCGGGCAGAAACCGTCCCGAAGAGGTCCGCTCGAATGCCGCATTGCTAAGCGTGCTGGATAGCAATCTCACAAAGGCGCGTGCGGCTTTGTCGGGCACAAACGATGAACATCTGATGACGCCATGGAGAATTCGCGCGGGCGGACGCGTGGTCCAGGAACAGGCACGGCACCTGTTTCTTCGGGATGCAGTGTTCAGTCATATGGCGCATCATCGCGGGCAGTTGACCGTATATTTGAGGCTGAACGACGCAGCAGTACCGGCGATCTATGGACCATCGGCAGACGAGGGCGGGTTCTAGTTTGTGTTTAACGCTTGTCGCATCCACTCGAGCATGGTGGGCACAACTGCATCGTCCGGTTTGTTGTTAACACTCAGTAAATAATCGGTGAGATCGATGCTCACGGTTGCGAGCTTGACCGGAATCTAGGCGCAAACACTTCAGAGCTATTCGCTGGTGAAGTAGTCCACGGTCACAGGGTTTTCAAACAGGGAGTAGTCGCGGGTTACGACGGTGATGCCGCTGTCGGTGACGAAATATTTCTGGCGGTCGGATTCGGGGTCGAAACCAATCGTCGTGCCTTCGGGAATGTGCACGTCGCGGTCGATAATGGCGCGGCGGATGCGGCAGTGGCGGCCAATGTTCACGTGCGAGAACATGATGGTCGAATCGACTTCGGTATAAGAGTTCACGCGGACGTCGGGCGAGAGCACGCTGTAACGCACCGTGCCTCCGGAGACGA
This sequence comes from Acidobacteriota bacterium, assembly GCA_046735175.1. Classification (GTDB taxonomy): domain Bacteria; phylum Acidobacteriota; class Terriglobia; order Terriglobales; family Acidobacteriaceae; genus Gp1-AA145. Next base: position 32,612 of record JBKPSP010000031.1, read on the forward strand.
TGCAGCCTGCGGACACGATGGAATCGAGCGCCTGGCCGGTGCGGCCCGGTTCTTCGAAGACAAATTTCGCCGGCGGATATTGGCGCTGATGGGTGCGGATGGGCCAGGCTTCGTCATAAAGATTAAAGACCGGAGAGATCGAGACCACGTCCATGTTGGCTTCGTAATAGGCCTCGAGCGTTCCCACGTCGCGCCAGTATTGGGCTTCCTTCTTGTTCTCGTCCACGAAGTCATAGGAGTACACGCGGTAGTCGTCGACCATTTTAGGGAGAATGTCTTTGCCGAAATCATGGCTGGACTTTTCGTCTTCCGCATCCTTCAAAAGGATTGGGATCAGGACGTCGGTATTGAAGAGATAAATGCCCATGGAGGCGGAAACTTTGTCGGGATTGTAGGGAGAGCGCAGCTTGGTGAAAGTAGGCTTCTCTTCGAAGCCGGTGACGCGATTGTCGGAGTCGACGGCCATTACGCCGAAGCGATAGGTTTCGTCGGGGTCGATCTGGATGGTGGCGAGGGTGACGTCGGCGGCGGAATCGAGATGCTGCTTGAGCATCAGGCCGTAGTTCATCTTGTAGATGTGATCGCCGGAAAGAATGAGCACGTGCTTGGGCTGCTCGGAGCCGATGGAATAAATGTTCTGATAGACGGCGTCGGCGGTGCCCTGATACCACTGGTCGCTGACTCGCTTCATGGGAGGCAGGACTTCGATGAACTCGCCCATCTCGCGGCCGAGGATGGTCCAGCCTTCGCGGATGTGGCGATTCAGGGAGAGGGCCTTGTACTGAGTAAGGATATAGACGCGGCGAAGATCTGAGTTGACGCAGTTGGAAAGGGTGATGTCAATGATGCGGTAAATGCCGCCGAAGGTGACGGCGGGCTTGGCGCGGTCGCGAGTGAGGGGATAGAGCCGCTCGCCAGCCCCTCCAGCCAACAGTACTCCCAGCGTATCTTTCATCTTTCCTCACGCATCTTGCATTTCGCTCCACTAGGATGCGCAAGCGACCAGGCGGGGCGAAACGCCGTCGCCGGTGCTGACATGTTGGCGCGTAAGGGACTGCTTTAGCGCCGGGTGAAACCGACTTGCGCGGTAATACTAGCACAGGGGCTTGCGGGGAAGGCAAACCGGGCGGGCGGTGTCAAAAGACTTTGACCGCAAAGGGCGCAAAGGATTCGCAAAGGCGCGAAGAAAAACTTAATGGCGTGGCACTAGCTGCTTTGGCTCGGTACTATTCAGTTGAATGCTTCGGCGTAGCGCATCGGTCTTTTTATTCGCGGCGGTGCTGTCAGGCGAGTTGCGGGGTGCGCCGGCTGCCCGGCCCGGAATCGCGTGGCAACCTGAAAAGCTTGTTCCGGGATCGCCGGTGCTGTTTCACGTTCCCGCTTCGAAAAAAATTCAGGACATCAGCGCAAGGTGGTTTGGGCATGAGGTGACGTTTTTCCGCGCCGAGGATGCGAGCGGTTGGTATGCGCTGGCGGCAGTGCCGATCGAAACCGCTGCGGGAAATTACGATCTCGTGGTCAGCGAAAAGTTGGCGGGCGGGAAATCGGCCGAGATCCGAAAGAAGATCGGAGTGGCGCGCGCAACTTATCCGAAGATCGCAGCGAAAGTGGCCAAGCAGTTCACCGAGCCTGACCCCGAGCAACTGAAAGTCATCAACGCTGACAGAAGCGTAAAGCAGCAGACGTTTGCGAATGTGACTGCGCAGAAATTGTGGGAAGGATCGTTTGTTGCGCCGGTGGCTGCGCCGATTTCCGACATCTTCGGAACCGCGCGGGTATTCAACGGCGCGGTGCTCAGCCGCCATCAGGGGCTGGATTTTGGGGTCCCTTCTGGAACACCGGTGGGAGCAATTAATGCAGGAACGGTCCTGCTGGCCCGGTCGCTGTATTTCGAAGGCAACTGCGTGGTCATCGATCACGGACAGGGATTGCTCAGCCTTTACCTGCATCTTTCGGAGTTCAAAGTAAAAGAGGGGGATGAAGTGCAAGCTCATCAGGTTATTGGGCTTAGCGGCGACAGCGGGCGCGCGACCGGGCCTCATCTGCACCTAGCGGTACGGTGGCAAGGGGTCTATCTGGATCCGGCGACTCTGCTTAAGCTGAGGATTCCCTGAGAGCGGCAAAATCAATCTTGTTCCGTTTTCGTAACAAGATTTCCATTTTGGGAAAACTGCCCCATTTTGGTGCTAAAGATACGACTGCTTATCGTTCGGCAAAGCGTGGGGAAGCGCTTTTATAGGTCTGCGCGGGCGAGGGCTATCGGGAAACTTGGAGAACCCCTCGCCATGGTTCCCGATATTTATTTGCGGGCACTGCCGACTCGCCTGAAAATCAAAACCTTTAACCACAGAGGGCACAGAGGAAAACCTAACGTTCAGACTATCGCGGCGACGGAATGTGAGACTTCCGTTTCGCTTGGAACTCCGTCGCGATAGGCCACGGTGCGGCCGGAGATGGCCGGCACCCTTTCTCCCGGAACAATAATTCCAATGAGGTTCAGCGGATCGGCGGCTGAGATGGTGACCAGTTCGCCAGCCGTCGGCTGCTTGCGAGTCGCGCGGAGAGATTCGACGGCAACCGGCAGTGCGAACTGTTCGCCCACAAATCCATCTACAAATCTTCCGCCACGAATTTCGCCGCGGGCTTCGAGGCGGCGATAGGCGATCTGCAGTTCACGCCATTTCGGCAGATTGCTCTCGCGGGCGAGCAGATCGCGGAAGACGACGCCATAGCGTTTGAGGAGCATCCAGCAGGTGGCTTCGACTGCACGATCGTGCTCGACAGCAGAATCGGTGTGCAAGATCGCCCAGCGTCCAGCACTGTGGCGGGGACGCGCGGTGCGTCCGCTTCCCTGCCCGGCGCGCCGCTTGGGATCGATCAAAGAACGTAAGTTGTCGAAGCCGTCGGCGGTGACCAGGCCGGCGGCGACCAGTTCCCATAAACCGGTCTCGACTTCAGCTTTCAGTTTGCCGGTTCCGCGAACAATGTCGGCGAAGAACGAGGCGCCGTGCTGTTGCAGAAATTCGAACATCTGTTTCGCAATCGGGCTGAGGCCGTGAGCGTCGCTGGAGGCGGAGTGTGGGGTCATCCAATCGGCTTCTTCGCGGACAAAGAAGGTGATGGGAGCGACGCTGGTGGGAATGACGCGGCGGCGTCCGTTGCCGTCTGAGGCTTCGAGAGTTGCTGGATGCGGGGAGAGCCGTCCCCAACCGACCGCGCCGGTCAGGCAGAGTTGATCTAGCCACTTGGGGTCGTAATCAGCGACACGGCGGGCGAGCACCTGGCGCTCCCATGCGTTCGCGGGAATCTCGAATCCCTGGAGCTGTCCGAGGACTTCAAGCGTGGCGCGTTCGCCCTGCAACTGAGATCCCGGCGCGACATGCTGCCATCGCAAAAGCCAGCGCATGAACTGAGCGGGCGTGACCGGTTCGATCTGCTTGCGAAGGGTGGCGACGGTGAGGCGATGAATGCGAGCGAGCAGGCGGCGATCGCACCACTCGTGGGTTGTGGGCTCTCCTGCTCGCGAAGAACTATCCGTGAAGCTTCCGCGAAGAATCGAGCCAGACGCTTCGAGGCGCAGCATGGCCTTCTCGATTTCGCTCGCTTCAATCCCGAGCAGAACGCCGAGTTCGGTTGAAGTGATCGGACCGACATGCGACGTCCAGCCAGTGACCAGAGACAGCACGGCATCGTCAGTGGATTGCGGTTTGCCAAAATCCGGCGGAGCGGATTCGAGAACCGCATCCGGAAACCAGTGGGTGAATGATGAGGCGCGTTCGGCGGCGAGCCAATAATCGCGGGCTCCAGCTTGGGCGCGAAGGGCGCGGTTTCCGGATCTGAGTTTTTCGAAGAGCGGCAGCCAATTGGGCGAACTGCGCTCGATTGGGCGGGTGAGGGCACCCGCCCCTACGTGGCGTGTGGAGCTATCAACAATTGGGAAAGCAATCAGCGTGTGCAGCACATCGTGCAGCTCATCGGCATCGCGGACATCGGGCCAGGCTTCTTCCCTTACCTGCTCGATGGCTGCTGGATCGAGCTTGCCTACTTCCTCGAGGACCGACTCGGGCAGGATCCGGCGCATTTCGACTGCGCGGGCCCGGCGCTCTTCAAGCGGTGCGTCGTCGAGATAGGCGTACGGGTTCGCGTTCAGAATTTCATGCGAGAACTGCGAGGGCACAGGCGTATCGACCGCAAGGCAGCGAATGCGGCCGGTCTCGATGCCGCGCAGGATTTCCTTTATTCCGTCGATGTCCATCGCCTCGGTCAGAACATCTTTCATGACTTCTTTGACGAGGGGATGGTCGGGAATCTGGATGTCACCGACGATGTTCTCCTGGCAGGCGGCGACGTCGGGGAAGACCGAGGCGAGCAAGTCGTCGGAGCGAATGCGCTGAATCTGTGGCGGAATTTTCTTTCCGCCCTGAAAGCGAAGGAGCGCGAGAGAACGGTTCGCGTCCCAGCGCCAGCGTGTGCCGAAAATTGGCGAGGCCAGGGCGGCCTGCTCCAGTACCGGCTGCACGGTTTCGGCGTTCAGGAAGTGAAAAACATCGCCAAGGGGAAAGCTGTGCTGTTCGGCCAGAGCGATGTTGAGGCCGTTGTCTGTGGCGGCGGCCTGAAGCTCGAAGTTAAAGCTGCGGCAGAAACGCTTGCGCAGGGCCAGTCCCCAGGCCTTGTTGACGCGCGCGCCGAAAGGGGCATGGATGATGAGCTGCATGCCGCCGCCTTCGTCGAAGAAGCGCTCAGCAATGATGGTGCTTTGCGTGGGGACATCGCCGAGTACGGCGCGGCCTTCGAGGATGTACTGAATCGATTGCTGCGCCCCGGATTGGTCGAGGCCGCACTCCTGCTGCAGCCAGGCGGCTACCGCTTCAATTCCAGACTGGTAGCTCAAAGCCTGCGAAGCGCGTTGCGCTTCGCTTTTGTAATCGTCCGGCAAGTCATGCGGCACGACTGAAGTCGTGCCCTTCCCGTTCGTGCCACTCCCGTTCACCCCAACCTCCGACCTCGACTTATCCGATTCCGAAGCTGAAAGGAGCGCAGCCAGCGGCTTTACGCCAGGAAGGCGTTCGCTGATTTCTTTGCGCAGCTCGGCGACGTGTAATGAAAGTTCCTGGGTTCGGCCCGGAGCTTCGCCATTCCAGAAGGGGACAGTTGGAGGCGCGCCGTGCGCGTCTTCGACCAGCACGCGCCCTGACTTGCTTTCGACGCGGTGAACGCGCCAGGAGGTGTTGCCGAGCAGCATGATGTCGCCGGCGTTGCTCTCGATGGCGAAGTCTTCGTCGAGAGTTCCAACGACGACACCTTCCGGCTGCGCGACCACTGTGAACAGCGCGGTTTCGGGAATCGCGCCGCCGCTGGTGATCGCGGCGAGGCGTGCTCCTCGGCGGGCACGCAGTTTGCGGTTCACACGATCATGGTGGAGGTAAGCTCCGTAACGGCCGCGACGTGCGGCGATGCCTTCGGAGAGCATCTCGAGGATGCTGTTGAAAGTTTCGCGAGCCACATTGCGATAGGGGTAGGCGCGGGTGATCAGGCTAAAGAGTTCGTCTTCGTCCCATCCGGAGTCCGTGTCGTCTCCCAGGTCTCGCAAAATCGGCGAGACCTGGGGCACCCCAGTTGCTGTCGAGCTTCGCTCGACCGGACGGGTGAGGGCCCCCGTCCCTACGCGTGCTGTGGTGCACGTTGCCACGATCTGCTGGGCGAGGACGTCGAGCGGCGAGTCGGGGATCATCAGGCGGTCGAGATCGCCGTGGCGGATGGCGCGCACCAGGGCTGCGCACTCGATCAGTTCGTCGCGCGTGGTTGCGAACAGGCGTCCTTTGGGGACTGCGCCTCGCCAGTGGCCGGAACGTCCGACTCGCTGCAGGGCGACTGCGATCGCACGGGGAGAGCTGATCTGAATGACCAGGTCAACCGTGCCGATATCGATTCCAAGTTCGAGCGAGGCGGTTGCGACGAGGACCTTGATCTGTCCTTCTTTTAATTTCCTTTCTGCGATCAGGCGCAGCTTGCGGGACAGGCTTCCATGGTGCGCTCCGACCTGATCTTCGCCGATGCGCTCCGCGAGATGATGCGATACACGCTCGACCAGACGGCGCGTATTCACAAAAACCAGGGTTGAACGATGCTGGGCAGAGAGCTCGACGATGCGTTCGTAAATTTCATCCCACATCTCATTGGTGGCAATCGGGCCGAGGAGCGTGTTGGGAATTTCGATCGCGAGGTCGAGCGTGCGTTTGTGGCCGATGTTGACGACAACGGGATCGGGGCGGCCGTTTCCGGCGAGAAAGTGCGCGACATCTTCAATCGGCTTTTGGGTTGCCGAAAGTCCGATGCGCACCGGAGGCTTGGTGGTGAGGTGCTCTAAACGCTCGAGCGAGAGCGTCAGGTGCGCTCCGCGTTTGTCGTCGGCTACCGCGTGAATTTCGTCCACGATGACGGTTTCGACATCGCGCAGAATCTTCCGGCTGCTCTCGGCGGTGAGCAGGATGTAGAGCGACTCGGGAGTCGTGACCAGGATGTGCGGCGGGCATTTCAGCATGGCCCGGCGCTCGTGCATGAGCGTGTCGCCGGTGCGGACCGCGGTGCGAATCTGCGGCATGAGCAGGCCGCGCTCGCCTGCGAGCTGCAGGATTTCTGCCAGCGGACCTTCGAGGTTCTTTTGAATGTCGTTGCCGAGCGCTTTAAGCGGGGAAATATAGAGGACTTCCGTGCGGTCCTGCAGGTCCCCATTGAGAGCTTTACGGACCAAGCGATCTATGCAGGCGAGAAAGGCGGCGAGCGTCTTGCCTGATCCGGTCGGAGCCGAGATCAGCGTGGTGCGTCCCGCAAGAATGTGCGGCCAGCCCTGCTCCTGAGGCTCGGTAGGCGTGCCGAATTTCGCGGTGAACCACTCGGCGACGAGGGGGTGGGCCCAGGAGAGAGAGGACATTTAAGTATTTTAAATTCCGGCGACGACTTTCGCAAAATATTCGCTGTCAGGTATTGTGATTCTTACTGGACTGTAACGTCTTACCTATGTTATCATGTAAGCATTATGCGCGATGGCTTTACTACGGTCAGCTCGAAAGGGCAACTTGTCATTCCGGTTGAGGTTCGCCAAAAGTTAGGGATCAAAGCCGGAACACGAGTAGCGATTGAAATCGAAGACACGCGGTTAATCCTTGAGCCAATCACAGAGGCTTATATCCGCTCGCTGCGAGGTTCTCTGAAGGGCCCGGATTCTCTGGTCGAAGCCCGTGAACGGGAGCACCGTAGCGAGAAATGACGCGTGCTTATGTGCTTGATGCCAACGCGCTGCTCGCCTTCCTGAATGACGAAACCGGTGCTGATCGCATTGAGCGATTACTTACCGATGCGCTGCGGAATAACTCTCGCCTACTCGTGTCGGTTGTGAACTGGGGCGAGGCGTTTTACGTTTTGTGGCAACGCAGAGGAGAAGAGGCGACAAAAAGGCTGATGTTTTCGCTGTCACAGGCACCGTTCCAGCTTGTTCCAGCAGATATGCCGCACATTACCAAAGCGGCGGAAATCAAAGCGGTTCATAACATTCCCTATGCCGATGCTATCGCAGCCGCCCTGGCGGAAATTCGCACAGCAACTCTAGTCACGTCAGATCGGCACTTTGAGAAATTGGGGCGGCGAATCCAAGTCCTCTGGCTCCGCCGTTAGTGGTTACCGGGCACTTTTGGCGCAAACACTTTTGCCTTCCCTGCCCTTCTCTGCCAAACTGAACCAACGCCATGGGCCGCATTCACGTCCTTCCTGAGCATGTTGCCAACAAGATCGCTGCGGGCGAAGTGGTTGAGCGGCCTGCGTCTGTGGTGAAGGAGCTGCTTGAGAATTCTCTCGATGCGGGTTCGACGCGGATCAAGATTCAAGTGGAAGCCGGCGGGAAGAAGCTGATTGAGATCACCGATGACGGATGCGGCATGGTGCGCGACGATGCCCTGCTCGCCTTCGAGCGGCATGCGACTTCGAAGATCAAAGATGCCGAAGACCTGCTGGAGATTTCAACACTTGGATTTCGCGGGGAGGCGCTGCCGTCGATCGCTTCGGTTTCGCGGTTGAAGCTGGAAACTCGCGCCCCTGATCAGGATTCGGGGACGGTCATCGAGATAAACGGCGGGAAGATGTTTCGCGTAGAAGAAGCCGGGCTGCCGGCAGGAACTTCCATCAGCGTCCGCGATCTCTTCTTTAATGTTCCGGCGAGAAAGAAGTTTTTGAAGGCTGAATCCACGGAGCTTTCGCACATCGCTTCGCTGGTGACGCACTATGCGCTGGCGCATCCGGAAAAACATTTCGAACTGCATTCGGCGACAAACGCCATGCTGGTTGCGCCTCCTGTCGCGGGGTACAGCGAGCGGGTGTACCAGGTGTTTGGCAAGGAAACTCTCGATCAGTTAATTCCGCTTGCAGCGGAGCTGCCGCTGGCGCACGTGGGATTGCCGCAGCCGCCGCCATGGCGGAGGCAGGAAATTGAGGATGACGAACTAGGCGGGCGAGACGCCCGCCCCCCAATGGATCCGGGGAGCTTGCGCCTGCATGGATTCGTTTCGAAGCCGGAGATCCAGAAGCTGAATCGCAATTCGATTTACACCTTCGTGAACGGGCGGTTGATCCGCGACCGGCTGATTCAGCATGCGCTTACCGAGGCGTACCGCAACATTCTGCCGCCGACTGTCTTTCCGGTCGTGCTGCTTTTTCTGGAGATGCCGAACGCGGAGGTAGACGTAAACGTCCATCCATCGAAGACCGAGGTGCGCTTCCGCCAGCAGAGCGTGATGCATGACTTCCTGCGCGACTCGGTCCGCGCGGCGCTGATGAAGGCGAGACCGGTGCCACAGTTTGTGACCGAGATTCGCGCCCATCCGACGGCCAGCCCGTCGCTCACGCCGGGAGCGCGGGCAGCCGTGGCCGAAAGCCAGCCCTGGCAGTATGGGGCGGCGGCTCCGCAGGAGTTCGGGTTGCAGGCACCCCCACAGCCAGCCATCGCGGAACGATTTCAGTTTTCAGAAGGAATCGAGGTGCAAGCCAATGCCGCGATTCCGGTTGCGCGTTTTCCCCGGCAAACCTTCGGAGGTCCGGTCGAGGCGCCGGAAGCAGACCGTTGCGCGCCTGCGATCGATGAGGATGTTGAAGGGATCAGTGAGGTTCCAAGCCTGTCGTCGCTGAAGCCGCTTGGGCAATTGCGCGAGTCGTTCATTCTGGCAATCAACCATGATGGGCTGTGGATCATCGATCAGCACGTCGCGCATGAGCGGGTGCTGTTCGAGCGGGTGCTGAGGCTGCGCGCGCAGCAGGCGGTCGAGAGCCAGCGGCTGTTGATGCCGATCGTGATCGAACTGACGCCGGCGCAACAGGCGGTGTTTTCCGAGCTGTCTGAGGAACTGCACAGCAACGGCTTCGAGGCGGAGCCATTCGGCACACGCAGCATCGCGGTGAAAATCGCGCCGGCGGGAGTGGAAGCGGCGCAGGTCGAGCACATGCTGCACGAACTGCTCGATCAGTTTTCACGCGAAGATCAGGCGCTGAATCTGGATCAGATTCGCGGGCGCATCGCGGCTTCGATCGCGTGCCATGCCGCCATCAAGGTCAACATGCCGCTCGAGCAGAACAAGATGGAGTGGCTGCTGGCGGAACTTTCGAAAACCGATTGCCCGATGACCTGCCCGCACGGGCGGCCGGTAGTGCTGCGGTACTCGATGAGAGACATTCAGAGGGCGTTTAAGAGGATCTAGCTCTCAGCTCTCAGCCGTCAGGTAAGGCTTTCGTTTAGACTCGATGAGTTTAGGTAAGGGTAATGGTGAATGTCTGACTCGATGGTTCGACGCTCTCCGAGAAAAATCGTGTGGCAAATCGGGCTGCTGGCGCTCGCGCTATCCATTTCGACTGTCTTCCTCATTCACCACTACGGCGCTACGCGTCCGACGGCAATGAGCTCCGGCCGCGAGCACGCGGTCAAAATTCACGATGAGGTCGTCTATCTCACGACCGGCGAGTACGCCGTGGCGCTTGCCTCTCACGGGCTGACGATCCTCTCCATAGGGGCCTTTCTCGGCCTGCTGCTTAAATCCAGGACAAAAAAAGTTTAGGCCGCCATGACTGACCTTGAGCTGCACGACCTTCGTCGGGATCAATGGCGGGTGAACGGCAAAGCGGTTCGCACGCTGGATGACGCACGCAGCTTCATCGAGGCCAATGGATTTTCGCTGATGTTCCCGGCGTCGCCGCCGGTACTCGCGCCAACGTTTGTGGGCGCGTGGGCGGGAACGGACGAGCGGCTTCCTACGCCAAAGCAGGCGTCTACTGATTCGAGGGCAAAAGAGGCAACCGAACTGATGGTGCGCCTGCTCCGCGACAAGTCAGCATACGAGGCAAACCTCTTCGGCGAGAACAATGCGTTCTTGCTGTCGGCTTCGGTGTTTCCTTATTTCTATGCGCTGGTCGGCGAGCGGAATCCGCGGCAGGCACCGAAGCCCGGGGCGCGGTCGCCATATTCTCAGCTGGCCTGCGACGCCTATGCGATCATCCACCGCAAAGGCCCGGTTTCAAAACTGAGCCTGCTTGAGGATCTGGGTAAGGGGATTTCGGCTCCTGCAATCGATCGGGCACTGTCGGACTTGTGGTCGAAGCTGAGGATTACGCGCGTGGACTACAGCCAGCGCGGGGGTGCGTCCTGGGACGTGCTACAGCGCTGGGCGCCGGATGCGGTCGCGGAAGGCGTGAACTGCTCGGTGAACTCGGCGTTGTCGGCGCTGCTCTCGAAATATCTGGATTGCGTGGTTGCGGCAGACCAGCAGGAACTGGAATCATTCTTCGGAAGTTTCGTGGCGCGGTCGAAGGTGCGCGAGGCGGTGAACGCGTTACTGGCGGCGCGCGAGTTCAGTTTTGTGCCGGTGGGGCACCGCACGCTGATTCAGGTGACGTCAAGAGAGCCGGTGCGAAGGTCGGGGACGGATTAGGAAAATTCATGGCCACGGACTCACGCGGATCAACACGGATCAAAGACAAACATCTTGAGAATTCCCACGGATGGCTTGAGTCTGTGACCTGATTTCAGCCTCAGCGGTGGGATCAGCCTATTTTTTCACCCACTGCGTGCCGGCAGTTCGCTGTTCCAGCGATCCAGCTTGGGCTTCGTGCCGAAAAGTTGACGTGTACAATCGCTCTCGAAGATGAGCGAAACCCCTCCCCGCAAACTGATTATCGCGATTGACGGCCCCGCCGGCGCTGGGAAGAGCACCATTGCTTCGCGGCTTGCTCGGAAATTGGGTTACGTCAACCTGGAAAGCGGCGCGATGTATCGGGCGCTGGCTCTGAAAGCCATTGAGAATGACATCTCGTTCGACGATGAGGACGCGCTGGATACTCTCGCTCACAATTCGCGGATCAAGATTGAGCCGACGCTGGGTGGAAACCGCGTGCTGCTCGATGGACGCGATGTGACGCAGAGGGTGCGCGAAGAGGACGTTTCGCAGGCGGCATCGCGAGTTTCGGTGCATCCGAAAGTGCGCGCGTGGATGGTGGCCCGACAGCGTGAGCTTGGCGAATGCGGCGGCGTGGTCATGGAAGGACGAGACATCGGGACGAAAGTTTTTCCCGATGCGGACGTGAAGATTTTTCTGGACGCTGATCCGGTGATTCGCGAGCAGCGGCGAATACAGCAGCAGCACGCGCGCGGAGTTTCGGCGGAAGCAATGGCGGAGGAGCTGCGCGAACGGGACCGGCGGGACCGGACGCGGGCGAATTCGCCGCTGGAGGCGGCGACGGATGCCGTGGTTTTGGATTCGACGGCATTGAGTGAGGATGAGGTGCTGCAGAAAGTCGAGGAACTGGTGGAGAAAAGAATGCTCACGTAGGCCCGGGTGCCTCACCCGGGCGGCGAGGTTTGCTCGCCGAATCGCCGCGCGAAGCGCGGCTGGGCGGGTGAGGGCACCCGCCCCTACGTGAGCGTTTGCTCTTTCCGCAGCGCTCAACATTCAGCCAGATCGGTTGTCTCGGCGAACTCTGCGTATGGCTCCGCAATCTCTGCGGTTAAAATCTTAAAACCCAAGACTTTTAACCGCAGAGGTCGCGGAGGATTCGCCGGGACCGCAGAGAAACTGTCCGGGGCTGAATGCTGAGTGCTGAATGCTCAAGGTCCCATGCTATACTTTCCTATCCCCACGCCGTTGAACGTGTAACGGGAGGTATTGCATCGATAAAAGATTTATCCGCATAAATGAGCGTATTCGCGCCCGCGAAATTCGCGTGATTGACGATGAAGGCAAGCAGATCGGCATCCTGCAGCCGTTCGAAGCGCTCAAGATGGCCCGCGAAAAGAACCTTGACCTGGTAGAGATTTCCCCCACAGCGCAGCCTCCGGTTTGCCGCATCATGGATTATGGGAAATTCCTGTATCAGCAGGAAAAGAAAGAGCGCGAGGCCAAGAAGCATCAGAAGCAGATCGTGGTCAAGGAAGTCAAGTTCCGTATCAACGTGGATGACCACGACTACGAGACGAAGAAGAATCATGTGTTGCGTCTGTCTCTTATACACATCTCCGAGCCCACGAGACCTTCTAAGTCATCT